>NZ_JAFLNA010000003.1:0-471179 GCF_017313405.1 Agrobacterium burrii
GTAGGTCGCTGCCAGGTCTGCAAAACGCAACAATCAATCTTCTCATTCACAAACTTCGGCCCAGCCGATACAAAGGGCCGCGATAAGCGGCCTTTCGTCGTTTAGTAAAAAGCTTTAAAGGCAATAAAAACGGCGTACAAAATCATGTGCGCCACTTACAGGAGATAAATTGCTGCGCAATTTACTCCGCCAGAGATCCGTCGTTGCTAAAGCAATGACGTAGTCGTGATAAATCCCAATGGGATTTACGCAATCGGTATTTTGCTAACGCAAAAACCTGTATACGCAAACTCCTTGAGTTTGCTCTGTCGCGACAAGTTCTGCGAACTTGCGCTGGTAACGCGGGGTGGAGCAGCCCGGTAGCTCGTCAGGCTCATAACCTGAAGGCCGCAGGTTCAAATCCTGCCCCCGCAACCACCGATACTAACATACCCGTCGCACCAGCGGCGGGTTTTGTCGTTTTAGCAGCCTTTCCAATGGTTTGGAACTCCGTCCAATTGAGGATTGTACCCAACTCGCCGTGCAGCGTTGCGTAAAGCTCGCCGCGTTCTGGTCCCGGCGTCAGCACAATTTTCTCAATCAGGCCGCGCAATGTCTCTGCCGCTTCCTGTCGCTCTTCCTTGCGATTGAGCGCTTTCGCCAGGGCTGAAACCTTCTTTGCATAGATCGCCGAGGCGCTCGGCAGTATGTCTGGTGTGTCCTCTGGCGCGTCGGCCAGCAAGGTGTTCAGTTCGGCCTTGCGTGCCTCCAGCGTGTCCATCTCTGCTTTCATGCTCTCGTGGAACATGCCGGCCTTGATCGCCTCAATGATGCCGCGGATCTGCTTCTCGATCTTTACCAATTCCGCTTTCCAGACATCGCCGCTGGAGCGACGTTCCCGGTTCAGTCGGTTGGTCTCCTCCGCATAGGCGCGCATCGCCTCCTCAACAATTTCAGGCGCCATCATACGGTCCTTCAGGCCGGAGAGTACGCGGGCTTCCAATTCCTCACGCGGGATCGTGCGGCTATTTGAACAGGCACCCTTGCTGATGTGGTTCGAGCAAGCGAACCGATCAGCGCCGCGAAGCGAGTAGGGCCCTCCGCAGCAGCCACAGAACACCAGGCCGGACAGAAGAGACTTGGGCCGACGTGTGCCGTTCAGGTGATTCTTTTTGTGGTGCTTGCGCACAGCCTCAGTGACATTGACGTATTTCTCGGCGATAGCGTCCTGCCGCTCGCGGACCGAATGCCAAAGCGCATCATCTACAATCCGCAGTTCCGGCACGTCCTTGATGATCCATTCCGATTCCGGGTTGAGCCGCGACACGCGCTTTCCGGTCGAAGGATCTTTGATGTAACGAAGCCGGTTCCAGATCAGACGACCGATGTAGAGTTCATTGTTGACCAGCCCCGTGCCGCGCTTCACATGGCCACGGATGGTGGTGTCGCTCCAGAGCTTGCCAGCTGGACCGGGGACGCCTTCCTCGTTCAATGTGCGGGCGATTGTGCGTGGGCCAACGCCAGCGGCGAACTCGCGGAAGATTCGCCGGACAACATTCGCCTCGGCTTGGTTGATTTCCCGGTCGCCGCGAACGGGTTCACCGCGCGGATCCAGTTGCTTGACGACATTGTAGCCGAAGCAAAGCCCGCCGCCTGACTTCCCTTCCTCTACGCGACCACGGATGCCGCGATGAGTCTTGACGGCAAGGTCTTTCAGGAACAGCGCATTCATCGTGCCCTTGAGACCGACGTGAAGCTCGCTGATCTCGCCCTCGGACAGCGTGACAATCGAAACGCCAGCAAATTTGAGGTGCTTGTAGAAGGTGGCGACGTCAGCCTGGTCACGACTTATGCGATCCAGTGCCTCTGCCAATACGATGTCGAACTGGCCTGCCTGTGCATCCTGAAGGAGCGTCTGGATGCCAGGCCGCAGGATCATGCTCGCGCCTGAAATGCCAGCATCCTGGTAGGTTCCGACGATCTTCCACTTATCGCGCTTCGCCTGCTCGCGGCAGATGCGCAACTGGTCCTCGATCGACGCCTCGCGCTGATTGTCGGAAGAATATCGGGCATAGAGCGCAACGCGGGTCATCGGTCAGTCCTTTCAAGCTCCGTGTCAGGGGGCAGGTTAATTCTGTTCAGGTTCGG
The DNA here is from genome assembly GCF_017313405.1 of Agrobacterium burrii. Taxonomy (NCBI): domain Bacteria; kingdom Pseudomonadati; phylum Pseudomonadota; class Alphaproteobacteria; order Hyphomicrobiales; family Rhizobiaceae; genus Agrobacterium; species Agrobacterium burrii. Next base: position 2,128 of record NZ_JAFLNA010000003.1, read on the forward strand.
AGGCGGCTTTGATGGTATTGCCCATGTGCTGCGCCGCTGACAGTAGTGCGTCATATTGGGCGGCCGACATCAGCACAAACTCGCGCCGGCCATGTCGCGTGATCTCTACCGGCTCACGGTGAGACTCGTTCAGATACTGTCCGAACTTGCGTTGAAATTCGAGGGAGGTTGTGGTTGGCATCGCAGACTCCAGGAGAAAAGGTCTGCTTATATAATACGTATTACACGTATAAATGCAAGGGAATTTACAGGTCAACTACGCAGGTCACGTTGTGCTTTGCGCTCCGCTGCAAGTTTGCGTTCAAATTGCTCACGGGCGATCTGGCGACCAATCATGCGAGCCAGCGACAACACGGCAGCGTCTTTGCGCGAAGGATCGTACCGGTCCGTTTTGGGTCCGGTTGAGGGCGTAACCTCGATATTGATCCTGTTCCGCTTGACCGCCATCGTCTCCAAAATCCCATCCCCGGAAAGGGGCTGGGATGATGGAAGCGCGGAATGTCATTGCAGGGAAGGTCTCGGACATTGCTGTGCGGTGAATAGGATGCCGTGGCGTAGAAAAGGGAAGGGTCGGTTGGTGGCGATGTACTCCACTATCGCTCTGTTAGTCGGTTTGGGGCATTATTTGTGCTAGTTCATCGGTGGGACTAGTCTTGTAAGCATCGCAAAGATGGAAAAGCTGCAGTCCAACCGACTTCCGCAGCGTCGCTAGCGCATCTCTAAACCGCAACCAACTGGGGTTTCCGCTGTCGCAACGTAGCGTCACCAAGTCGATTTCTTCAACTTGAACGAAGAACGTTAGGATCGTTTTCGTCAATGATTGGAGTACCAGATCCAGTTCGCCACCCTGGGGTAGTCCCTTTCGTAAATCAAGTAACCTGAACCGCAGACGGTCCAGCGATTGGCGAACCCGGTCGGGGAACTCTGCGTCAAACGACTCCCAGATTGCGCGGTGGTCCTCAAATTCTGAGACTATGTCCTTCGCAAGCTGGGGTGCCTGTTGCCGTGTTTGCAGAAGCACGAGGCTTTGCGCGTAGCCTTTCGTGCGAACCTCCGCGATCAACGCCTCATGGTCACGTTTCCACTGACGGAGAAGTTCGGGCTTGTGAGGCGAAGAATCCTTATCAACGATGTCACCGCATTCCCTGCAAAGCCACAAGCCATTTGAGATGTGCTTGCGCTGTTCCGGAGTTTGGTTCTCATCGTAGCGTGGCCCGTTGCTTGCGGCGGCCCTAATGTGAGCGGCATGACCGGTTCTCAGGCTCTTCTCCTGATCCGAATGTGGCCCCGCAGTCAACTTAAGGCAGTCAGGATTCGAACAGAAGTGCGCAGCTCGTTCTGCAAGTGTTTGTTTGGTTCTGGGTGAGAACTCATCTCGCGCCCCCATAGACTTCTCCTTCGGCCGCTCTGTGGCAGCTAGTTTTCTTTAGGCTCTCTCCAGAGCTCTCCGCAGCGCATCAATGGTGTATCGGGCCAAGTTACCTTGGAGCCAACTATCAACGTTCGTTATTGTCGTCTTCGTAGCCGGACCAATCGTCAGCAGGAGCATAATATTCTGCTGCATCGTAGGTCTGCTTCTTCTTGTATCGGTCGCTGAGCCCAACGGCTGCGAGTTTGGAGAGTCCGGCAATCTTGAGGCCGCAGGCTACGCATTCAAAATGCGTCGGGAGGTACTCCTGCGTCTCAATGATTTCGTCGTCGTCGAGCTTCTGCGTTGGGGCTGAAACCGGCTCTCCCAGCACAAGTGCGGTCGACGCACATGACGGACAGTCGACTCTATGACCGTTTTGACGGCTGGCCCACACTGACGCCTGCGTTTGCAGCGTCGTACGCTCGTGTTCTGGCTTGGCGTTCCAGACCTTCTTGTGCGCCTCAACGTCGCCCCTCACGGCTTTCGCGCTCTCATCTGCAGCTGCATCGATCAGCTTCCTGGCAACCTCCGCTTCGTCTTCGCCAAGGAATTCATCAAGTGGGATGCTCATTGACGTCAGAAGGATTTGGCAAGTCTGATAGAATCTTGGTTGCCAGGTCGATCCCCTAATTCCCTCGAATGCGAGTTCGCCAGTATGAAGCTCGGCATTGCGCTTACCGGTATGCACGACACCGAAGCTCTCGTGCTCCTTGGTGAACTCCGGCAGTATCCCTGAGAGGCGCTTGAACACCTCGCTGATTGCGATGGATCTCGGCGAGAACCTCTCTTCGAACGGAGTGAAGCCAAGCGCAAAATAGAGGTTCGATCCATTTTTATCGGCTTCTGCAAGCAGCGCGGGGCTTACATTTGCAAGAGCGGCGCGGGCAAGAAATTCTAGAGCGAGGCTCGACCAGAGAGCATATTCCCATTTATCGCTGTCATATTCATCCATGTTCTGGATGTAGCGCACAGCTTTCGCGTAGAGTGCCTCCGGATCGAAGGTTGCCGGCGTTGCGCCCGGCTTGATTGTCGGCTTCATTTTAGCCCTCCCAAATATACTCTCTCAATAGAACGATCCTCTCGTCCTAGCGGTATCGGCGAACGGGCATGCAGCATGCGCCAGTTGTCGATTATCAGGGTATCCCCCGGACGAATGAGGGCAATCGACAGCGAGGCACGTTTCGCAAGCCAATTACGAATCTGGGCGTCGGCGGTGTCGCCAACTTTGCTCGCTGGCTGAAGAAATATTTCATCCCATCGTAGGAGATCGGTGCCATCCGACGTACGTTCGAGCAGGCGAAGAAGCGCAAGGGCTCCATCGCGGGGCCGGCGTGGCTTGAAGATTGCGCGTGCGAGAGTGTCTCGAGAAATGGTGTTGACGAGCGCGCGGCCATCGATCAGCAATGTGGGAACGTCATCATATCCAATTAGGCATCGTAGGAGTAAGTAGCGCGGTGGTCTGCGCCAATGGGCAAGATCGGTATGAAACGGAAAACGGCCCAGTCCAAAGTTCCCGCTATATGTATTCGGAGTCGATTCTTCGCGAGGAATTAAAGTTTGGACAAGGCCGCCTTCCCAAGGCGTGAGCGGATCGCCGAGTTCGTTAGCGACTTCGACGATGTCAGCATTAGGACGATGCTGGGAGATTAGGGCGTAGCCGCTTTCGGTAATTTTTTGTCTCAGATCGAACCCCATCATTTCTCAGTCATTCTAGTTGGCTTCTGGGCTATCGGCAGCTCGCCGACTCGATATCGAGCGACGGCATGATGTAGATTGCCCCGCGAACCATGCTGTCGAGGAAATGCGTCTTGCATGAAATCGCGGGGCTTATCGTATGTTCGATCGTGTGAGACAACGGGCTCTGGTTTTGGACGATAGTCTCCATGTGCTTCTTGAAGTGGGTTCAGAGTAGCTCTCATGCTGCGACCGGATCAGGAGGCAGAGCGACGAGATTGTTCTCACCAAACAGCTCTGTGAGCTTCGCCATCGCTGCGGGACTAACGAGTTGCGTGAACAGCAACGCTAGGCGGACCTGGGGTCGCGAACATGCAACATAGAACAAATTTCGATTGTTCTCGAAGAACTCCTGCTTATCAGCGGGAGGCGCTGCATCCATCCATTCTAGGGTTTGGACAAAGTTGTACTTGTTCCAGCCACGTCCCACGATCACCAAAACATTCTCGAACTCCGCGCCCTTCACGCCGTGCTTTGTGGCAAATGGCGTGTGCCCGTCGATGAAACGATCCAAAGCTATCAATTCCGTATAGCTAACCGCCCGCAGCCCTCGAAGTTGGGTGATCCGGCGCGACTCTCCTTCCACGGGTTCATCTCCTGCCTCAGCGAGCTTCGCTTCGCGTTGTTCCACAGCGGCCGGCAGCCGCATGTGCGGCTGGGCGGCGATGAAATCGATTATTTCACCAATCGTTCCGGTCTGCCGCAACGCGATGAGAGCGTTCATGCCATTGGTCCAGGCAATTTTGTCTTCGTGACAGCGGATGCGTGGCATACTGGACCCGAATGCCTCGAACATTTCCCCATAACGGTTGGCCTCAAATGCCGCGCAAGCGGGTTCAAGCTGGTCCGCAAGAAACTTGATGTGAGGATCTTCCTTCTTCAACCAGGGATCGTTGAACTGGCCATAGATGCTCCGAATGTTTTCGTAGCCCTGTTCCCGAGCAAGAATACTATGACTGAGCATTAGGATTTTGGTTTTCTCTACAGACAGATCCCAGCCTTCGGCAGACAGCCGATCCTTCACACACTGAAAGTAAGCACGAGCTGCCTCAGGACTGGTGTCATCTTTCCAGTGGCCTCCTCCTTGTCCGGTTCGCCGCTGCCCCGGCCAGTCGTTTGTATGAAATACACGGGCCTCACCCTGCGCAGCGGGATCGCTAACCATCTGCGGCAAGTCTGGGCGCATACGGTTCAGGACTTGCACAATCGGATCGACCGATCGGAAGTTCGCTTGCTTGTCGATAACCTCAAGTGTCTGGTGCTCCACCAGCCCGCATCCCTCGCCGTAAATCTTCTGCCAATGGTCGCCGAAAAGACCGATCAACGGGCCTTCACCTCTATCAAGAAACCATTCTTTCAACGCATCAACGAATCCGGCATCCGTGTCCTGATATTCGTCGATAAGCAGAATGGGATATCGCGAAGTCAGAACTCGGCGAAACTTGGGGCGGCTTATCGCCTGGATCATCAGTGACAGTACATCTTCATGGCGAAGTGAAACCTGATCGTCCGTAACGCCGGGGTAGCCGAGTTCATAGTGGATACGACGCTGACCGATGCCGCCGGTGTCCGCAAGTCGCTCTTCCCATGTCGGTAACCCGGGAACCAGTTCACGAAGTGTAGGCTGGAAATCTTGGAGGACTGACCAGCAAAAACCGTGAACGGTTTCGGGTCTCACGGCAGGATGCGCGTTCGTTCTGGCAATGATTTCGTCTTTGGCGACGTTGGTGTAGGTGATGCAGCCAATTTGTTGGCGCTGCCGCAGCAACGCGGAGCCTTGCTTTTCAATCAATCTGCGAAGTGCTTTCTCAAGAGAGTAGGTCTTTCCTGCGCCAGCACCGGCCTCTAGGCGAAAGCTGCGTCCTTCATCCAAGCAAGCGAACATGCGTTCCAGAGCAATGCGACCAGCGGCATCTGCTGGGCTTTCTTGTCCCTCAGCCATGTTCGTCTTCCTGGATCGCGTCGATCTCGAGGCCGGCAGCTTCGGCGAGGATTTCGACCGCTACTGCCTCTGGGGGGGCCACAGGAGCAGGATTACCCTGTGCCAACCACCTCAAACCTTCAGCGATGTATCGGGGAACACTCCATTCGGTGTTTGTGATCGCATACTGCAGAGCAAAGGCGGACTTTTTCTGCTCCGCAGCGAGTTCATACGCCGCCGCTGCAACATCTTCCTCCCCAAGCGCGAAAAGGCCAGGGTTCGCGATTATGAACGCATCTTCGAAGCTGCGCCCGCAAGCTCCACCATCCTGTTCGGGAATCTGGTATGCGATGCGCCTGCCATTGGTAATCTTCTCGCCTGGTGTTTTGATGAGCAAGGCAGCCGGGGATATATCGGCACCGTACAATGCCTTCAGACAACCGTTGCTTGTGAATTGCCCTTGCGCGACAGGTACGGCCTCGCGCTTGTTGTTTGCATTGGGACGAACCGTATCTATGTCCGTAATAATCAATGTGCGGAGTTCGAGGAACGTCAGCAAATCGAAGAAGCGATGAGCATAGGCTCCGCCTACTTCCATGACTGTTAGGTATTGGCTCCCCAGTTGCGGTGCTCCAGGTGCCGCACTGTCCGTTTTTCGAATCATTGTCGGAAGGAGGAGGCGTTCCGACGTTCCCTCGATCAAGACGGCCTTATCTGCAAAGAACAGATCGCAACGTGTGAGGGTCAAATACTGATGCAGAAACTCCCGATCAGGCTCGGGCGCAGCTCCCATGCCCCGGCGCAGGTCTTTGATGATGGTTCGCCGAACGCCATCTTCGTCCGCCTTCGACAGGAAATAACGCATGGATTCAAAGCGGGCCTCGTTAGCCATGTGCGGAGAATGCGTCGTAACTACAAACTGGACAGGCCAAGGGAGGTTATCATTCAATTGAGTGACGAAAGCATTCGTGATCTGATCGAGTTGCCGAATGAATACCTCCTGCATCTGGGGATGAAGGTGCGCTTCCGGCTCTTCGATAAAGATTAGATGCACGCCAGCCGCCGTCGGTGTCGCCTGATACTCACGAAAGAAGCGCAAGATTTGCAGTAGCATGAAGACGAGATTACGCACGCCGAGACCATTATAGGTTTCTGGAAGTGTTATCCCGTTTTTCCCGACATAGCGGACCTTGGTGTGATCGCTCAGCAATCTCTCGACGTCAAAGCTTGTCTCAGTGATGAGCCCTGGGTCAGCCAGTCCGGGGTAGCCGAACAGCTCGAAGGTGGGCAGCAGCGATGTGAGCTTTACATTGAAGTCGCTGTGCAGATCGCTTTGAATGCCTTCGACAGCGATTTTCAGCTGCTCGGCGGTAGTCCTTTTTTCAGGATCGATCGGATCGTTTAGCGCCGACTGAAAAAGTATTTCTACTACTTTTCCAAGAACATCTCGTTCGCGTTTCGTGTCATCGTCCAATCCCCGTTGTGCATTGATGAAACCGCCTTGTATTATAGTAGTGAGCATTCTCGTTTCGAGAGGCTTCCTATTCGTGGGGTCGTTAGGATCAATCGCCTCTAATACCGAGCTGTAGGCGACAGGAACCCGTGCTCCCAGAGCACGGAAAAGCGCACTTTTGGCACTCTCTCCATCTTCTTCTGGTGCAGGGAGATCGGCGAAGAGCAATGCAGTTGCATAGGGTCGAGGGCCAAAAGTCAGGACAAGACGCGCATATGTACAATCTGGATTTAGGTCGATGATGCACTCGCCTAATGCTCCAAGGGCTGGCATGTCAACGTCGTATAAAACATCAATTATTATACGAATAACGGGAAGGGTATCCAGTACGTCGGATACCTCCGCTCCGGCACTGAACGCCTCAAAAGCGTTCCAGAATTTCTCGTGACAACCGAGAGAAAAATCTTCGAGACGGAAGGTGAGAGTCTTTTCTGAGAGGAGTCGGCGGAAAAGCTCTGCAATCGATGTTTTGCCGCTATTGTTTCGTCCCACGATCAGCGTGGTTCTATCTTCGAAACCAATCTCGACGTCCTGCAGCAATCGGAAGTTTTCAATCTTCACATTGTGTAGCTTCAATTTCCACGCCCCCAAATATAATTCCACCGTCTAGTCGTTAGTTCTGTAATTATACATCATGAGATGTCCGATTCGGATCGGTGCAATGAGTATTTTTGCATGGCTCTAGCTGCTTCTGAAGCCATGAATTTTCATTGCTTCTCTATTTCTCTCAAATATTGCTCGGGCCGCCTGCAGGCTCATCACGAAACTAATCTCGTCAGCAGGATATCTGCCCTGGGAAGAATGCCGTTTTTCGTGTAATGGATCATGGCGTAAATGATGATCTCCCAATCCTTTCTTTGTTGGACCTGAGCCAAATCGACTTGCCAGATTTCCACTCTGCGGTCTGTGGCGGTATAGTGCCATATCGTTGGTGGCGTGCGCTTCCGTCCAGGATAAAGAAGTATGACGCGGCTTGCTTTATAGACCGCCCCATAGGACGCGAGTTGATAAAGATCGGCTTGGCTCACATTTGGCGCGGAGCCGGGCTGTTCGCCCAGATCCTTCCATTTTGTGTCAATGACCAGTGGGCCTTCAGGCGTGTCAATGACAATGTCGGGGATCAGCGGGTAGGCCCCATGCTGCAACAGGGTGTGCTGGCGGCGTTGAACCGAAACTGACCCGGACGGAAGAACCCGTTGCAGCCAGCGGGCAACATACCGTTCAAACAGCAGGTTCATCGGGAAGAGCAACGAAATGCCCGTGCCGTGTCCGGAACTCGTGCTTTGCCACTCTGCTTCCAGCAACATACGCGCGAGTATATGCGCTTGACGAAAGCGCTCATTCATCCTGTTCCAGACGATCCGCTCCCTCAGGGGGACGGGGCTGGCGGGGATGTCGGCGAAGCGCGCTGTCAGGTTAGCGATCCGGCGACGCAGAGGCTCGGAGCGCACAAAGGAGATAATGCGCAACAGGCTGGCCTTGAACAGCCGGTTGAGCGGCGTGTTCTCGGAAAACTCGTCAAACCGGCAATGCAGGCGGGAAGGATCAACTGAGCGGCGAACGATCTGCTGCCTCACATCGAGCGCCCCCCGCAGTTTAGGTAAAACATCCTCCTCAGGCACATAGTCGCGCGTCAGACCGGATTTCGCTTGTTCCGCAAGGCGGGTGACAAACAGATTGATAAAGGCTTCGAGAAGGTCGCTCTCCTGTGCGCCCATCTGCGCGATCTGCCCTTCTGAAAGCGGAATGTCGAAGGCGACCGCAATCATCCGCACAAGGGTTGCTCGCAATGCACCGTCCTCGTCGGTGAGCTTGGGCAGGATTTCCAAACTTATCCCTGGAACGGAAATAATGCCGCAAACCTGCTTGGTTTCCAGCTTCCGAAAACCGCGCGCCAGCACGCCGTTCTTTGCCACACCAAGCCTGCGGGCAGCCGTGATTGCGGCAAGATGCAGTTGCTCGGCTTGTCCTTCGCTGATTCCGTCGGGTCCAATGGGCAGGGAGGACCATTCCGGCAGCGAGTAATGGCTTTTCTGTTTGGGCATTATTCCTGTCCCAGAAGAGCCATGTAAGCTGCTTCAGGGTATGCGCCTTCTTCCCGAAAGACATCGGAGTAGCGATACCGATCCTCAGCAAATCCCTCAGCCCCTTTGGGAACCGGAATAGGGGTTCGATTCAGGAAACCGTCGCCGCCACCCAGAACAATACGAACCCGTTCAATGTCGTCATGGAAATACTCACACAGCAGCGGGATGACTTTGAATGCCATGACGCGATCGAGGTCGGCTTTCGTCTTGATGCCCATAAACCAGGCGTGGCCGATCTGGGCATCCTCTCCCAGGAAATAGACAAGGCGCAAATTGAGGTTGTCCAAAATGGCTGCAAGATCGAGCGCACTATCGTCGAGTTCGATGCCTGTGAGTTCTGAGGGATCAGGCGGCAGTTCCTCAAACACGAAACGCCGACGCAGTGCTGTGTCCAGCAGCGAGATGGATCTATCGGCCGTGTTCATCGTGCCAAGGATGTACAGATTGGCCGGAAGAGAGAACGGGGTCTTGGAATAAGGAAGTGTGACGGTGACCGCCGCAGGCGCTCCCCGTCTCTTGTCCGCCTCCAGAAGCGTGATGAGTTCGCCCAGAACCTTCGAGATGTTGGCGCGATTGATCTCGTCAATGATGAGGACATGGTTGCCGGCCTGCTTCGAAGCCCGCTCTGCCATCACTTTCAGCACACCTGCTTCGGGTTCGAGCGTAAAGCCTGCGCCCGATGCCATCGGCTTGGGTCGCAGTCCCTCGACGAAATCTTCGTAGGTATAGCTTTGATGGAAGGTGACGAAGCTGATGCGCCCGTCCTCGACCAGTTGCGCATAGGACGCGCGCACTGCACCTTGATCGGACGCCATCTGGCCTAGACATATCTCGACGGCGCGTCGTGCGGTGCTGAACGTCTTGCCCGTACCCGGAGGGCCATAGAAGATCGTATTCAGTTCAAAACCGGATGGAGCTGGCACGACGGCTTCTTCATCCAGTTTATCTGTCGAGTGCGCCTTCTTTTCTTTCGGCTTTTGCCAGACAGGCCTGAAGTCACCCTCGTAGAAATCGACATGTGAACCATGCTTGGCTTCAAGGCTCTTGCGCAAAGTCAGAAGTGCGTCATCGAGCTTGGCTATGCTCATAGCACCGACATCGGCTGCGGTTGTGGCCCCGAAGCCAGCCAGAATATCCCGTTTATGCTGGCCGGCGCTGATGCGCTCGAAGCTGTCAGGAAAAAGCAGGAAGGGCAGGATATGGCGCAACTGCCGATTTTCGCCGTTCACCTGTATCTCGAACCAACTGGCAAATGCGCCGCCGTTCCCGAGCAGGTGTTGACGTTCATCAACAGGCCTGGATTTGAGGTCCTGCATGGCGGTAATCAACAGAACGAGCTCGCGCCATTTATTGTTGTTATATCCCTGGCCAGCCCGGCCGACACCGTAAAGAACCTGCTCGGTCAGGGCCGCCACATCTTGCGGCAAATCCTGGCCTGACCAGGACCAAACCTCTCGAACTTTCCGATCCTTGGTCGGGGGAGAAACATCGCCACGCTGGAAGGCATAAAGTAGCCAGATCAGCTCGGCCATCAGGCAGTGCGCCTCAGCGGTTGCGTCAGACAGCTGGACTTTCAGCTTTTCGAAGAACTTGCCTTCGCCCTCATCGAGGTTCTGCACGTAGGTACGCTGCAACTCTGCAAAGTGTTCAGCGGTCCAGAGTGAGCGTCCAGGTGAAAGCAGGGAACCATCGCCGATCAGGCAATCAGTGCGAAGACGATCCATCGTCTCGTAAAGGGGAGAAAGATCAGCATCTGGGTTATAACGGGCCACGAAAATTCCTCGGAAATACTTAGATAGCCATTGCGGCATGCAATATTCGTCTTCCGACTGGCGCGAGTCGGTCCAGCTTGCATAAGAAACCAGCAAAGCTCTTTTTGTCCAGTATACAGAGGCATTTGGGGAAAACCTTCCCCCTGGTCGGCACTGGCGTTGCCGACGCACCCCCATCAGCGGGGAGACCCCGCAACGCCCCCTTCAGAGTGAGAGTGCGGACGGGTTTTCCGTGACGGGTTGAGGGCTGGAAGAGAGGCTTCCGGCGCCCGTCGCGGAGCAATCCCGATGGCCAGATACGACCGCAGCGCGCACGCCCGTGCAGATCGCACGACCCTCTACGACGACATTACCAACAAGATCATCGCCGAGCTGGAGCAAGGCAGGCTTCCTTGGGTGCAGCCGTGGGGGAAATCGCCCAATATCGCACCGCTCGGCCTTCCCAAAAACGCCAGCACCGGCCGGAGCTATTCCGGCATCAACATTCTCATCCTCTGGGGCGCGGTCATCCAGCACGGCTTCCCGTCTCAGGCTTGGCTGACCTTCCGCCAGGCTTTGTCGCTCGGCGGCAATGTCATGAAGGGCGAGCGCGGCACCACCGTCGTCTATGCCGACCGCTTCACGCCCGAGGACGAGAAACGCCGCGCTCGCGAAACCGGCGACGATGCACAGTCCATCCCGTTCATGAAGAGATTCACCGTCTTCAACGCAGCGCAATGCGAGGGACTGCCTGACGACATCGCCACCGTTGCGCCGCCACCGCCTCCGGGCCTGATCGAGCCGAAGGTCGAGGCGCTGATCCGCGCCACCGGCATCGACTTCCGCATCGGCGGCGATCGCGCCTTCTACGCGCCGTCGCAGGATTTCGTGATGGTCCCGCCGCCGCAAACCTATTTCGAGCCGATTAACTGGCACCGGACAGCCCTTCACGAGCTGGGTCACGCCAGCGGCCATCACAGCCGTCTCAACCGCGATCTGACCGGCTCGTTCGGCTCGAAGAAATACGCCTTCGAGGAAATGATTGCGGAGCAGACCGCGGCTTTCAGCTGCGCCGCGCTCGGGATCGTGCCGACGGTGCGCCATGCCGACTATATCGGGTCGTGGCTGGAGGTCATGCGCGAGGATTCCCGCGCCATTGTCCGCGCGGCCTCGCAGGCCAGCAAGGCGGCAGACTGGCTGCTGTCGCATCTGCCTGCCGAGGGCGTCGAGGAGCCGGATGCGAGCGTAACAGATCGGAGGGCTGCGGCATGATCCTCCTGACCGGCGCACAGCGAGACCGCCTGCTGGCGAATGGCCGCCAGCGCGATCAGGATCACATCCCGGTCGTGAAGTTCTTCAATCCCATCGGTGAAGGCGTCTGGCTCGCTACCGAACTGGATGAGGATGACGACATCATGTTCGGCCTGGCGGATCTCGGTCATCCCGAACTGGGTTCGTGGAGCCTTGGCGAGATGCAGTCAGTCCGGCTGCCCTTCGGCATGGGCATCGAGCGGGACCTGCTGTTCACCGGCGATTTCCCGATCTCGGTCTAGGCCGAGGCAGCCCGTGAGACCGGAAGCATCCGCGCCGCCGAGCGTCTGCTCTACCGCGTCGGCGCGTGCTTTTCCCGTACATCCGCCGATACAGAAAACCGGAGTGCCTGATTTCCGGGTTTCAGGTTCTGCGGCTGGCGTCGCTCTCTTCAGAGGAAGAGGGCGGCGCTTCGCTTGGTGACGGGCTGATAGCCGGAGAGAGAGGCTCACCGGCGTCCGTCATGGAGTCACTGACATGGCCACTGCCGTTCAGAAGATCACCCTGTCGTCCTCGCGCGATATTCCCTTCAACAAGCTGGTGCTTTCCCAGTCCAACGTCCGGCGCGTCAAGGCCGGGATCTCGGTCGAGGAACTGGCCGAGTCCATCGCGCGGCGTGGGCTGATCCAGTCCCTGCACGTCCGCCCGGTCGTGGATGCCGAAGGCAAGGAAACCGGCATGTTCGAGGTGCCTGCCGGCGGTCGTCGCTTCCGGGCGCTGGAACTGCTGGTCAAGCAGAAGCGCCTCGTCAAGGTCGCGCCAGTGCCCTGCGTGGTATCGGTAGCTGGGAGTGACGTGCTGATCGACGAGGTCTCACTCGCCGAGAATATCGAGCGCGCGCCGCTGCATCCGCTCGACCAGTTTCGCGCGTTTCAGACCATGCGCGAGAAAGGCATGACCGAGGAAGCGATCGCGGCCGCCTTCTTCGTTGACACGAAGGTGGTGAAACAGCGCCTGCGCCTTGCATCCGTTTCGCCCACGCTGCTGGAGACTTACGCCGAGGATGGTATGACGCTGGAGCAGCTCATGGCCTTCACCGTCAGCTCTGACCATGCCCGCCAGGAACAGGTCTGGGATGGGATCAAGGACGGCTGGCAGAAAGAGCCCTATACCATCCGGCGCATGCTGACCGAAACTACGGTCCGTGCCGCTGACAAGCGGGTGCTCTTCGTCGGCATCGACGCCTATGAGGAGGCTGGCGGCTGCGTGCTGCGCGATCTCTTCCAGCAAGACGATGGTGGCTGGCTGCAAGATCCGGTGCTGCTCGACCGGCTGGTGGGCGAAAAGTTGAAGGCGGAAGCCGAAGCCATCGCTGCCGAAGGGTGGAAGTGGGTCGAGGTCGCCATGACCTTCCCCTACGGTCACGATCATGGACTGCGGCATCTTGTCGGCACCACGGTCGACCTGACCGAGGAAGAGCGTATGAGGCGCGAGACGCTGCGCAAAGAGTATGACCGGCTCGAAGCGGACTATGCCGAGGCCGATGAACTGCCGGACGAGATCGACGCCCGCCTCGGTGAGATCGAACAGGCGCTTGAAACCTTCGAGCGCCGCCCGATGACCTTCGACCCCGATCAAATAGGCATGGCTGGCGTCTTCGTCAGTATCGACTCGGATGGCTCCCTGCTGGTCGAGCGCGGCTATGTTCGCGTCGAGGATGAAACGCATGCGGAACTGGAAGCTGAGATCGTTGACCCGGAAACCGGCGAGGTGATCGAGCGGGCAGAACCGGAGGCAAGCCGCATGCGCGCAGTCATCACGCTGGGCGGCCAGCCGGTCGAAACGGAGGAGGAAGACGAGGCCGACACCATCAAGCCGCTGCCCGATCGTCTGATAAGTGAACTGACCGCGCATCGCACTCTGGCACTGCGGGATGCGGTGGCAGTGAACCCGCATGTTGCCATGACGGCACTACTGCACCGCCTGGTCATGGATTGCTTCATGCCGCATTCCAGTCGCGGATGCCTGGAGGCACAGGTCCGGGAGGTGCATCTTCCCGCTCAGGCCGAGGATTTGCGCGACAGCGCGTCGGCCAAGGCCATCGCTGACCGCCACGAACGCTGGGGCGATCATGTCCCGGCAGACGATGCCACTCTCTGGGACTGGCTGACCAATCTGGACGATGGTTCGCGCATGGATCTGCTCGCCCATTGCGTCAGCTACGGTGTCAACGCGCTCTACGAGAAGCCCAACCCTTACAGTGGCACGGGCGTCAGTCAGCATGGTCTGGACATCCGCCTTTCGGAGGCTGATCGGCTGGCCCGTTCGACCGGCCTCGACATGGTGGCCGTGGGCTGGCGGCCGACAGTTGGCAATTATCTCGGCCGTGTAACCAAACCGCGTATTCTCGAAGCCGTGCGCGAAGGCGCCGGAGACCGGGCTGCCGATCTAATCGGGCACCTGAAGAAGGGCGACATGGCCAAGGAAGCCGAACGGCTGCTTGCGGATACCGGCTGGTTGCCTGAGCCGCTGCGCATGGTGGACGATGGCATCGAAGTCGATCCGGCATCGGGCGCTGCGGCGGAAGCCGACGATCTGCCCGATTTCCTTTCCGGCGATTGCGAGGAAGACCCGGCTGACGACGAGGAAGAACGGCATATGGTTGCTGCTGAATAGCACTCATACGGGACGGCTTCGGTCGCCTCGTTTACCACCCTCCGGTTCCGCAACTCGCCAGGTCCTTATGATCGGGACTTTTGTGGGGAGTAGCGGACAATTGTGAATGTGGTCTGGCAGGGCAGGAATAGCCCTGCCAGACCTGTTGTCAGCTCTTCAGGGTGAGAGTCGCATTCGGGAACGGGAACCCGAAGTCATCCACAACACGCCGGGAAACCTCCTGGAAACCTAGCGACCTGTAAAAGCGGACGGCTTGTTCATTGTCGGTATAGACCTCAAGCGACAGCTCTTGCTTCCGTACCAGTGCATCTGCAATCAGTTTACGACCGATGCCAAAGCCCTGCCGGTCTGGTGCGATGAAAATCCCGCCAATGAAGGTTCCCAAAAGGCTGATGAACCCAACGGCCTCCCCATCAAGGCAAGCTACTGAAGTCTCTGCCTTGGGCAGATATTCCTCTTCGATCAGTCTTCGCTGTTCGATCAACCTTGGCTCACCGATAAAGGGATGCGCCTTCATTGAGGCTTCGAACCAGATACTGGACAGTTTTTTCAGATCCGTTGCCGCATCGAAGGGCCGGATCATAAAGTTTGTGTTTTCCATGAGAGCTCCACAAAAGTCATGCAAAAAGGATCGGCACCCATGTGCCGAGCGATGCCGCTAAATGCGGTTCAATCGAAGCCTCTGTGCATAAATCTCCTTTTGTGACGATCAAAACATAAGCTATTTATTTGTCAGGTTCAATATCTGCTTTGGACTCTTCGCGTTGAATACTACCACTGTTCCAGCTTCACTCTGCCCCGGTGCATCCCTGCACACGGACAAGCGGCAGCCATCTCTGGCCTGAAGGGAACATGATCCTGAAGCCAGCATGGTGGCAAGGCTGGCGCGACAGAGCATCTGCAACGGGTATCCGGCATTCTTTCAGATGCGAAAAACCACCCCCGCTTCCATTCGCAAACCTTGGTCCGATCCGTCTCTTTGACATTCAACCCCAAAGGGGTCGGCTTACGCGCGCGTGCTGCCCTCGGGGATTCGGAAAAAGTCCGAACGCCCTCGGGTGATTGCAGATCCGGTCAGACACTTCGGGCGCCTGTCGCGCGGGGGATGGTCCCCCGCCTCCAAAGACAGGAGCCGGAACCCATGTCCTATGCAGATGCCACCGCCTTCGCCGCCAGCCTCGCCACCACGCTGATGGTTTCGATCGTTGTGTTCCAAGCCGGGGACGGCACCCACGCCGCTTGCCCCGCCGCCGAATTCGACGGCGACGACGACATGGTGAAGCTGGAGCTGGACCCGTGGGAGTAAGGCGCGAAAGCGCCTCACCGCCGACGGCCCGAGTGCGGCAGTCCGCGCTTCGGGCCTTCAGCCTTGCGATGATCCCCATCGCCGGCAGCGGAACCGGGGTGCCCCCCGGTCAGAGAGGAAGAGTGCGGGCCGTTCGGCCGTGACGGGTTGAGGGTCGGAGAGAGAGGCTCACCGGCGCCCGTCATGGAGTGATCCCGATGACCTTTGCCCATTCTGACACCTTCCGTTCCATCGGTCATATTCTGGCTGCCGATGTTCTGCCGGCGCTTTATCGAGCGCAAAAGCTGCCGCTGCGCATCTCGTGCCTCGGCGTGGCCAGCTATGACGCCAGTGACGCGGCGAACAGCTTCGACCGCATGATCCCGCTTGGGGAATGCTCGTCACCGGAAGAGGCCATCCAGGCCGCGGCCTTGCGCGTGGCGCGCGGTGATATTTGCACGGGGCCAGACAGGTTCCCGTATTTTCAGCCGCGCATCATGCTCATTCAGGACCGAGATCAGCGCCTCGTCCTCGCCGGTGAAATCCGCGCCGGCATTATCCTCTGGCAACAGCCCGTCTCATGCGATGCCGAGGCACGCAGGATCGTGACCGAGGCCAGCCGCCTGCGCGGTATGGCATTCCGTGCCTCAGACCCCGGTGATGCGAGACGGCTGCGTTACCGCGCCGCTGCGCTGGAGGCCCGATTGGTCGATCCCTTCTGGCGCGAAACCTCGGCCGATTTGCTTTGCCTGCCGCTGGCCGCCTGAGCTTCACCCATTTAATCCCATTCGGCTCGGCCTTATGCCGAGCCATGTCATGTCCGGAGACCGTCATGGCCGACTATTTCACGCACTTTTCCTGCCTCCTCGACGTGGGCACCCCCGAAAACGCTGCCCGCGCGCTTGATCTCTACAACGCTCTGGCGGATGACAATGCCGCCGAAGACCCGCCATCGGAAGGCTTCCTGCTATCCATCCAGCCAGAACATGGCGGCACGCAACTCTGGATGCGCGATGATGTCACCGGCGATCCCGAGCATGTTGTCCAATTCGTCAAACGCTGCGCTGCCGAGTTTGGCCTGAGCGGATTATGGGGTTTCCAGTACGCAAACAGCTGCTCGAAACCGCGCATCGACGGATTTGGCGGTGGGGCGCACGTCCTCGATCTTGCTACCGGCGAAACGGTCGATTGGATCTATACCGATGGTTGGCTTTCCTCGGTTCTGGAAGGGAGAGATCCCTATGCCTGAGATCATCGAAACCACCGTGTATCGCCTGGGCGAATTGTCCGATGCGGCGAAGGACAAGGCCCGCGCCTGGTATCGTGAGGGCGGCTTCGACTATGACTGGTACGATGCCGTCTATGAAGATTTCCAGCGCATCGCGGACATCCTCGGGCTGAACCTCAAGACCCGCACCATCCGGTTGATGGGCGGCGGCACACGGCAGGAACCCTGCATCTGGTTCCGGGGCTTCTGGTCACAAGGTGACGGTGCCTGCTTTGAATCCGGTTACTCCTACCGGAAACATGCGCCACGCCTGATCCGGGAATACGCCCCGCAGGACACCGAACTGCACCGCATCGCCGATACCCTTCAGGCGATCCAGCGCCGCAATTTCTATCAGCTTCGCGCCGATGCCCGCCATCGTGGCCATTATTATCACGAATACTGCATGTCGATCTCGGTCGAGCGCGACAGCCCGACCCGGCAGGACATGACCGCTGATGCCGAGGAGACGATCATCGAGGCGCTGCGCGATCTGGCCCGCTGGCTCTACCGCCAGCTTGAACGCGAATATGCTTATCTGTCCTCGGACGAGGCCATCGATGAAGCCATCGCCGCCTATGAATACACCTTTACCGAGGTCGGTCGCCGCTTCGGATGATGACAAAGGCGCCCCAGCAGCCAGTTGGGGCGCCTTTATGCTTTTACGAGTGAGGGCACGCCCACGTCATTTGCGCTGGCCCCGGAGAGATCAGAACGCTCCCGCGAAGGCTGCAACAGCCAGCAGTGCGCCGGTGAAAATATTGGCAAGGAACAGCCGGAAGTTGATTTCCGGGCGCGCGATGTCAAACCGCAATGCCTGCCAGCCCAGATGCGCAGCGATCACCACCATGCCCACCGCGTAGGGCCATGACATGCCCAGAAGCCAGCCGCCGGCCGACCATGCCAGCACCGTCAACGCATAAAACAGGCCGATCAACGGCTTGCCGTGCGCGCCGAAGAGGATAGCGGTGGACTTGAGGCCCAGCCGCCTGTCGTCCTTCACATCGACATAGCCATAGGTCGTGTCATAGCCGATCTGCCATGCAATGGCTCCGGCCCACATCAGCACCGCGCCCGCCGGCACATGCCCGGCGATCTGCGCCCATGCGACCAGCATTCCCCAGTTAAAGGCTGCGCCCAGCACCGCCTGCGGCCAATGCGTAAAGCGCTTGCAGAAGGGGTAAAGCACCACCAGTGGCAGGACGCCTACGGCGAGCAGTCGGGCGAAGGGGGCGAGGAAGAACAGCAGCGCCGCGGCCAGCGCCAGTTGCACGGCGAGAAACATCAGGGCGCGGAACAGGCTGAGTTCACCATTCGCCAAAGGCCGAAACCGCGTGCGCTCGACATGCCCGTCGAAATTCCGGTCGGCCATGTCGTTGATGGTCGAGCCGGCGCTGCGCATCAGGAAGGCACCCAGCGTGAATACCACCAGATCGCGCAAATCCGGCAGGCCATGTGCTGCCTGGAACAGGGCAGCCCAGCAAGGAAACAGCGTCAGCCAGATGCCGACCGGACGATCCAGTCTTGCAAGTCTTGTGTAGGGACGCATGACTTGCGGGAGAATGCGATCCACCCAATCGCCTTTGTGTATATCTGTCAGATCATTGTGAGTTGCAGAAGTCATCGTGCAGTATCGTCCAAATTCGTCGCGACTTGCTTCCGATGTAGCCGCCAATCGCGTCCATTATAGTCTCGATGGAGCTTAAGGGTAAGTGACCAAAATGATCCGCCGCCGATAAAACACAGGCGCTTCAAGAGCCAGAGGGGGGCCGGAAGGGGTTGAGCCGCGGCGGTCGAGAGAGAGCGCTGTCCGGGCTTCTCCCTCCCGCTCTCCCGAGGTTATCTACATGAACATGGTGTTTCCCGTGACCGATCCGGTCACGCCGCTGGCGGCTGCGCCCGCGATTTTGGCTGCGGCCAATCATTTGCTCCCCCATCTAGAACGCGGTGAGCGCGTCGATGCCGTCACATTGCGCGGCGCTATGGAAGCGGCCTTCGGCGCGTCCGACGCTGCCGGCGTCTGGGACTGGAAGCTGGCTTATGAGGCTTGTGAAGTCGCCACCGTCCTTTTCTTACGCAAATACGGAAAGGCGCTTTTCCGTAAAGCCGCATCTCCGGCTGCACGGATTTCCGTGCTGGCAAAGATCGCGGCGCTGTTGCCCACGCAGACCCGGCGCTCCGAGGAAAGCCAGGACTTCCAGCAGTTTTCGACGCCGATCCCGCTCGGCCTTGCCGCTATGACGGCTGCCGCAATCACACCTGATGACAGGGTGCTGGAGCCATCGGCGGGTACCGGCCTTCTCGCGATCCTGGCGAAGACCATCGGCGGCTCGCTTATCCTCAACGAACTCGCCGATACCCGCGCCAATCTTCTGTCTTCGCTCTTTCCGGCCTTCGCCGTCACCCGGTTCGACGCCGCCCAGATCGACGATCATCTGGCCACGGATGCCGTCCCGTCCGTAGTGCTGATGAACCCGCCATTCTCGGTCATGGCCAATGTCAGCGGGCGTGTCGCTGATGCGGCCTACCGGCATGTTGCCTCGGCACTGGCCCGTCTTGCTCCTGGCGGTCGGCTGGTGACGATCACCGGCGCAGGCTTTGGCCCCGAGGCTCCGGCCTGGCGGGACGCTTTCATCCGCTTGCAGGCCCGTGGCCGTGTGGCGTTCACCGCCGCCGTCGATGGCGCGGTCTATGCAAAGCACGGCACCACAATCGACACGCGGCTGACGGTCATCGACAAACTGCCCGCCGACGATCCGGCCAGTTTCCCGGCCTCACCGGGGATCGCGCCTGATGTTGCCACGCTGATCGGATGGATCGAGGCGCATGTCCCGCAGCGTTCGCCGGTATCATTGCCGAAGATCGTGGTGTCCGCTTCGACCGCCGCTCCGAAAACCGTGCGGGGCTATCTTGCCCGTGCGACAGCTGCGCGGCCTGCCTCGGCTCCCGCCAATGATCCCGAGGGCGTCGAACTTGCCTATGGGACCGTGGACTGGACGCCACCGGAGGGCGCTCGTCTGTCCGACGCCATCTATGAGGAATATGCGCTGCAATCGCTGCGCATTGTTGGCGCGCAGTCGCATCCGACCAAGCTGGTGCAATCCGCCGCCATGGCCTCGGTCGCACCGCCGAAGCCGTCCTATCGGCCCATGCTGCCCGCTGACATCTGCGCGCGTCTGTCGGATGCCCAGCTTGAAACGGTGATCTATGCCGGTGAAGCCCATGGCGATCATCTCGCCGGCGCATGGACCGTGGACGAGCATTTCGACAATGTGAGCGCCGCGCCCGAAGATGCTGCCGGATCGGTCCGCTTTCGCCGGGGCTTCATGCTCGGGGACGGAACCGGCGCTGGCAAGGGCCGCCAGTCTGCCGCCATCATTCTCGACAACTGGCTTCGCGGACGCCGCAAGGCGATCTGGATCTCCAAATCCGACAAGCTGATCGAGGACGCGCAGCGCGATTGGTCAGCCCTCGGCATGGAACGGCTTCTTGTCACGCCTCTGTCACGCTTCCCTCAAGGCGCAAAGATCACGCTGTCAGAAGGCATCCTTTTCACCACCTATGCCACGCTTCGCTCCGACGACCGGGGTGAGAAGGTTTCTCGCGTCAAGCAGATCGTCGAATGGTTGGGGGCTGATTTCGATGGAGCCATTATATTCGACGAGAGCCATTCCATGCAGAATGCCGGTGGCGGAAAAGGCGAGCGCGGCGATGTCGCCGCCTCGCAGCAGGGACGTGCGGGCCTGCGGCTCCAGCACGCGCTGCCCGATGCCCGCGTGGTCTATGTCTCGGCGACCGGCGCCACCACCGTCCACAATCTTGCCTATGCACAGCGCCTCGGTCTCTGGGGCGGTGAGGATTTTCAGTTCCACACCCGTGCCGAGTTCGTGGAGGCGATCGAAGCCGGTGGCGTCGCGGCCATGGAGGTGCTGGCCCGCGATCTGCGATCCCTCGGCCTCTATACCGCCCGCTCGCTCTCCTATGATGGCGTCGAATATGAACTGATCGAGCATCAGCTCACGGACGAACAGCGGCACATCTACGACTCATATGCTGCCGCCTTCGCCGTGATTCATGGGAATCTGGACGCGGCGATGGAAGCCGCAAATATCACGGGCAGCGAGGGGACGTTGAACCGGCAGGCGAAGTCTGCCGCCCGTTCGGCTTTCGAAAGCACCAAGCAACGCTTCTTCGGCCATCTGCTAACTTCCATGAAAACCCCGACCCTGATCCGGTCCATCGAGGCCGATCTGGAAGCGAGCCACGCGGCCGTCATCCAGATCGTCTCGACTGGCGAAGCCCTGATGGAACGGCGGCTGTCCGAGATCCCGACCGAGGAGTGGAATGATATTTCCGTCGATGTGACGCCCAGGGAGTATGTCGGCTCGTATTTGCAGCATTCCTTCCCGGTGCAGCTCTATGAACCCTTCACCGACGGCGAGGGAAACCTCTCGTCACGCCCCGTCTTCCGCGATGGTCAGCCGGTGCAATGCCGCGAGGCGGTAGCGCGGCGCGACGAGATGCTGGAGCAACTGGGTTCGCTTCCACCAGTGCCGGGGGCGCTCGACCAGATCGTCCAGCGTTTCGGCACAGATATGGTGGCGGAGGTCACAGGCCGTTCGCGTCGGATCGTGCGCAAGGGCAACGGGGCATCGGCCCGCCTTGCGGTCGAGAACCGAGCGCCTTCCACCAACCTTGCCGAGACTTCGGCCTTCATGGATGACCAGAAGCGTATCCTGATCTTCTCGGATGCCGGTGGCACGGGACGCAGCTATCACGCCGAACTCTCGGCGAAAAACCAGCGGCTGCGCGTGCATTACCTGCTGGAACCGGGCTGGAAGGCAGATGCCGCCATTCAGGGGCTCGGGCGCACCAACCGCACCAATCAGGCGCAGCCGCCGCTGTTCCGGCCCATCGCCACGGATGTCAAAGCCGAGAAGCGCTTCCTTTCGACCATCGCCCGCCGTCTCGACACGCTGGGCGCGATCACACGCGGCCAGCGTCAGACCGGCGGTCAGGGGCTGTTGCGTCCCGAGGACAACCTCGAATCCGCCTATGCCCGCGATGCGTTGCGCCAGCTCTATCTGCTGATCGTGCGCGGCAAGGTCGAGGGCTGCTCGCTCGAACGGTTTGAATCCGCCACCGGCCTGAAGCTGATGGACAGCAACGGTGTGAAGGACGACCTGCCGCCAATCACCACCTTCCTCAACCGCCTGCTGGCGCTGACCATCGAATTGCAGGGCATCCTGTTCTCGGCCTTCGAGCAGCTTCTGCAGTCACGGATCGACGGGGCGATTGCATCCGGCACCTATGACATGGGGCTGGAAACGCTGAAGGCCGAAAGCTTCATCGTCACCGACCGGCAGGTGATCCACACCCATCCGGGCACCGGAGCAGAAACCCGGCTCCTGACGCTCACAGAGCGCAAACGCAATCAGCCGGTCACGCTCGATGCCGCCTTGGCTGAACTGGATGATCCGCGCGCAAGATTGCTTATCAACGAGCGATCCGGTCGTGCCGCCGTGCAGATCCCGACCACCAGCGTCATGCTGGATGACGGCGAGATCGAACGGCGCGTGCGGCTGATCCGGCCCATGGAGGCGATGAACATTCCGGTTCGGGCGATGGGCGAAACCCATTGGCTTGAGGCCGACCGTGCCGCCTTAACCGTGGCCTGGAAGGCGGAACTGGCCGAGGTGCCGGAGTTCACCGACAGCATTCTGCATATGGTGACTGGGCTGCTTCTGCCGATCTGGAAACGGCTGCCGCAGGACTCCTCCCGCATCTATCGGCTGCAGACTGACGAGGGCGAACGCATCATCGGTCGCCGGGTATCGCCGGCATGGGCTGCCAATGCCTCGACCAGTGGCGTTACCAGCAGCCTGACACCCGATGCCGCCTATGCCGCGCTGATCGAAGGTCGCACGATCCTTGATCTCGCCGAGGGGCTGCAACTGCGCCGCGTCCGTGTCATGGGCGCCAACCGGATCGAACTGGCCGGCTTTACTGACGCAATGCGCGACCGGCTGCGGGCCTATGGCCTCTTCAGCGAGATCATCTCGTGGAAACTGCGCTTCTTCGTGCCGGTCGGCGCGATGGGACCGGAGATCACAGGCAAACTGCTTGACCGCTTCCCGGTTGAACGCATCGGTGAGCGGGAGGCCGCATAATGGCGCGTCTCAACGCTTCCGAATTGGCGCAGCGTCTCGGCCGACAGGCCGAGGCGGTGTGCCGTCACTATCTTTGGAATGGTCGCAAACAGGGCAACTACTGGCAGGTTGGCGATGTCCGAAACACCGCTGGCCGCTCGATGTTCGTCCGGCTGCACGACAGTGTGAAAGGCATTGCCGGTAAATGGCAGGACTCGGCCACAGGTGAATATGGCGATCTGCTGGACGTGATCCGGGACTCGCTCGGTCTGATCGATTTCGCAGACGTTGCCGAAGAAGCCCGGCGCTTCCTTAGCCTGCCGCATCCTGAACCACAGCCACCATCCCGTCGGTCCCGAACGCCAGCACCATCGGGATCGTCCGAGGCCGCCCGCCGCCTCTGGCACATGACGCAGCCGCTGATCGGCAGTACCGCAGAAGCGTATTTACGCGGACGCGGCATTACGGATTTACGCCAGACCGCAAATCTGCGCTTCCATCCCAACTGCTACTGGCGGCCCGAGGACGATGGTCCGACCGAAACATGGCCCGCGATGATCGCCGCCGTCACCGACCTCGATGGCAGGATCACCGGCGCACACCGCACATGGCTGGCCCCGGACGGTTCCGGCAAGGCATCCATCGATCCGCCAAGGAAGGCAATGGGCGACCTGCTCGGACATGCGGTTCGTTTCGGGTGCGTGAGGGATGTCATGGCAGCGGGGGAAGGTATCGAAACCATCCTGTCGCTGCGTCAGGCTCTGCCCACCATGCCGATGGCTTCAGCACTCTCGGCCGGGCATCTCGCCGCCATCCTGTTCCCGCTGCAACTGCGCAGGCTCTATATCGTCCGGGATGACGATCCGGCAGGTGACAGCGCAGGTGATAGCCTGGTGGACCGGGCGCACGAGGTCGGGATCGAGACCATGACGCTCTCGCCCATGATGGGGGACTTCAACGAAGATCTCGCAACTTACGGGCTGGATGCCGTTCGGGCAGAGGTCCGGGTGCAAATCGCTCCCGAGGACGTCAGCCGCTTCATCGCTTCAATCGCATAGCTGGTGCGGGGCCGTGATCGGGGCGTTCCGATCCTGTCATGCGCATTGGCTGCATCCTGTCATCAGCAGAGGACCGCGCCTTGGCCTTCCGAGAGGGCGATCGGCCCACAAACGCTCCGGTCAGGCAATGGCGGCGCCCGACTGATTTCCGTCGGCGGCGGAGCCGCCTTTACAGCGCGAAACAAATCAGCCGGGCTTTGCCATCAAGGCACTCGCCAGAGGCTCGCGCTGCCAGACCGGAGCGCCCGTGGGCTTTCGTCGCCATGAAGGCCGCGACGGTCGCGGTCCAACTGACGGAAGAATCCCATGTACGCGCACGACGATTTCGAACCCGATTACAGCACGTCCCCGACCGGCCATGCCATCGAAGAACTTGAACTCTACGGCTACCGCCCCTCGGAAGACGAGGCCGATCCCCGGATCACACCCGAAGATCACGTCATCCAGGGCGCAGTCTCCGACATCTTCGACGCCCTGATTTCCACCATGGCCGACACCAGCCTCGATTTCGACCTCGACGAAATCCTCTGGTCCACCGTCAACACCTTCCACCGCGCTGTCGAGTGGATCGAGACCAAACTCGACGATAACGAGCAGGCACAGAAGCGCCTTCAGCGTGAACAGGACGGCAGCGAGGTCAAATCCGTCCAGCTTGAAACCCTGATCGGCGCGGGCCAAAGCCTGATCGAGCGCCGCGACAGTATGGAAACCTTCCGCGATACCGCCGCCGACATCTATCTGCGTACCACCGGAACACCCTGGTCGCAACGCTCCGGCTCACGGGTCAACCATCGCCAGATGACTTCGGCCATGATCGACAGCCGCGACTTCATCGCCGCAAAACGCCGGGCCGACAACGAGGTGCTGCTGCCCGCCGGACCGAAAATCGCCTTCTCGGGTGGCGACACCACCGATCATCGCACGATCTGGGCCAAGCTCGATCAGGTCCACGCCAAGCACCCAGACATGGTGCTGATGCACGGTGGATCGCCCAAGGGCGCGGAACGCATCGCTGCCACCTGGGCCAATAATCGCAAGGTCGCACAGGTCGCATTCAAACCCGACTGGGCGAAACATGCCAAGGCCGCACCATTCAAGCGTAACGACCAGATGCTCGGCATCATGCCGATCGGAGTCATCATCTTCCCTGGCACGGGCATTCAGGACAACCTGGCCGATAAGGCCCGCAAGATGGGCATCCCGGTCTATCGCTTCGGAACCGGCAGCGCATGAGTGCTGCCGGTTCGGCTAAAGCCATTGCGCACTACTGCAAGAGCGCCAGATCCTCTCCGTAAATTCGGACATATCGACCTGAGCGCTTTGGCAATTGCCTACAGCTGACCATTCGCCCCGAAACGTGGAACTCCGCGTTTATTTTGACCACGAGCAACGTACTGAAATGCCTGGATGTATCCACGCATCACTGCGTCCGTGCTCTTGAAAGGCGTGATAGTTTTAGGTGTAAACAGCAGCAGATCACGTAGATCGGGCAGGCCATGTGCGCCTGAAAAAGGGCGCCCAATGAGGTAAAAGCGCCATATACCAACCTGCCGGTTCAGCCGCGCCAGCCGGGTATAGGGGCGCACGGGAAGCGGCAGGTAACGATCAACCTGATCGCGTCTACTAGTATCAACTAAATCGAGATGTTTTTTTTTGTTCATTGCGTAAATTCGGGGCAAGTCGTTACAGATGACAGCCGGTGAGATGTGTGACCGCAAATGTCTTATCACGCCGATCATGCCTTTTGAATCCCCGCCGCTGCGTTGCCGGGCCAGAGGAGACAATGACGTAAGAGCGAGCTACTGGTAAAACCTATTGTTTGATCTGACGCCGATACCGTGGCCAGCTTAACCTGCTGGCCACGGTATCTGCAGCAGCCAAACTGATCACCGCTTCACTGTAGTCGGCTTGTTGGATGCGCTTACGGCTTAGCGCGGCCGACCATGTTACTCTAGAAACAAACCAGATGTTGAGCACCCGGCGGCGCTAGAGCGCTTTGTCGCAAGCTGGCCAGTCCCGGGCCTTGCAGGTCTGCCCATACGGGCCAGCTACCACGCTGGATATACAAGATGAACCCATTACCCAGTACGCACACCAGATCCGGATCAACCGCCTAAAATTTATCCGAAACAGTCACCAAGGTAACGATATCGACAGGAATACCGGCCTTTTTCGCCAAATTCCCAATCAAGCAAACTTTCTCAGCTGACTGAACTGCCGCCTCAGCGGCAATGACGTCCATGTCGGTAGAGCCTGGAGAAAGTGTTACGTTCGCAGTATGTTTGATTGAGAAATCCTTATCATCGGTGGTCGCCTCAGTCACGACTTCAAGATGCTCCACCGGAATCTTCTTGTTGTCCGTGATCGCCCGCAGTGACGCAATAAAACAAGCGAGCGTAGAGGAGACAAACAACTGTTTCGGATCGGCCCCAGCACCACTGCCTCCGTACACGGCAGGGATGCCAATCTCAATACTGAACCCATCGCCTTCGATCCTGCCGTTACCTTTAATATCGCCAGTCCAAATAGAGCCTAAGGTCATCTTGTTCTTGGTCATTCTGTTTCCTTTTTACATTTTGATTTGCTGAGTTGTACGTTAGTCGTCATTTTGCACTACACTAAGAGCGTTCACACCTTATGATCGTGTGCACACACCGTCTGGCGTGCTCCCACGGGGAGAGTCGACGGCACATATCAGTGTTGTGCCGGCCAAGATGCGACCAGCCACATCCGATCGCAGCGTCTATATATAACACTTGACTAGGAATTTAATTTCTATTACCGAATATATACTTATGTCAATGTAGAATTAATAGAAGATGGAAATCAAGGAACTCCGTTGCTTCACCCGAGTGGCAACGACACTAAATTTCAACAGGGCCGCCGAACAGCTCAATATGTCTCAACCTGTTGTGACAAAAGTCGTGGCTCAACTTGAGCACAAGCTGGGCGTGAAGCTGTTCGAGCGAACAACCCGTCGAGTTGCGCTTACTTCAGCCGGGGCGTTGCTTTATCGAGAATCAGAAGGGCTCCTCGAACATCTTGATCAAGTTCGACGGGCAATCCGGCATGAAATTGGTGAACAGAGCGGTCGATTTGCCATTGGCGTCACAACGCTGGCTATGCAGACAGTTTTCCCTCAGGTCATGCGAGACTTTAGAAGTCGCCATCCTGCCATTGATGTTACAATCCATGAGCTTCCAACCGATGCTCAGTTGAAATCGCTCCGGTCAGCAGAGATTGATGCAGGTTTTCTGCTTGCTCCAGCTTCGGATCCCATGCTTGAAGTCTACGTCGTGCACGAACAGGTGATGCGGCTTGCCTTGCCCTCAGATCATATTTTGCTTCGACACTTCGATAGCGGTTCTCTTTCACTATCTGCGTTCACATCGGATACGTTTATTATCCCATCAAAGCATAAGCATCCGGCAATACATGATGAAATCATTCGGGCATGTTCTACCGCAGGGTTTCGACCACGCGTCCAAGAATGTCAGGAAAATCAAAGCTGCATTTCTTTAGTGGAAGCTGGAATTGGTGTTACTTTTGTGACGGGTCATATGATCGCTACTGACGAAAAGAAAATGCGGGTCATTGAGCTTCACGCTCCTGTGCCTACGCTGAATGTTGCTCTTGCTTGGCGTCGGGATGACCGCTCGCCTTTGCTAACCACGATTCGTGAGCTGTCAGTGAGTGAGGCTAATCGAGATTGATTTACTTCTTCACAACGAGGGACTTGATCTTATTTATATCGCACCAAGCTCAGCTGCCCATGCATACCGCAGCTAGATACCCGAACCGTGACGCGTTTCTTGCCGCATCTTAAAGTCAAAAAACAGACACCTGCCTATTAATTGCCGCTGAGAAATGACCCGGTGGGGGTGCGGATAAAACTTGGACTGTTTTACGGCGTCATCTTTCACCTGATCCGGAAGGATGGCACAAAATTCTCCCCAAAAGTTCTGTTGATCGCCAAGTGTGCCTGAGCGTTACATCAGAACGATATCGTTAACGCCTGCTTGAGTACAGATCTTCAAGGTACCAACGGCGACGTGGTTCCGATGATGCCGTGGTCAGGACTGTCGCAGGCCTCGGTCGAGCAGGCCAATGAGATGGGCACATCGGAATTACCGCTCTGGCAGCACGACGGCGCTACTGCGATCGTCACTCTTTGCTTGACTGGGATGGCCCGTTACCGAAGTCTCGACATGATCGTTTAGAGCCTGCCGCCCGAGCCCTGCGCGTAGGCCTAGTTAAACTTGATACCGTAGGTGACGGCGCCGAACAATTCACCGATGTCGCCATACACGGACAAATGCAGTCCAGTCTCAAGATGGTAGCTCTCAGCCAGCGAGATCACGTCCTCATAATACGGGATCATTGATCGGATGGCGTTTGGATACCTCACTCCTTGTGGCGAAGCTGCTCATCAACGTCTGACTAGGTTGCCCATTCGCCATCGACATCAGATGCTCAATCTGGCCAATCTATTTCTGCGATAGACTTCAACCCGCAGCCTTCCTCCCAAGAATATGATCATCTTAGAGGTAGAGCCGATACTGGTCTACCAGACGTATCGGCTTTCTTGTTCAAGTGGCGAATTCGCAGAAGGCCTGGCCTCACAAGCTATCTCATCTCGCCCGGTGAGTGGAATGTTGCTGTGTTGTGGTTGCGCCATGGTGGTGGTGGAAGGCGCAACCGTCCAACTTTTTGTACGGAGACACCACCATGATCATTCTCGGGATCCTCGTTTCCATCGCAGCTATCGGCACCATGTGCTGGCTGCTGTTCAATCTCGCCGTATTCGCCCTGCCGTTCTTCATCGGCCTCAACGCAGGCACCTGGGCCTATGGCACCGGAGCTGGCTGGCTCGGCGGCATCGTTGTCGGTCTCGTTGCCGCCGGTCTGACACTGGCCGTCGGTCAGGTCCTGTTCATGCTGGTCCGCCCGATCTAGGCGCGTTTGCTGATTGCTCTGGCCTTCGTCGCTCCGGCGGGGATGGCCGGGTTTTACGCAACGCTCGTTATCGTCAAGCACATGATGCCGTCTGAGACATGGCAGCTCATCTTCTCGATGATCGGGGCGATTGCGGTTGGAGTGACGGCGTTCCTGCGCGTTGTAGGCATGGCGGCAGCCGCTTCAGAGGACGGGAACCTTGCACGCACCTGAACCGCAATGATCCGTTGATGGCGACCAGACGCGGATACGGATCATCTTCGATCTTCGTCAGGAATATGGCGGTCGATTGCTGGCAAGCATCGGATCAGCTTGAGGCGCAGACGCGGCCTACAGGAGCGCAGAACGGTCAGGGCCAGCGTTTGTGGACTGACCAAACCCGGTTGGGGGCAATGCCGTTAGAGCAGGCCGGGAAGAGAGATGCGCATGGTCTGAGACGCAGAGCGACAGGCAAGGCCGGTGTTATCCGTCTGGTCATAATGATGGGCCTAAAGGTTGCCACAGTCTCCGTTCAGCCCCCGTGTCTCGACCGCTCCAAACGGTCTCTTCAATGGCCTGATCTGGCCGAAGAACAGCGCGATGCGCTTCGACCGCTTTAGCGCAATAGCGTCGTCACAACTTTCTTCCCCTGCCGGCAAAGCCGCCATTCCGGGCGGAACAAGAAAGTTCCTCCTGTGCTGTCCAGCCCCCTGCGGGGGTGCGCCAGCGTTCGTCTCCGGCCTGTCGATCGCCATAGCGGCCGCAATGGTGCGGGCTCGGAAACGAAAACGGAGACTTAAAATGGCAACCATCGGCACCTTCAAGAAGACCGGCTCGAACGAATTCACCGGCGAAATCGTCACCCTAAGCGTCAAGGCCAACGGCGTGCGCATCGTTCCCGACCTGCGCGCCACCGGCGAGAACGCCCCCAGCCACCGGGTTCAGGTCGGTCGCGCCGAAATCGGCGCCGCCTGGTCCAAGCGCTCCAACGAGGGCCGCGACTATCTGGGCCTCAAGCTGGACGATCCGAGCTTCAACGCCCCGATCTACGCCAACCTCTTCGATGACGAAGAAGGCGACACCTTCTCCCTCATCTGGTCCCGCCCCAACGGTCGCCGCGGCGACTGAGGCGCGGCACAAAGGCCCCGACCACAAGGTCGGGGCCTTTCTCATACCGCAGGAAAGCCGTCACGCTCACCGCAACCGCTACACCCGGTTCTCCACCCGCACGCCGGGCATGCGGACGAACTCCTTCATATTGTTCGTCACCACGATCAGCCCCTCGCTGCGGGCGTGTGCGCCGAGTTGCCCGTAATGGCGGTCGCCTTGTCGCTGCGGCCCGCGCTCTTGGCTGCCCCGGAACCACGCGGTCGTTCGTTTTCGCCATTCGGCTTCGATCACTGACACGGGAATGTCGTCAGGGTGTCTCCCATGTGGTGCGCAACAGTGCTAACGAGAGATTCTTTAATGGATTGATCGGGTTAGGCGATCCACTTATCGCGTTACACACGCTACCGCAAAACCATTCAATACCGCAGCCTTTTCAGGTCGGACGTGGCCTTGTGCCGTTCGGCTTTGGGAGGACGCGCCATGCAGAGCATAGATTGGCGTACTCCGGCGGCCTATAAACGCATTAAAGGCCTTCCGCCCGCCGGTTTCGCCTGGGAATATCTTCGTCGCAACGAAGACTATCGCCGTGACGTCGAGAGACTCACGCAGAGGAGAGAACCCGCGGGAGATGAGGTCGACGCCTTTGCTTCCCGCTGGGGGGTGCGATTTCGCACACGACCCCGACGCGCAGCCTGACGGCGCACTGCCTTTATGGTCGCCGCATTTCAATCCGCAGGCCGTTATTCTGTCACCGGTCGAGCAGAACGATTCCGATGGCGGGCGGCTTGTCGCTCTTGCACATCTCGATGGCCTGATCCTGCGCCGCGCGCCGGATGGCTGGCACGCTATCTGGCGTATCGGTGGGATGGAGCATCAATTCTGGCTGCCGCAGGGCGCAATCGATGCGGCAGCTTTCTATGCTGCAATTCTGCCCATGGACGAGTTCATGGAATTACGCGCCCACGCGGCCCGCCGTTTCTGGAGGTGCCTGACAGGCCGCTCTCCGGGGCCGGATGTTCGCGCCATGCCAGCACAGCTTCGACAATGGCACCTTCTGTCGCTACGGGCGCTGGACGCACGGCTACACGGCGAAAGCTATCGCGCCGTTGCCGAAGTCCTGCTCGGTTTCCGTGGCAACAAGGAAGATTTCGAGACTGATCCGCGCAAGAACAAGGCACGTCGTCTTGTTGCCCACGGCATCAGGATGATGCGCGGGGGGTATCGGATGCTTCTGCATTATCCGGTCAAGCCGATTGCACGACCAAAAGTCAAATGAGGCAATCTCAACGATTCCTGTTTGCCGCAGCCTGTTCCAGTATTTGCCTGTAACCTTCTCGCGACAGCCATTGAGCGCGTTCCAGATGGCTCTGCCAGCATCGTCGGGTGCGCATCTCATCTGATGCCGGATCGCGGTGCAGAACTATTCGCGCCACTTCCCTCCAGTCGGCTTCCTCGGACTTGGCGTCCAGAATACGCAGATAGGTCACAAAGTGCTGCTCGTCATAGGCGGTGATAACATGGCCGGACGGGGCCAGATCATCCACATCGGGGTCAAGTTCGACGGGTGCTTTCACGGTCATTCCCCTTCTTTAGAAGAGTTTCTGCGGTTCGCCCCTGCAATAAAACTCTCTGACTCCTGGTGATCGGGGAGCGACTGTATTAGAAGTCAAGCAGTTTGCAGGGTCTCGGCTTTCCATGTTTCGTTGTTTCTGATCATTGTATTGATGATAACAAGCACCTTGCGCATGACGGCCACGATAGCGACCTTGGGCTTTTTTCCAGCAGCCAGAAGCTTTTTATAGATTGCATTCAGACGACGATTATTGCGGGTGGCAGCTCCCATGGTTGCCATATACAGAACGTGGCGCACGCGCGAACGTCCCCCTCCAATAGCACGATAACCTTGATGTTTCCCACTGTCACGATTAATTGGCGCCACACCTAAAAGGGCCGCAACCTGTTTGTTGTTTAGCGATCCTAACTCGGGAAGGTCGGCAATCAGCGTCCGCGCTGTTGTTGCTGCAAAGCCGGGTATGCTCTGTATGATGTCACGCCGACGGCACCACTCTATATCCTGACGGATCATCGTGTCGATTGTGGTTTCCAGCATTGCCAGTTGCTTATCAAGCAGTGCAATTATGCTCCGGATACAGCGCGCAATTGTGCTATCGCGTGTTTGCTTCTGACGATTGATCTCCTGAGTTTTCATGTCAAGGATTTGGCGTCTGCGAACACATAAAGCCCGGAACGCTTCGGATTTCTGGTCAGTCGACTTACTCGGCGGCGGCTGCATGGTAGCGCCATATAAAGCGATGAAACGGGCATCCTGTTCGTCTGTTTTGGAACTACGTCCCGATGCTTTGGCGAAATCCCGTATCCATCGTGGGTTTATCCGTGCCACATCATAACCTGCGTATTGTAATGCATTAAACACAGGTGCCTCCAGGCCACCCGTTGCTTCCATAACAGCTATGGTGACTGTGGCAGGCTTCAGCCAGCGGATAAACTGGCGAATTCCCGCCACATTGTTATCAAAGCGTTCTTTTAGTCCGACCGGATGCAGAAAAACATTGAACCATCCTTTTGAAATGTCGATACTCAAAGTCTGGAAGGCGAGTGAGTCTGTGGTCACATGACGGGTCATTTCCCCTCCTGTTTAATGCGCCCCAACTTGTGAAATGCGATCTCTGAGATCCGGCGACTGTTCGGGCTAAGGATTAAACCAGATGGGGAGCCAAGCTCCCCGAAGGTGTCAAGGCACCAAGTTAAAAGCGGTCTCCCACCTGCACATCCACATTATGCAGTAAAGTCAATTTGGATGCAGGAGAAATATACAAGTTAGTAACCGTGACTAGACGGCCCCATGGCCTTTAGGCGAGAAGCCCTGAACATACGCCAAGGGCTCCCCGACCATAGGGTCAAGGAGTGTGGCATCGTCACGGCCGACACCAACCGCCAACAGGGGTTACTAAGCCCCGGAGCAGTGCGTCTGCTCCAACTGTATTCATAGCTGAACTGCGTGCAGATGTTTTGTGCGAATCCGCATCGGGCTCACTGAGTTGCTGAAATCTCACGTCTTTTCGCGCTGATATAGCCTCTTTCGGGGTGCCGTCTGCGCATAGGCGCAAATGCGGCACGCTACACACCGCCGATCACTTCCCATGGTTCGCCATAGCGCGCCGCCGTCTCCGGCAGCCGCATCAACCTGACGAACCGGAGGTGATCTCATGGCCGAGCGCCGCAACACGGAAATGCCACCGCGCATGCTGCGCACTCAGGAAGCAGCACGTTTCCTTGGCATTTCTCTTCGCACGCTGGAAAAGCACCGGACCTACGGGACCGGTCCGACCTATCGCAAAATCGGTGGCCGGGTTCTCTACACGGTTGAGGATCTTCAGGCCTGGGCCGACATTGGCGCACGCAAATCCACCAGTGACAAGGACGCCGGCACGGTCTTTCCGGCTCGCCCCCTGACGCCTGAAGAGCGGAGCAAGCTCTGAATGCGGCGCGTCGATCACCCTGACGCCCTGCGACGAGAAGGCGGTAGCGAGCGCAGCCACCTCGATCCCTTCGTGGTCGCAACCGGCGATGCCAGTCCGCGCGACCAGCGCGATCTGATGGAGCGGCCTTTCTTCTCGCTGGCGAAGACGCCGCGCACAAAGCCCATCCTCTACAAGACCGCCGATGTCGAGGTGCAGGTGTTCGGCATGCCCGAACACGGCATGGCGACGATCTGGGATGCTGATGTGCTGATCTGGGCTGCGAGCCAGATCGTCGCCGCCGAAAACAACGGCATCAAGACATCCCGATTCTTGCGCTTCACGCCCTATCATCTGCTGCGCGCCATCGGGCGCGACACCGGAAACCGGCAATATCTGCTGCTGAAGGCAGCGCTTGCCCGGCTGCAATCGACCGTCGTCGCCACGACGATCCGTAACGGCAAGCATTGGCGCCGTCGCCAGTTCTCCTGGATCAACGAATGGGAAGAGATGACCACGCGCGACGGTCGTGTCGAGGGCATGGAGTTTGTCCTGCCCGAGTGGTTCTATAACAGCGTCCTTGACCGCTCGCTGGTCCTGACCATCGACCCGTATTACTTCCGGCTGACCGGCGGTATCGAGCGCTGGCTCTACCGTGTCGCCCGTAAACATGCCGGACATCAGCCGCATGGCTGGCTGTTCGAGGTTGCGCACCTCTACCAGAAATCCGGCAGCATGGCCCGGCCATCGGACTTTGCGCTGGACCTTCGCCGCATTGCTGCCCGCCAGCCGCTGCCCGGCTACAGGCTCAAGATCCTGCGCGAAGATCGCCGCGAGTTGCTGCGAATCCGCCCTGAAAATCTATCCACAGTGCCTGTGGATAACATTGTGGATGCCGTCGGTACATCAGGCGCAAAGGGTATCGGTACATCAGGCGCAGCACTATCGGCACATCAGGCGCACGAACCCCAATTAAGTCTCTGGAACGAAAAGCAGAATCCGACTGCTAACTTAGAATCTAACATAGAATCTAACTTTTCTTCTTTGACGCGCGCGCATGGGAGGCACGGTGCCAGTGCCACTTTCCGCCGACCTGGGCGGGGTAAGCCATGATCGTCGCGCTCCTCAATCAGAAAGGCGGCGTGGGCAAGACGACGCTGGCGCTGCATCTCGCCGGAGCCTGGGCTGCGCAAGGCAAGCGGGTCATCCTGATCGATGCCGATCCGCAAGGCTCCGCACTCGATTGGTCGCAGCGGCGCAGCCATGAAGGGCTGCCAAGGCTGTTCACCGTCATCGGCCTTGCCCGCGATACCCTGCACAGGGAAGCGCCGGAGCTGGCGCGTGACGCCGATCATGTCGTTATTGATGGTCCGCCCCGTGTCGCTGGCCTGATGCGCTCTGCGCTGCTTGCAGCCGATCTGGTGCTGATCCCGGTGCAGCCATCTCCTTTCGACGGCTGGGCCTCCGCCGAGATGCTGGCGCTTCTGAACGAAGCCCGCATCTATCGCCCGGAGCTGTCCGCCCGTTTTTTGCTGAACCGATGCAGTGCGCGCACCGTCATCACCCGCGAAACGGCAGAGACACTGGCCGAACATGATCCGCCCTTGCTGGCCACGACGGTCGGCCAGCGTGTCGCCTTCGCCGAAGCCGCACAGACCGGACGGCTGGTCTTGGAGACAGATGGCGGCGAACGGGCCGCACAGGAGGTCACAGCGCTGGCGGCCGAAATCAATGGCCTCGGTGTCGGGAGGATCGTGCCATGACACGTCCGCCCGTCAAATCCGGCTTCGCATCGCGTCCGGGCAATCCCGATAGCTGGGTCAAAGCCGCCGATGCGCCGGCAACCGGCAAGACGGCTACGGAGGCGTTCACCGCCCGCCTGACCATCGACATCGCGCCCGAACTGCGCGGGCGCATCAAGGTTGCTGCTTTCCGGCGTGGCGTCACCGTCGCCGTGATGCTGCGCGAGCTGCTGGTCCGCGAGTTTCCACCCATCGAAGGAGATCAGCCATGACCGGCAAAACCGTGCGCGCTGCGCATGAACATCCGCAGGCGGACGGGCCTGCACCGTTCACCACATTGGTCGAACTGACCTTCCAGAAGAAGAAGGTCGAGCGCTGGATACGCTTTGGCCGCAAGAGCTCTGAGCAGATCATCGACCGCCGCCGCAGTCTGATCGGTTTTGCGCCCGAAAGCATCTTCGCCTTCGTCCGTTGGGCCTCCAACGATTACGGCACCATCGTTTCGCGGCTCGACATCTTGCGCGCTGTCGGGCGTGGCGAACCGTACCAGACCGTGCCCTTCATTCGTCCTGGCGGCGAGATCCTGCTGCGTATCGACGGCTGGCGACAGGTCCAGCGGGTGCTGGCCCTGATTGATGCCGTGGACGCGCTTGGCGTCGATCCGGCGGATGTTGCGCCGGATCATTGGCGGCACGTCCACAACCGTTTGAGTGCCGGCCAGGAACCCAATCCCTACACCCCAGAGCGCCATGCCGCATGGGTCAGCCGCCGGAGGATTGCACCATGAGCCGCCGCCATATCCTCGCCGTGACAATGATAGCCGTTGGCACGCTTGTCGTCACGGCTGTCGCCGATCTGCCAACCCGGCTGATCTGGAATGCGACCGCCAGCGCGCCCATCGGCTTCTACACAGTTGTTCCTGCCGATGTGGTCGAAGTTCCTGAACTCGTCGTCATCGCGCCGCCCGAACCGCTGGAGCGGTTCATGGTCGAACGCGGCTATATCGGGCGGGACGTGCCGCTGCTGAAACGCGTCCTCGGCTTGCCGGGACAGCGCGTCTGCCGCAGCGGTGCGACGATCACCGTCGATAACGTCGAGATGGGCGATGCACTGGAGCGCGACCGCATGGGACGCGATCTGCCGGTCTGGCAGGGCTGCCGCATCATCCGCGACGGCGAACTCTTCCTCATGAATTGGGACATCCGGGACAGCCTCGACGGCCGTTACTTCGGACCTGTTCCCGCCAGTTCCGTCATCGGCCGGGCGCTTCCGCTCTGGACCGATGAGGAAGGCGATGGCCGCTACGAATGGCGGGCGGTCACGCATTGAACTCACGCCAAATCCACCAACACAGGAGACATACCATGCCACAGATCGGTCAATTCGCGCGTGACGCATCCGGCTTCGCCGGTCAGCTCGTCACGCTCACCATGAAGCGCGATCTCGTCATCGTGCCCGCTGAACATTCCGATACGGAGAATGCGCCGGACTATCGCGTCCATTACATTGAGCATGACGGTCCCGAGGTCGGTGCTGCATGGAAACGCACCGGCGAAAAGGCTGGCGAATATCTCTCGGTGCTGCTCGACGATCCGGCCTTACCGCACCCGATCCGCGCCAACCTGTTCCGCGACGACGATGCAGGCTCGTCATGGTCGCTGTACTGGAGCCGCCCGCGGCCCCGCGAAGATCGCGACTGAGATCATGCGATCCCGCACCTTTCTTCTCTTCACGGCCCTGCTGTCGGCTGGCAGCGGCTCGATGCCGGCCATGGCGCATATCACGCCGCAACCTGCGCCTGTCAATGCGCATCCCCATGCTGCTTGCATTGCCGAGGCGTCACAGCGTTTCGGCATTCCAGAGCACTGGATTCGGGCCGTGCTGCGTGTGGAAAGCGCGGGCAATGTGCGCGCCATCTCATCGGCGGGTGCAATGGGACTGATGCAGGTCATGCCCGATACCTGGGCGGGCCTGCGCAGCCGCCATGGCCTCGGGCGCGATCCTTACGATCCGCGCGACAACATCCTCGCAGGTACGGCGTATCTGCGCGAGATGTGGGACCGCTATGGCAATGTCGCGGCCATGCTTGCCGCCTACAATGCCGGTCCCGGTCGCTATGACGAGCATCTGGCGACAGGCCGCACTTTGCCCGCAGAAACACGCGCCTATGTCGCCACGCTCGCACCTGTTCTCGGGCATGCGGCTGCGCCTGATGTGCCGACGATCGTGCTGCTGCCACCGCCGGATTGGCGCGAAGCTCCGCTCTTTGTTGCGCAATCCGGCGGCAATTCGGCGGCGGCAAATCAGCCGTCGGGCGACGTCCGCGCAACCGTTCCTCTGCGCGATTCCGTCGATCAGGAGCCGCAGGACGGCGGCATATTCGTGGCCCGTGCGAGCAATGGAGATGCGCCATGAGCATGGCGTCTCCACGCGCTTTGGGTCCGCTTCCGGTGGGCAGTCAGGCAAGGGGTCGCCTGGCTGTATTCCCGGCAGGAAGGGCAAAAAGGGCAGGGAAGGCGGAGGGCAAGATAAAGGAAACCGGCACCACGTCGGCCCGGTTTCTGAAATTGTTGTTGTCTGCACACTGGTTAGGGGAGCCGCGAACGGCACTACGGTTTTCGGCTCGTAGTGCCGTGATTTGGCGCAATGCCTTGGCTTTGCTGGGTTTTGACCGGCACCATTGCTCGATATCAGGCGGTTTCTGGCAATTTGGGCCGGAGTCGCATCCATGAGCGCCGACGACGAATTCCGCTTCCGCCCGAAGCCCGGCCGCATCCGCGCCGACACGCCGAAGGCAGGCAAGACAAAGAGCTTTCTCACCCAGGCGAAAAAGATCGCCCGCCAGCATAGCAACAGCCCGTCGCGGTCATCTGCATCATCGTCGGCGCGCTCCAGATCGTTAGCCACCGCCAAGAGCGGCAAGGCATCGCGTGCTGGCAAAGGTCCGGGCGTCAAGCGTGGTCGTGGTGCGGCCTTTGTCCGCGCCCGAACCCTGTCGAGCGGCTGGCGTCACAGTACGGCTGGCGCGCGTCGCGTCGTCGTCAAAACCCGATACGTTCAGAGCGCGGGGAAGAATGGCAAAGGTGCTACCCATCTGCGCTACATCCAGCGCGACGGAACATCGCGTGATGGCGAGCGTGGTCAGCTTTATTCCGCCACCGACGATCGTGCCGATGGAGATGCCTTCCTTGATCGCGGCAAGGATGATCGTCACCAGTTCCGCTTTATCGTTTCCCCCGAAGATGCCGCCGATCTTTCCGACCTCACCGAACACACCCGCGACCTGATGAACCGCATCGAGGCCGACCTTGGCACGAAACTCGATTGGGTGGCGGTCAATCACCACAATACCGGCCATCCCCATGTCCATGTCATCGTTCGGGGCAAGGACGATCTGGGCGAGAACCTGGTCATCAATGGCGATTATCTCGCCAATGGTATTCGTGAGCGGGCGAGCGAACTGACCACGCTGGAACTCGGTCCCGTGACCGAGATCGAGCAGAGCCGTAAGCTGGCTGCCGAAATCGATCAGGATCGTTTCACCCGCATCGACCGCGCCATGACCGAGGAGGCCGACGAACGGTTCCTCGATCTGCGCCATGAACCGGCCGATGCACGCCGCCAGTTCAACCGCACGCTTCGTCTGCGCCGTCTCGCCAAACTGGAAAAGATGGGGCTGGCCACCGAACACGCACCCGGCGTCTGGGAGCTTGGCGCGAAGATGGAACCGGCGCTGCGTGAACTGGGTGAGCGCGGCGACATCATCCGCAACATGCACAAAGCGCTGAAGGCCGATGGGCAGGAACGTGATCCGATGACCTTCCAGCTTCACGATGCAGCACCGGCGGCACCCATCATCGGCCGCGTCGTGGACAAATATCTCACCGACGAGATGGGCGAGAACCTGACGCTCGTGGTGGACGGTATCGACGGGCGAACACACCATCTTCCCGGCATTAACTCGACACGTGTCGAAGATGCCCGGATCGGCAGTATTGTTGAAGTTGGCCTCGCCGATACAGCGCAACGTCCCTCTGATCGCACGATCGCTGCGCTCTCGGAGAATGGTATCTACCGGCCGAACCGCCATCTCGAACAGGCGAAGTTCGAAGGACGTGTGCCGGGCGGTGATTACGAGGGCTATGTCGATGCCCATGTCCGGCGACTGGAAGCCTTGCGTCGCGCTGGGATCGTCGAGCAGATAGACCCCGATCAATGGCGCATCCCCGATGATTTCGAAAACCGCGCCACCGCCTATGACGTCGGCCGCAACCGGCAGGCCAGCATCCGTGTCATCTCGACCTTCGATCTGGAAATCCAGATCGGGTCTCACGGCGCGACTTGGCTCGACCGTCGGCTGATTACGCCTGACGCATCGGATCTCGCTCCGGCTGGGTTCGGCCAGCAGGTGCGCGACGCCATGGACCAGCGCCGTGAACATCATATCGAACAGGGCGACGCCACCCGAGCGCGAGATGGTCGCATCTTCTATCGGCGCAGCCTTCTCGCCACGCTGCGAGAGCGCGAAGTCGCCCGCGTCGGGGCGGAAATGGGCGGGAGTAAGGGATTGCCGTTCCGTGCGGCTGCCGATGGCGAACATGTCAGTGGCAAGTTCACCGGGATCGCACAGCTATCGAGCGGCAAGTTCGCCATCGTAGAACAGAGCCACGAGTTCACGCTTATCCCGTGGCGGCCGGTGATTGACCGCCATCTCGGCCGCGAGGTCGCGGGCATCGTGCAGGGCGGCTCGGTATCGTGGCAGTTGGGACGGCAACGAGGATTGGGAATGTAGGCATTACTCAGTGCACCCGACCATGTTCTCCAAGACAGTCAAGCATGACGCGAATGCGCGTGGGCAGGATACGGGAGGGTCCGAGAAAAACTGCGTGAATGGATTCCCGATCTTCGACGGCATCCATCGGGGACAATAATAACAATCGTCCAGCTTCAAGATCATCCCGCACGGTAAAGTGGGCCAAACGCGCGGGTGCAATGCCCGTAAGTGCTAACTGGCGCATTCCTTCCCCGTCGCTTACGCGGATTTTCTCCTGCTCACGCTCCGACATGGAGAGCCATATCCCGGCAACTCGCCGGTAGGTAAATCCGATCTGGTATCTCGCGGGACCGGTAGCGTCGTGTCGTTCGATCCAGGTGGGGCGCGGCGACAGTAATGATACGAGTATCGCCAAGCGGCCTTGCAATCAGCTCCGAATTTGCCATTGGGCCGGCGCGAACGGCGATATCGCTTGCCTCTGCGATGAGGTCACTGACGCTGTCGGTTTGAATGATATCGAAAGCCATGCCGGGGTATTCCTCAAGGAAAGCTGGCAGAATATGCCGAAGAACATGCGTGACGTAGCTGGCGGAACTATTGATCCTGACGCGTCCTGTTGGCGAGGATGCGCCCGCAGCTTCGCGTTCGGCAGTTTCCGTTTCGGCAAGGATGGCGACCGCCCGCTGATAGAAGCGTTCTCCTTCGTCGGTGAGAGCGAGGCGACGCGTTGATCGCCGCAAAAGTTTCACGCCCAGGCGCGTTTCAAGGCGGGCGATGATGCGGCTGACAGCTGAGGTCACAAAGCCGAGGGCGCGTGCGGCGGGAGCCAGACCGCCCAGTTCCACGACCTTCACGACCTGATCGTGCTGCGCTCGGCCGGGAAGTGGCCGGTGCCGACGATCCTGCGTCACGAGGTGGGACACGATGCGCTGTTGTCGATGATTGCGGCCGGGCATGGCATTTCGCCTTTCGTCGAGGAAAGCACCGCTGCCGCTACAGCAAATGTCGCCTTCCTGCCGATCCGAGACGAGCCTGAAACCATTCCCTTTTCAGCCGTCTGGTCGCCGCGAAACCGCGATCCCGCGCTTATGAAACTGCTCAGTCTCGCGTCAAAGATAAGCCAACCACACCCCGAATCTGATTCGCGGTAGTTCGCGCGAACAGTGCCGGAATGGTGCCACTATCACTCATCCTATTTGCCGCCGATAGTATCCCATAGCGCTTCTGCAACACCTTAGCTGTTGCAGATCCGATGATTGCCTATTCTCTGATCGGCTCCACCTTTCTTGCCGATTGGAGTCTGTATGCGCGGAGGCCGAATACTTTGGGGTCAGATCACCATCGTCATCACCATTATCATGGTGATGACCTGGGCGGCGACGCAGTGGGTGGCGTTCCGACTCGGCTTTCAGCCCCAGCTCGGAAACCCGTTGTTCGATCTGGCCGGTTGGCCGTTCTACTATCCGCCGGCCTTCTTCTGGTGGTGGTTCTCCTTCGACGCCTATGCGCCCACGATTTTCATGGAGGGCGCGGTCATCGCCACGTCGGGCGGCATCCTCGCCATTGCCGCCGCCATCCTCATGTCGATCATCCGGGCGCGCGAGGCGCGCGGGGTAGCCACCTACGGTTCGGCGCGATGGGCCGAGGACAAGGAAATCCACAGCGCCGGGCTGCTCGGTCCCGATGGCGTCCTGCTCGGCCGATACAATCGCGACTATCTGCGCCATGACGGGCCGGAGCATGTGCTTTGCTTTGCACCGACCCGCAGCGGCAAAGGTGTCGGCCTTGTGGTGCCGACGCTGCTCACCTGGCAGGGAAGCTGCATCGTTCACGACATCAAGGGAGAGAACTGGACCCTGACAGCCGGTTTCCGGGGCAAGCATGGCCGCGTCCTGCTGTTCGATCCGACCAATACGAAGTCGTCGGCCTACAATCCGCTGCTGGAGGTGCGGCAGGGCGAGTGGGAAGTCCGCGACGTGCAGAACATCGCGGATATTCTGGTCGATCCTGAAGGCAGCCTCGACAAGCGAAATCATTGGGAAAAAACCAGCCACAGCCTGCTGGTCGGCGCGATCCTGCATGTCCTCTATGCCGAGCCGGACAAAACCCTGTCCGGCGTCGGCAATTTTCTGTCCGATCCGCTACGCCCCGTCGAGGCGACCTTGCGCGCGATGATGCACACGCCGCATCTGGGCGAAGCCGGCGTTCATCCCGTCATAGCGTCTTCGGCGCGCGAGCTGCTGAACAAGAGTGAGAACGAGCGTTCGGGCGTGCTGTCGACCGCCATGTCGTTTCTCGGCCTCTACCGCGATCCGGTCGTGGCCCGCGTCACAGACCGTTGCGACTGGCGCATTGCCGATCTGGTTGGCAGCCGCAGGCCGGTGACGCTCTACCTTGTCGTTCCGCCGTCCGACATCAACCGGACCAAGCCGCTGATCCGGCTCATCCTCAACCAGATCGGCCGCAGACTGACCGAAGAACTGATCCTATCTGGTAAGCGGCATCGCCTGCTCATGATGCTGGACGAATTTCCGGCACTGGGTCGGCTCGATTTCTTTGAATCGGCACTCGCGTTCATGGCTGGCTATGGCCTCAAATCGTTTCTCATCTCTCAATCGCTCAACCAGATCGAGCGCGCCTACGGGCCGAACAACAGCATTCTCGACAACTGCCATGTGCGGGTCGCCTTCGCTACGAACGACGAGCGCACCGCGAAGCGTGTGTCCGATTCACTCGGCACTGCGACCGAGATGCGCGACTCCACCAACTATGCGGGGCATCGGCTGGCTCCGTGGTTGGGGCATCTGATGGTATCGCGGCAGGAGACCGCGCGACCGCTGCTGACCCCTGGCGAGATCATGCAGCTTCTGCCCACCGATGAAATCGTCATGGTCGCCGGTACTCCACCGATCCGGGCGAAGAAGGCGCGCTATTTCGAGGATGCACGACTTCAGGAACGCATCTTGCCGCCGCCCGAATTGCCATCCATTCCAGCAACGAAGCCGGCATCCGACGACTGGACGAGCCGTATCATCGGTGCGGAGAACAAGTCCACGACGAGCGCCGCCAGCGGGACCGAAAGCGATCACGACAATGCCGGTATCCTTCGCGAGCCAGAATTGCCCGAGCATGAGGAAATCATCCCGCCACCGTCAACCCCCGCCCAGGAGTTCGACATTTTGGATGACAAGCCGGACGTGGATGCCGCCAAGGCCCGCGGACTGCGCTCGCGCATGAGGATGATCGCCCGGCAGGCGTCGATGAATCCCGGTGACGGTATAGAGCTTTGAGGGGAGGCCTATGACAACCCGCACCCGCATGAATGTCTATTTCGACCCGGAACTGCTCAAACAGGTCGAGGCGCTGTCGCTCCGCCGGCAGGTCTCGAAGTCCGCCATAATCGAGGCGGCAGTCGGATCCTTCCTGTCGGGTGACACGTCGGATCGGCTGGAAGCGGCCATGTCGCGCCGCCTGGACAAGATCGGCCGACAGATTGGCACGCTGGACGAGGATCTCGCCGTACTCGGCGAGACCCTTTCATTGTTCGTCCATTTCTGGCTGACGATGACCCCGCCGTTGCCGGACAGCGCCAAGCAATCCGCACGCATCAAGGGGAATGAGCGGTTCGAGGGATTCATGCAGAACCTCGGCCGCAGGCTGGCGACGGGGGACAGATTCCTGAAAGAGCTGTTGCGTGACATCGAACCGGAAAACGGCGCAGACCGCGACCTGGGCGCGAACTGACAGCGATCGGGACAAACAGGAACCGATATTGGCCGCCGCCTACGCAATCCCGAAGCTGACCTGCAACAGGCCGAACATCCGGTCGATCCGGTGACGCACGCCGAAAATCTGCTTCTGGATGCACGGAGCGCTAATGAATAGGCTGACAACGGCGAACCAAACCACAGGAGGGAGCGAGATTAATAGGCCGCAAGGGATGCGCGCGTCGCCAGCAGCGTACGTTCAGGTGCATTGTCGGGCTCGCATGGGCTCTAACGACTTCGTAGCTCTGTCGAACAAGATAACATCACCCATTGCGATCGAGGTCAGCATCGCGCCCTCCAAAAGCGCGAGGACGTGTTCAGCTTCCTCACGTTTCAGGCCATTGGCGATCATCTGCTCGATACCTGCTTCGAAGAAATGCCGGACCTCCATAGCAACACCAACTGCCAGGCCGTTGGCCGTTATTCCCAACGTGCCGCATAGGCAGGCACGTCCGTCTTCGCGCAGAGATCTCCGGAAAGCATTCCGCCAAACATCTACCACGGATGAACCCGCCGCATGCTCTCGCTCGATCACCGTCAGAAAGCGTTCGCGATAGCGACGTGCAACTGCGATTACCAGCATCTTTTTCGTTGGGAAATGATAATGGACACTTGCGCTTTTGACGCCCACATCGGTCGCGATTTGGCGGAAGCTAAAACCGTCATACCCTGCTTCTCTTATGCGCCGCTCTGCGGCGTCCATGATCGCTTCCGTAATTTCGCTCATTTTGATTTCACTTTCTATCTTCTGATAGATAGGTCTTACCAAGAGAAATCGCAATCGCTAGACATTCTATCTACCGATAGATAGACCGGAGATAAAATATGCGTTTTGAAGGAAAAATCGTAGCGATCACCGGGGGCG
Source organism: Agrobacterium burrii (assembly GCF_017313405.1). Taxonomy (NCBI): domain Bacteria; kingdom Pseudomonadati; phylum Pseudomonadota; class Alphaproteobacteria; order Hyphomicrobiales; family Rhizobiaceae; genus Agrobacterium; species Agrobacterium burrii. The sequence goes on from NZ_JAFLNA010000003.1 coordinate 46,903, forward strand.
GTTACGGCATCGGCAAGGAAACGGCAGCTTGCTTCCTTGCAGAAGGGGCATCCGTGGTGATTAACGGTCGCGACCTCGAAAAGCTCGAAGCGGCTGTCCGTGAAATCGATCCGAGTGGTCGCAAGGTTCTCGTCTCGGCCGGAGACATTGCCGATCCTGCAACAGGAGCCGCTCTCGTAGACAAGGCGGTTTCCGGCTTCGGCAAGCTCGATGTATTGGTCAACAATGCGGGTGTCTTCAACCCGAAGCCCTTTCTCGATCTGACGGAGAAGGACTACGACTGGTATCTCGACACGATCCTCATGGGGAAATTCTTCACCGCGCAGGCCGCTGCCAAGGCCATGAAGGACAAGGCGGGGCTATAGTCCAGACCGGTTCGATGTGGGCAACCCAGGCGATCGGCGCGACCCCTTACGCAGCATATTCAGCCGCAAATGCCGGCGTTCATGCGATGGTTCGCAATCTCGCCATCGAGCTTGCTCCTTACAAGATCCGCATCAACGATGTTGCATCGGCGGTTGTCGAGACGCCCGTCTACAACACCTTCATGACCGACGAGCAGGTCAAGGAAACATTGCCGACCTTCGACGCCTTCCACCCGCTCGGCCGCAACGGTCAGCCGGGGGATGTGGCTGAGGCAATTCTGTTCATGGCGTCGGAACAGGCATCGTGGATCACCGGGGCCATTCTGCCCGTTGACGGTGGCGTAACCGCTGGGCGGCAGTGAAGGATGACGGGGCGGCGCACGCGCCGCCCCGTATTTGACCTTTGAACCGCCACCTAAGCGGCAGCAGCAAGAGCCTGACCGAGATCCGCAAGAATGTCGTCGATGTGTTCCAGACCAATCGACAGGCGGACATAGCCTTCAGATACCCCTGTCGCAGCCTGATCGTCGGTGGAAAGCTGGGAGTGGGTCGTACTGGCCGGATGGATTGCGAGGCTTCGCGCGTCGCCGATATTGGCAACGTGATAGAAAAGCTGCAACGCCTCGATAAACCGGCGCCCCGCTTCCCGCCCGCCCGGCAGTTCAAAGCCGAGCAATCCGCCGAATCCGCCGCTGAGGTATTTGTCCGCGCGGGCTCGGGCCTGACCGTCCTGGATCGATGGATGGATGACCCTCGTTAAATCGCTTCGTCCGTGCAGGAAGCCGGCGACTTTCGCGGCGTTTTCGCAATGCCGCCTCATGCGCAGCGGCAGCGTTTCCAGGCCCTGGAGAAGCTGGAAGGCGTTGAAGGGGGAAAGCGTCGCGCCGAGATCCCGTAAGAGGACGGCTCGTACCCTGAACGCATAGGCGACAGGCCCGAGATGCTTTGCTGCCTCCGTCCAGACGAGACCATGATAGCTCGGGTCGGGCTGGTTCAGCACAGGTTGGCGTTCCGCATGCGCGGCCCAATCGAAGTTGCCGCCGTCGATGATCATGCCTCCGAGCGAGGTGCCATGGCCACCGATGAATTTGGTCGTCGAATAGACCACGATCGCTGCGCCATGATCGAGAGGACGTGCGATAAGCGGGGCAGCCGTGTTGTCGACGATCAGTGGAATGCCGAGCGGTCGGCCGAGCGCCGCGATCTCGTCGATCGGGCAAACGACGAGTTTCGGGTTCGGCAGCGTCTCTGCGTACCAGGCGCGAGTCCGCTCATCGCTCGCGCGAACGAATGCTTCCGGATCGGTGGGATCGACGAAGCGTGTCTCGATCCCCATGTCTTTTAACGTATTAGCGAACAGGTTCCACGTTCCGCCGTAGAGGTCAGTCGAGCTGACGATATTGTCGCCAGCCTTTGCAAGGTTTTGAATGGAGTAAGCCGATGCGGCCTGCCCGGACGCGGTAGCCACAGCCGCTGCTCCGCCTTCGAGTGCAGCGAGCCGATCTTCGAGGATGGTCGTCGTCGGGTTTCCGAGGCGCGTGTAGAGCGGGCCAAGTTCGCTCAACGCGAACAGACGCGCAGCATGATCGGCGTCGCGAAACTGATACGAAGTCGTTTGATGAATAGGTGGGGCGACCGAGCCGGTGGACGGATCTGCACGCCACCCTGCATGAATCGCCAGAGTATCGGGGTGCAACGGCTTCTTTGACATAGTATTCCTTTCACTGATTGGGATTTAATATTTCCCGTTTCTATTTTTTGTCTTTTGAACGGCACGCTATCGATCCAGGGTGAAATCTGCGCACTATCACCTCAGCTTCGTAGACGTTGCCACCGTTACATTTCCTCCAGATGCGGTTCACGAGCGGCGATCATATGGCCCCGGCAGAAGCAGCCATACTGCCAGCGGTCCAATCCATTCGAAGAGTGCTGTTGCTCCCCGATTGACACAATGGTGATTGCAAAGCCGATGGCGTTCTAGATGGCAACTGCGCTACCAATGGCTTCCTTCGGGCAGAGAACTGAGGGGAGCCCGCAACGACAGAAGCTTCCCAGACCAGCAGCACGGTGAGGAGTGCCACAGGGGACATTAGCTGCCAGAACAATACGAACACGAGCGCACAGCTCCCTGATATGGTCAAAGATCCGAGGGCGACACGTTCGCTGCTAATGGTTCTGGAAAGACGTCCCCCGATCAGGCAGCGCACTGCACCGATTGCGATTACACTAAACGCAATGGCAGAGACGCCGATAGTTGAGTGTGAGGTGCTCAACCCTGTTGTCGCGACAAGCAACGGAACGATTGTCCAGAAGGCATAAAGTTCCCACATATGCTCGAAGTAACCTACCGACGCTGCCCTAAATGCGCGGTATCGAAAGGCAGACAATGCAGAAAAGCATTGCGGATTTGTCTTGCTCTCGCGCTTCGGGCGAAGCGCAAGATGCGGCCCATCGCAAAGCGCATGTATGAGTCCGGCTCCGACGACTGCGAGTAGGGAAGAGGCAGTCACGATCCATTGCCAGGGCAAGTCTCCGCGTGTCGCGCGCAGGAAGTGCGGCAGAGCTGTTCCAAGGGGCAGCATAGCGACTAAAAGCGCAAGTGCTTTACCGGTATGTGTCGGCTCCCAGCTCACGATCAGCTTCATGCCGATCGGGTAGATGCCAGCGATACACAACCCGACCATAAAACGAAACATAGCGCCGGTCATGACATCGTATGCCAGCCAGGCGAAGCCCGCGTTGAACAGCGAGCCCGCAATTGAGGATGCGACGAAGATGGCGCTAGCACGGAAGCGGTCTGCAAACCCGGACAGGGCTATTGCGAGGGTGCCAACAATAAATCCCGCCTGCACCGCGCTGGTAAGCAACCCAACGTCAGAGGCCGTTGCATTCCACGATACGATCAGACTATCCTTAGCGCTATTGGCACGGAACCACAAAGATGTTCCGAATAATTGTGCGATAGATACGATCGCTACAGGGTCAGCATTTCCGAACTGATGAAAGATTCGCTTGGCCGGGTTGGTCATGCAGGGATGGATCGATGGGCCTCAATCCCACCTGCTATACGATTGATCGCCTCATCTAACATGTTACGCGGGCAAGCCACGTTCACCCGCATGAAGCCTTCTCCACCCGGACCAAACTTCGTTCCCGGATCGAGCCAAACCTTCGCTTCACGTATGAAGAAATCGTGTAAATCGGTGGCTGACTTACCAAGTGCCCGGCAATCCAGCCATGCCAGATAGAGTGCATCGCCTGGTATGACGCGAACAGGTAAGCCTAGCTCTTGGATGCGGCGCGCGAAGTGCTTTTGACTATTACGCACATACTCCAGCATTGCATCTGCCCAAGATTCACAATGTCGATACGCTGCCTCGCATGCGACAATCCCCATAGTGTTCATTAGGTTGGCACCGTTCTTTGCGCATTGCGTCTGAAAGTCCTGACGTCGGCGCTCATTAGGAATGAAGATATTCGCACATTGCAATCCGGCTATGTTGAAGGTCTTGCTTGGCGCAGTGCAGACAATCGAATTGTCAGCAATGACGTCATCAAGCGCAGCAAAGGGAACATGCTTTTTTGTTCGATCAAGAATGAAGTCCTGATGCACTTCATCTGAAATAATCAGAATCCCGTGTTTGGCACAGATCTCTGCCATGACGAGAAGTTCTACTCGCGAAAAAACATTGCCGGTCGGATTATGGGGATTGCAGAGGATAAATAGTTTCGTGCCTGGGCGTATCGCCGCCTCGAAGATTTCAGGGTCAAAACGATAGCGGTCACCGTCGAGAACGAGTGGCGCGTGGAGTGCTCGCCTGCCATTGAGCGTGATGTCGTTATGTATGTGAAAATAGACTGGGGGTTGTACTAGAATGAAATCGCCAGGATTGGTGAAAGTCTGAATACAGGTGTTAACGGCATTCACCACACCCGGAGTTTGAACGATCCATTCCGGCTTGGGACGCCAACCAAATCGCCGATCTTGCCAGTCGATTATAGCTTCAAGGCAGGAATGGGGAACTTCACCATAACCGAATACGCCGAAATCAACTTCTTCGCGAACAGCGTCAATGATCGGCTGAGCAACGCGAAAATCCATATCCGCAACCCATAAGGGAAGTGGATCAACTGCACGCTGCTCAGACGTTAGAATTGGTTTGGTTTGCGACCATTTCAAGGAGTTTGGGCGCCGGCGGTCTATAATTTCGTCGAAATCGTACATCGTTTTCCTGCATTCTTACCTAATATGGCGCGCTTGGCAGGTTTGCGGACGCCCAAAGAAAATATGTGCCAACTTTTTCGCGGGAAACTACATTTGAACGTCGAAATAGCCCTCCCAGCAAATTAATGTTATTGAGTCCTCGTTGATTGGCAAGAGCGAATAACTTTCTGCATCAAAAAGAAAAGCTATGCTATTTCGTTGCGGTTGAGAGTTCGCCACCATCAACTTAATCAGCGTTATCAGTGCTATGGGTGTGTTATGATCGCTCGCAAGTCAGATGGAAATTCTACTCTTTTTGTCTTTTTGAGTGGCGCTTACGACCGCGGAAAGCATCGCATAAGTGCTTGCTCTGATGACATTTCGTTGATCTGCGAAGTGACATCTGACAAGTTCCGATAAAAGAGTCATAAGAAGAAAAGGTTTGTCGTGATGAGGTCACCTGTCTATTTGAATGCAATGCGAGCTTTTGAAGCCAGTGCCCGGCACGGGAGTTTTTCCGGCGCGGCGGCAGAGCTGAATGTTACCGCGCCTGCTGTAGGCCAGCTTGTCCGCGGTCTTGAGGAATGGCTTGTTGCCCCCTTGTTTCATCGAAGTGCCTCCGGGAAGGCTCGCCTGGTGCCAACCGAGGCAGCGGAGCGTGCCTTGCCGGACATCCGTGCCGGCCTTGATCGTCTCAGTCTGGGTCTCGAACGTCTGAAAGAGGCGGCATCAGGAGGCGTTCTTACCGTAACCGTTAGTCCGGCCTTTGCTGCCAAGTGGCTGCTGCCGCGTATTGATCGTTTCCAGGCGAAATTCCCTGAAATCGATGTTCGCCTCGATACCAGCCTCAAGCTGATCGACTACGTGGCGCAGGGTATCGACGTAGGCGTGCGCTACGGAGCGGGCAACTGGCCGGATCTCGCCGCTGAAAAGCTGATGGAGGAAGAAGTCTTCCCTGTCTGTTCGCCAGCCCTACATGAGGAATTGAGGTCGATCACGCTTGCTGAACTCCCACAGCAAACGCTGATACACGATCAGTCTGTCGATCCTGGAACGGGGTTCATGACATGGGAGACCTGGCTTGAGAAAGCGGGCGTGCCAAACGCAACAATTCAGCGCGGTATGCGGATCAACAACTCGGCAGCAGTCCTTCAGGCAGCGATCGAGGGACGCGGAATCGCGCTTGCACGCGGAATTATGGCTCAGGACGATCTGGCAGCTGGCAGGCTGGTTCCTCTATTTCCCGGCATCAACGTGCCGTCGCCACTGGCCTACTATGTGGTTTATCGGCCGGAATGCTCATCTCTCCCCCGTTCGGAAGGGTTCCGTCGATGGCTCTTTGAAGAAGCCAGTGGGGAATAGACGCTGCGCCATCTATGGATGGGCCTGAAGGAAAGCAAAGGCTGGCGAAACAGGCAAAGTTTTTCTTTTCGAGTAGGCAAGAACTTCCCTTTTGCAATTCTGGCTCATTCTGCCCATTTTAGGTAGTAATTCATCATTGAGGCGGTTTGTTTGCGGCGCTTTCGCGGACGCAGCATCGCATGATGATGAAAGCTTTTCTTCTGCATCGGGCATAACTCCGATCAGCCTCTAATGGAAGGACAAGTCCCATGACCTATTTGCAGATCACGCTCAAGATTGACGCCCAGAACCGCTCGGCTGCGGCTGGTATCTACCAAAAATACAAGGGGCCGTATCCTCGATACGATCCTGGGCTCCAAGTCGAAAGAACTGCTTGTCCGTGATGAGGATGTTCAGGTTCTCCACGGTTTCGACACAACCGCGAACGCCAGCGCCTATCTTGAAAGCAAGCTGTTCGCCGACGATGTGGTCGGTGGGCTCAAGCCTCTTCTCGCAGCGGCGCCTGAAATCCGCATCTATGACGTAGCGTGAAGGGCGGGTATCGTGTCGGAAAATAAGCAATTAAACGGCGTCGATCTCAAGGTCATGGCCGAGATCGGAGAAGCCGGGCGCTCTAACCGTGATGCGACCAAGTTCACTCTCGCTGTGAACGGAACCTGGAATGGTGGTAGCAAAATGACCGCTACCACTGGCGCGGCAGTCATGGGATGTCAGCGGGACGATGTTCGCGCCGGTCGTTTCACCATGGTCAGTGACGAGCCTGTGCCGCGGGGTAGCGACGAGGGTCCGAACCCTGTTGAATATCTTCTGCAAGCTCTCGGCACCTGCTACACGGTGGGCATCGCCACGATCGCCGCTCAGCGTGGCATCGAGCTGGAAAGCTTCCGTCTGGAGCTGGAGGCGGATGTCGATCTGGCCGCGTTCTTCGAGGTTGACCCATCTGTAGCGCCCGTCGTGAGCCAGATCCGCGCGAATGTATTTGCAGAGTCCTCAAACGCGAGCCGTGAGCAGCTTGATGAGTGGATTGCGGCTATTCAGCAGGCATCAACACTTCGCGATAGGCTGGTTTGTCCTGTCGAGGTTATCACCAAGGTCGCAAACTAAAGCAACCCTCATGTTTGGAGGGCCGGAGCCTTCGGGCTCTGGCCCCAGATTGCTACATAAAGGATCAGAAATAATAACCAACACCATGCAAGACTGGAATGCGTATCGTGATGCGTTGATCAATCGCGTAGGCGATTTCGCCAAGTTGGCTCCTGACGTCATGCGCGGTATTCATGCTGTCGAGAACAGTGCCGCCAGAACCGGCAAGCTTGAAACCAAGATTCACGAACTGATCGCGCTCGCTGTCGCCGTGACGACACGCTGCGACGGCTGTATTTCCGTACATGCCAAGAAGGCAGTCGAGTTGGGTGCAACCAATGAAGAAATCGCAGAGGCGCTTGGCACCGCAATTTCTCTCAATGCGGGCGCGGCTTTGACCTACACCGTTCGCGTTTTCGATACCATCGCGGCACTGCCGAAGGAATAACCACCAATGTGGGGCCATTGAGTGCCCCCATTCACTTTATTGAAAGTTATCGTCTTGCAGCACCCAGTAGTCAGCATTGGTGGCGGACTTGCCGGTTTGACAGTTGCTCATGCCCTTCATCAGGCTGGAATCAGCTTTCTGTTGCTTGAAGCACGAGACCGGCTTGGCGGACGCATCCTGACTGCTGATGCAAACGGCCATGTGTCAGTGGATGGGTTTGATCTCGGTCCCTCCTGGTTCTGGCCCATTATGCAGCCGGCAATAGGAGATATGGTTCAGCACTTAGAGCTGTCCTCTTTCGCGCAAAACAGTGAGGGCGACGTCGTGTCTCAGCGCATGTCGCGCGAAGCACCGCAGCGTTATCATGGCATGCGCCAAGTGCCCCAGTCGATGCGGCTCGCTGGAGGCACCGGTGCTATAATCCGGGCGCTTGCGGAGAGCCTTCCGGGGTCCAGCGTCCGTCTCAACGCGCGTGTGTCGGGTATCGCCCTTTCCGTGGCGGAGATGGAGCTCAGCCTAACTGAAACAAGTAGTGGCGCAGCAGAGAGCTTAACGGTCAAGCATATCATCCTGGCGCTGCCACCTCGCCTTCTTGAGGCCAGCGTTACTTTCGCGCCTGCGATTGATACAGCAACGGCCCGCCGTTGGCGTGAAACTGTGACCTGGATGGCACCACATGCGAAATTCTTTGCTCTTTACGATAAACCATTCTGGCGGGATGCAGGTCTATCAGGTACCGCCCAGAGCATGGTGGGTCCGCTTGTCGAGATACATGATGCAACAACAGCGTCCGGCAAGGCTGTGCTATTCGGTTTCGTCGGCGTTCCGGCCGAACAGCGAATCGTCCCTGGCAAAGATGCCATTGTCGCCGCCTCGGTGCAGCAACTCGCCCAACGCTTCGGACCGGAGGCTGCCAACCCGCGCGCCAAGTTGTTCAAGGACTGGGCGGCCGATCCTCCCACCGCAACGCGCGACGATCAGATAGCTGGCGGTCATCCGAGCCCGAGCTCGCAGTCATGGGTTACGAGCGATTTGCAGGATCGCCTCACTCTTGCCGGTAGTGAAACCAGTCTTACAGAGCCTGGCTACCTTGCGGGAGCGGTCGAAGCAGCTGAACGCGCTGCTCGAGAAATCATTAACAGGTACGCAGGCCCTACAGATCGGGTCATAGCGCCTCATTCCCCAAACTCCTGAAGGAGGCACAGCGATGAAGACTACATACAAAGCCATGCAGGTCACAACGCCGGGCACGCTCGAACTGGTCGAACGTGAAACCCCAAAGCCTGGCAAGGGCGAAGTTCTCATTGAAGTTGAAGCCTGTGGCATCTGTGGTGCTGACAGTGGTGACATTGAAGGCGCGGATCCGTTCCTCAGTCCGCCACGTGTTCCCGGACATGAAGTGGTCGGGCGCATCATCGCCATCGGCGAGAACGCCTCCTCGATATGGAAGCTGGGGCAGCGGGTTGGTGTCGGACGACTTGGCGGCCACTGCAATGAATGTGTGCAATGCCGCCAGGGTCAGTTCCAGCTTTGTGAAAGCCAGAACTTCGTCGGGGCCTCCTGCGACGGGGGCTATGCGGAAATGATGCTGGCGCGCGGCACAGGTCTTGTCGCGATACCAGACGAACTGGCTTCCGAGGAAGCAGCACCCATTCTGTGCGCAGGTATCGCAACCTTCAATGCGCTGAAGAAGTCAGGCGCTGAAGCTGGCGATCTGGTGGCGATCCTCGGGATCGGCGGTCTTGGGCACATGGCGTTGCAATATGCGCGCAAGATGGGTTTCAAGGTGGTGGCTGTCGGGCGTGGACCAGACAAAGCCGAGGATGCTTTGACGCTTGGCGCTCACATCTACATTGATTCCAAAGCTGAAGATGCTGCCGCTCAGCTCAAATCGATGGGTGGAGCCAAGGCGATCATTACCACCATCGGCAATGCAGAGGCGGTTTCATCGCTCATGCCAGGACTTGCGCCGCACGGACGCCTTGTTCTGCTAGGTGCAGGTAAAGATCCACTCCCTGTCTCGGCGGGACATTTGGTCGTCGGGCAGCGCGGCCTGCTCGGGTCGATAACCGGCACCCCCTACGAGAACGAGAAGACGCTGAACTTTAGCGTTCTGGCGGGAGTGCGTCCGCAAATCGAGACGATGCCGTTGGACCAGGCATTCAAAGCCTATCAGAAGATGAAATCCGGTGACGTAAAGTACCGCATGGTTCTGACTATGAAGGAGCAGGCCCATGCGCATTAACGACGACCTTACCAAGCCCATTATTGTAGACGCCACGAAACTTGATTGGGTCGCGAGCCCGGCTGTGGGCGTCGATCGTCGCATGTTGTATCGGGTGGGCGATGAAGTGGCGCGCGCCACCTCGATCGTGCGCTATGCGGCGGGGAGCGCATTCCCGCGGCACACCCATAGGGGCGGGGAAGAAATTCTTGTCCTCGACGGCACGTTCCAGGATGAGCATGGCGACTATCCGGCCGGAAGCTATTTCCGAAACCCGCCCGGCACCTCCCACGTTCCTGCCGCAAAGGATGGCTGCATCATATTCGTGCGGTTGTGGCAGTATCGCGACGGCGACCAGACCCAGATCGTGCGACAGCCCGGCGAAGGTGACGTGGTCGAGCCGCGCAAAGGCGCCAGCGCCGCAACTATCCTTTTCGATGACGGACACGAGGTGGTTCGACTTGAGGAGTGGATGGCAGGCGAGATAATCATCGTCGCAAACCCGCAAGGACTCGAGTTGCTGGTTTTGTCAGGCACTTTTACGGCCAATGGCATGACCCTGAACGCGCAAAGCTGGGGCCGTCTTCCAGCTAATGTCGATCTTAGTGCTCTAGCTGGTTCTGAAGGTGCGTGTGTATGGATCAAGGAAGCGCCATTGCTTCATGATGCTGTCCTCTAGATGTAATTCTGAAGAGTGATCACTTAGAATTAGAAGTGAAAATGAATAGTAATTTGATTTGATAAATGAGGAATGAATGTTGGATTTTCTTTCATCTGTTCTGCGCTCTGCGAGCCGCAATTGTTCTAAAACGCAACGTGGTCAATATCGACGTAGCCATGGACAAAGGAAGCGCCAGTGAGAAGGCGTGTCGCTCAGGCATCCGATACTGAAAGGTCCAAGCACTTCTTGAGGACCGGCCGTATACCGATGGTAGCTTTGGTTCAAGCTCTTGCAGTTGCAGAGTATCTTAGCTTCCATCGTGCGGCACTCGCTCTTGGTATCAGTCAGTCGAGTGTTAGTGCTCGGATAAAGGCGTTAGAGGAGGATCTTGGTGTAATCCTCTTTGATAGAAATACGAGGGGTGTCAGGCTTACAACTGCAGGACGACGTTTTGTCGAACAAGTTCAAAGTGCCATGGGGATTTTGGATCGTGCAATTAATACGGCTGCAATGCAGCCGGACGGCGGGGAGGGCAAATTGCGAATCAGTATTCATGCCCTTACCCCGGGCGGCTTTCTTGATCGCCTACTAAAAAATTACCGTGAAAAAAATCCTGGGGTCCGGCTTCAAATTGTAGAAGGTACAGCTCGGGACGCACAGTTCATGGTACGCGAAGGTGAGTTGGACATCGCATTCATGGCTTGTCATTACGAAATACCTGACCTCAATTCTCGTATGATCTGGCGAGATCGTCTTATGGTCGCATTGCCGACGCAGCATCGTTTGGCAGACCAATCAGATGTCGAGTGGCCTCAGCTTGCAGAAGAAGTTTTTCTCGTCCGCCAAGGCGGTACTGGCCCGCAAATTAACGATCTGATAGTGACACGTTCTGCCGGCAGATGGATGACTCCCGTGATATTTCATGTTGACGTCTGCCACAGTACCTTAATGCCAATGATCGCTGGCGGACATGGCATTTCACTTTGCGTCGAAGAGAATGTAGCGTCCGCGCCACCTAATGTGGTTTTTCTCCCAATCCGCGATGAGCCGGAAACCATTACTTTTTCGGCCGTTTGGTCTCCACGGAATAGAGATCCCGCACTTTTGAAGTTGCTGCAAATGGTGACAGACAAGAATCGGATTTAATCTTTACGATAGTGCTGTCGTTACCAGATAGCGTGAAGCAGGTTGTATTTGCGGAAGGCAACGATAGATTTCAAGCGTTTATGAAAATGCTAGATAAAGTCTGACAGTACTAGGAATATTGCTGAAGAAGCCAACTCGGGATGTAGCATTCTCATGCTGAGTCAGTTGGTCGGCGATGGAAACCATTCTTGAATCATCAACCTGTCCAATTTACCGCCGATAATCGCCGGTCGCCGCACGCGCGTAAATACTTGTTGAACAAGCCCAATTTCGGGCTTTCTTAATCGACCCCACTGCGGGGTCCGTCTGTAGCGCCCCGCCTGAATTGGGGCCGATATGACGACACATCACCATAAACCGGAGGCTATTGCGCGCGGCGCGAGGATGCTGCGCACAGCGCTTGGCGCATCCATCGCGCGGTTTCTGGAAGATCCCGGTGTGGTTGAGGTGTTGCTGAACCCGGATGGCCGTATCTGGGTGGATCGGCTGTCCGAAGGGCTGGCCGATACGGGGGAGAGGCTGTCCGCCGCCGACGGCGAGCGGATCGTGCGCCTCGTCGCCCATCATGTCGGCGCGGAGGTTCATGCCCGCAACCCGCGTGTATCGGCGGAGCTGCCCGAAACCGGTGAACGGTTTGAGGGGCTTCTGCCGCCTGTCGTCGCCGCACCTGCCTTCGCCATCCGTAAGCCCGCCGTCGCGGTGTTCACGCTCGACGACTATGTAAGCGCCGGAATTATGACCAGCGCTCAGGCTGAGGTGTTGCGCCTGAACGTCGCCGCGCGCGCCAATATCCTTGTCGCGGGCGGCACCTCGACCGGAAAAACCACGCTGACCAACGCGCTGCTGGCAGAAGTCGCCAAGACTTCGGATCGCGTGGTCATCATCGAGGACACGCGCGAGCTGCAATGCGCCGCGCCCAATCTCGTGGCCATGCGGACCAAGGATGGCGTTGCCACGCTCTCCGATCTGGTGCGGTCATCGCTGCGCCTGCGCCCTGATCGCATTCCGGTCGGTGAGGTCCGCGGTTCCGAAGCGCTCGATCTGCTCAAAGCCTGGGGGACTGGACATCCCGGCGGCATCGGCACTATCCATGCCGGTTCGGGCATCGGTGCGCTGCGTCGCCTCGAACAGCTCATCCAGGAAGCCGTCATCACCGTCCCGCGCGCCCTGATCGCCGAGACAATCGACCTTGTTGCTGTCCTTGCCGGGCGCGGATCGTCGCGCCGGCTGGTCGAACTCGCCCGCGTCGATGGGCTGGGGCCGGACGGCGACTACGACATTACCCCCGCTACCAGCTCGAAAGGAGACTCTTCATGATCCGCACGATTTCGCGCGGCTGCCGCATCATGGCAACCGCCGCAGCAACTGTTTCCATCAGCCTGATGCTGGCGCCCGCCGCACACGCCTCCGGTTCGTCTATGCCCTGGGAGGCCCCGCTCCAGAGCATTCTCCAGTCAATTGAGGGGCCGGTCGCCAAAATCATCGCCGTGATTGTCATTATCTCGACAGGTCTGGCGCTGGCCTTCGGCGATACGGGAGGTGGCTTTCGGAAGCTGATCCAGATCGTGTTCGGTCTGTCCATCGCCTTTGCGGCGTCGAGCTTCTTCCTGTCGTTCTTCTCGTTCGGCGGCGGGGCGCTCATCTGATGGCGGGCGGGTTTGAACAGCTCGATGCGGTACCGGGCTTCTCCATTCCGGTTCACCGGGCGCTGACCGAGCATATCCTGCTCGGCGGCGCACCGCGTTCGATTGCCATCGTCAACGGCACGCTGGCCGGCGCCGTCGGCCTCGGCCTTCGTCTCTGGCTGGTCGGCCTCGCCATCTGGGCAGTCGGACACTTCCTCGCGGTCTGGGCAGCCAAACGCGACCCGCTCTTTGTCGAGGTCGGGCGCAGGCATCTGCGCATCCCCGGTCATCTGTCGGTGTGAGGGCGCGAGCATGATGAACCTCACCGAATATCGCCGCACCTCCGCTCGGCTTTCTGACTATCTGCCATGGGCAGCTCTGGTCAGCCCCGGCGTCGTGCTGAACAAGGATGGTAGTTTCCAGAGGACAGCCAAATTTCGCGGGCCGGATCTGGATTCTGCTGTCGCCGCCGAACTGGTCGCCGTCGCCGGTCGGATCAACAACGCCGTGCGCCGTCTGGGTTCCGGCTGGTCGATCTTCGTCGAGGCACAACGCTCGGAGGCTGCGACCTATCCCGACAGCCGTTTTCCAGATGCCGCCTCCGCACTGGTCGATGCCGAGCGCAAGGCCGGGTTCGAGGAAGCGGGCACGCATTTCGTGTCGGGCTATTTCCTGACCTTCCTCTGGCTTCCGCCCGCCGAAGATGCCGCACTCGCTGAGACCTGGCTCTATGAAGGCCGCGAGCAATCCGGCGTCAATCCGCATGAACTGATGCACGGCTTCATCGACCGCACCGACCGCGTGCTGGCGCTGCTCGACGGCTTCATGCCGGAATGCCGCTGGCTCGATGATACCGGCACGCTGACATACCTCCATTCAGCGATCTCGACCAACCGTCATCGCGTGCGCGTGCCCGAAGTGCCCATGCACCTAGATGTGCTGCTGGCCGACCAGCCCCTGACCGGCGGACTGGAGCCGCGCCTAGGCGATCAGCATCTGCGAGTCCTCACCATCATCGGTTTCCCGACCGCGACCACGCCTGGCCTGCTCGACGAGATGAACCGGCTCGCGTTCCCGTATCGCTGGAGCACCCGCGCCATCCTGATGGACAAGACGGACGCAGTGAGGCTCCTCACCAAAATCCGCCGCCAGTGGTTTGCCAAGCGCAAATCCATCGCAGCGATCCTCAAAGAGGTGATGACCAACGAGGTCAGCGCCTTGGTCGACACCGATGCTGCCAACAAGGCGCTCGATGCCGACATGGCCTTGCAGGAATTGGGCGCTGACGTTGCGGGCATGGCCTATGTCACGGCCACCGTCACGGTCTGGGACGCCGATCCGCGTGTCGCTGACGAAAAGCTGCGTCTGGTCGAGAAGATCATTCAGGGCCGTGACTTCACGGCCATGCCGGAAACCGTCAACGCCGTCGATGCCTGGCTCGGCTCGATCCCCGGACATGCCTACGCCAATGTCCGGCAGCCACCAATCTCGACGCTAAACCTTGCCCACATGATCCCGCTATCGGCCGTGTGGGCGGGCGCGGCGTGGAACGAACACCTCGGAGCGCCCCCCTTGCTGTATGGCAAGACCGAAGGTTCGACGCCGTTCCGGCTTTCCCTCCATGTCGGCGGCGTGGGCCATACCCTCGTCGTCGGCCCGACCGGCGCGGGCAAGTCCGTGCTGCTGGCGCTGATGGCGCTGCAATTCCGCCGCTATGAACGCAGCCAGGTCTTCGCCTTCGATTTCGGCGGCTCGATCCGGGCATCCGCGCTGGCCATGGGCGGCGATTGGCATGACCTCGGCGGCGGGTTGACCGAGGGATCGGAGGTTTCCGTCTCCCTGCAACCGCTCGCGCGAATTGATGATGCTTATGAGCGGTCATGGGCCGCTGACTGGATCGCTGCGATCCTGATGCGTGAGGGCATGACCATCACGCCGGAGGTGAAGGAGCATATCTGGACGGCGCTGACCTCGCTGGCATCTGCACCCGTCAGCGAGCGCACCATCACCGGTCTCGCGGTCCTCTTGCAATCCAATGATCTCAAGCAGGCGCTGCGACCCTATTGCATCGGTGGCGCTTATGGCCGGTTGCTTGACGCCGAGGCCGAACATCTCGGCCACGCCGATGTGCAAGCCTTTGAGATCGAGGGGCTGGTGGGCACAGGCGCTGCGCCGGCTGTGCTGGCCTATCTGTTTCATCGGATCGGCGACCGGCTCGACGGAAGGCCGACGCTGCTCATCATCGACGAAGGCTGGTTGGCGCTGGATGACGAGGGCTTCGCCAACCAGCTGCGCGAATGGCTGAAGACGCTCAGGAAGAAGAACGCCAGCGTCATCTTCGCCACGCAGTCGCTCTCTGACATCGACGGCAGCAATATCGCCCCTGCCATCATCGAAAGCTGCCCGACACGGCTCCTGCTGCCGAACGAACGCGCCATCGAGCCACAGATCACAGCGATCTATCGCCGTTTCGGCCTCAATGATCGGCAGATCGAGATCCTCGCACGGGCAACACCCAAGCGGGATTATTACTGCCAGTCGCGCCGAGGCAATCGTCTGTTCGAGCTTGGCCTCAGCGAAGTCGGCCTCGCGCTCTGCGCCGCGTCATCCAAAACCGATCAGACCCGCATCGCCGATCTTGTCGCCGAGCATGGGCAGGACGGTTTCCTCGCCGCCTGGCTGCGCGATCGCGGCGTCGAATGGGCGGCCGACCTGATCCCGAACCTTACCAATCTTGTCGAACGGACAGAGCCCGCTCGGTCGGTCGCGCCAGATCAAATCCATCCAGATGACAGCCAAGAAAAGGAGACCCTGCCATGATTCGTATCCCCGTTTCCCGATATGTCAGCGCATTCGTGCTGGCGCTGACGCTCGCCATGCCTGCTGCACTGTCGCCCATGCTGGCAAGCCCCGCTCACGCTTTTGGCTTCGGCCGCATCGTCTATGATCCGACCAACTATGCGCAGAACCTTCTGACCGCCGCACGCACGCTGGAGCAGATCAACCACCAGATCACCTCGCTTCAGAATGAAGCGCAAATGCTCATCAATCAGGCGAAGAATCTCGCCAGTCTGCCATACTCCTCGCTCCAGACTTTGCAGCAGAATGTCCAGCGCACGCAGCAGCTTCTGGCCCAGGCGCAGAACATTGCCTTCGATGTGCAGAACGTCGATCAAATGTTCCAACAGAAATACGGCAAGGTTTCGCTGTCCGCGACCGACGCCCAGCTCGTCGCCGATGCGCGGTCCCGCTGGCAGAATACTGTCGGCGGCTTGCAGGACGCCATGCGCGTGCAGGCTGGTGTCGTCGGGAATATCGACACCAACCGCGCCGAGATGTCCGCTCTGGTCGGGCAGAGCCAGAACGCGACCGGCGCGTTGCAGGCGACGCAGGCGGGCAATCAGCTTCTCGCGCTCCAGTCGCAGCAGCTTTCCGACCTGATCGCGCTGATGTCCGCCAATGGTCGCTCCGAAGCCCTGATCGAAGCCGAACGCGCCACCGCCGCCGAACAGGGCCGCATCCAGCGCGAGCGCTTTCTGACGCCGGGATCGGGCTATCAATCCGGCAATGCCCGGATGTTCGGCAACGGCAACAACTGACCGGACAGGAAGGGCGCGACATGGACGGCAAGATGCTGGCCCGGCTGGGCGCGATCATATTCGTGGCCATCGCCATCACCGCGACGGTGATCGAAATGACACGCGAGGACGAACCAGCGCAGCCCCGTCAGGCCCCGGCGCTTCAGGCGCCTGCCGATCCGCTGCGCCAGAGCCTGCGCCACTGCCAGCAGTTAGGCGAAGCCGCCGTGAGTGATCCCGGCTGCCTCGCCACCTGGGCCGAGAACCGCGACCGGTTCCTCGGCCGGACGCCGGTGCCCGCCGCTCCGCATCAGAACGGGGGACAGTGAACCATGGGCGGCACCGGCGTCATCGACAACTTTCTGGGTGTTTTCACCAGTTACATCGATAGCGGTTTCGGCCTGCTCGGTGGCGAGGTCGCCTTCATCGCCACCACGCTGATCGTCATCGACGTAACGCTGGCGGCATTGTTCTGGTCCTGGGGTGCCGACGACGACATCATCGCCCGGCTGGTCAAGAAAACGCTGTTCATTGGCGTCTTCGCCTATCTGATCGGCAACTGGAATAATCTCGCCCAGATCATCTTCGACAGCTTCGCAGGTATTGGCCTGAAAGGTTCGGGCACCAGCTTTTCCGCCGCCGATCTGCTGCGGCCCGGCAAGGTGGCGCAGACCGGCCTCGATGCCGGTCGCCCGCTGCTCGAATCCATCTCGGACATGATGGGCTATTGGTCGTTCTTCGAGAATTTCATCCAAATCGCCTGCCTAATGTTCGCCTGGGCGCTGGTACTGCTCGCCTTCTTCATTCTCGCCGTGCAGCTCTTCGTCACGCTGATCGAGTTCAAGCTGACCACGCTTGCGGGCTTTGTCCTCATTCCCTTCGGCCTCTTTGGCAAGACCGCCTTCATGGCCGAGCGAGTTCTTGGCAATGTCGTCTCCTCCGGCATCAAGGTGCTGGTGCTCGCCGTCATCATCGGCATCGGCTCGACATTGTTCACGCATTTTACGGCCGGTTTCGGCGGCGTGACGCCGACCATCGACGACGCCATGGCGATCGTGCTGGCCGCACTTTCCCTTCTCGGCCTCGGCATCTTCGGTCCCGGCATCGCTTCCGGTCTGGTTTCTGGCGGCCCGCAGCTTGGCGCAGGTGCAGCAGTTGGAACCGGCCTTGCCGCTGGCGGCATGATGCTTGCCGGCGGCGCTGCCGCAGGCATGGCCGCGAAGGGAGGGGCAGCGGCGCTGTCGGGTGGAGCTGCTGCCGTCCGTGGCGGTGCTGCTGCGGCAGGGGCGGTGAGCGCCGCCTATAGTGTCGGATCGCTCGGCCAGTCAGGGGCTGCCGGTGTTGCCTCCGGCCTCGGCGGAGTTGTCCGCGCGGCAGGCTCCGCCGCCGCATCGCCCCTGAAACGAGCGGCCTCGAAAGCAGCGGAAAGCGTCAAATCCAGCTTCTCCGATGGCGCTCGCGCCGGGCTCGGCGTCACCGGTGGATCGTCCTCACAGGGAACCATTGGTGGGGCGAGCGTGGCCGGCGCTGCCGCACCCGCCTCCGCACCGGCGGGCGGACCGCCTGCATGGGCGCAGCAGATGCACCGCCGCCAGGCGCTCAATCAAGGCACGACCATGGCCGCCCATGCCGTGCGCTCCGGTGACAGCCACGGCGGCGGCTCTTCCGTCAACATTTCCGAAAGTGACCGCTCATGAACATCTTCAGACGTCCATCGACCCATTACGGCAAATCGCCCGAACCCGAGACGCCTTATCAGAAAGCCGCGCAAGTCTGGGACGAGCGCATCGGCTCGGCCCGCGCGCAGGCTAAGAACTGGCGCTATATGGCCTTCGGCTCGCTGATCCTCTCGGCGGGCTTCGCTGCCGCGCTCGTTCTTCAATCGGCGCGAGGGACCGTCGTGCCCTGGGTGGTGCAGGTCGATAATCTCGGCCAGGCCCAGACCGTCGCCGCAGCCACGGCCGATTACCGTCCGACCGATCCGCAGATCGCCTTCCATCTTGGCCGCTTCATCGAGCAGACGCGCTCGATCCCGGCGGACGCCATCATCGTGCGCCAGAACTGGCTGCGCGCCTATGAGTTCACCACGGATAGGGGGGCGGCCGCGCTCAACGATTACGCCCGCGCCAATGATCCGTTCACCCGTGTTGGCCGCCAGCAGATCGCAGTCGAGGTTTCCAGCGTCATCCGTGCCTCGAACGACAGCTTCCGGGTCGCCTGGACCGAGCGCCACTACGAGAACGGGCAGCTTTCCACGACCGAGCGCTGGACCGCGATCCTCACCATCGTGATCCAGACGCCGCGCGATGCCGAGCGCCTGCGCGCCAATCCGCTCGGCATCTACGTCAATGCAATCTCATGGTCGCGGGAGATGAGCCAATGACCATCGCGTTTTCCCGCGATTCCGGTTTTCCGGTCTTCCGTAAGCCCGCCTTCGCGGCTTTGTTGCTTTCGGCCACCATGCTGGCAGGCTGCGCTACCAACAAGCCGCCGCAGTTCAGCTATGATGCCGATGTGCCGGCGTTGCCTGTTGTGCAGGCCGCCGTCACCGATGACCGGCCTCGGCCGCTTCACACGCCGCCGGCCTGGACGGTCGCACGTGGTGGAACTGCTGCCGGAACACCGGCAGGCCGCGTCGAGAACGCCAATGCCGCCGCCCGCGTCGAGCCGCGCCGCGAGGGTTACTATAACGCCATCCAGATCTATCCCTGGTCGGAAGGCGCGCTCTATCAGGTCTATGCTGCACCTGGACAGATCACCAATATCGCTCTGGAGCCGGGCGAAAGCCTGACCGGCGCGGGACCGATCGCGGCAGGCGATACCGCCCGCTGGATCATTGGCGATACCGAGAGCGGGGGCGGTACGTCGCGCCGGGTCCATATTCTCGTCAAACCGACCCGTGAGGATATTTCCACCAATCTTGTCATCAGCACGGATCGCCGCGTCTATCTCATTGAGCTTCGCGCCCGCGCGGCGCTCTATATGCCCGCTGTGGCCTGGGCCTATCCCGCGCTACCTGCCGGTCAGCGCGTGACCGTTCCGGCAGCCCCCATCATCCCTGTCGAGACGGCACGCAACTATCGTTATGGACTGACGGGCGATGGTCCGCCGTGGCGACCCATTTCTGTCTTTGACGATGGCCGCCGTGTCTATGTCGTCTTCCCGCGCGGCATCGTGCAAGGCGAGATGCCGCCAATCTTCGTCATAGGCTCCGAGGGCGAAACGCAGATCGTCAACAGCCGCATTCACCAGAACATCCTGATCGTGGACCGCCTGTTCGGTGCTGCCGAGCTGCGCCTTGGCAGCGGCGATCGGCAACAGACCGTCAAGATTGTCCGCGTTGAACAAAGGCAGGCGGCCCAGCCCGCAAAGACCGGGGAGAAGCCGTCATGAGCGAAGAGACGACCACCAACGCGCATCCTATGCGCCTGCGCGCCGAGCCGCCGCGCGTTACCCGCCTGTCGCGCAAGATGCTGGCCGGCGTTGGAGCTGTCGCGCTCCTCGGCATTGGCGGTGCATTGATCTATGCGCTCCAGACCCGTGACATGAGTGGAAATGGCGAGGAACTCTATTCAACAGAGAACCGCCCCACAGCGGACGGGTTGGCTGGCTTACCGCGCGATTATACTGGCCCCGTCTTGGGACCAGCTTTGCCGGGCGACCTCGGCGGCCCGATCCTCGATGCTCAGAACAGGGGGCAGCCCGTTACGCCGCCTGCTATGGCAACACCAACTCGCGATCCTGCCGAGGAGCGCCGTTTGGCCGAAGAAGAAGCCGCACGTCTTAGCACCGTGTTCTTGCAATCGGGGCAGAGGACAACGACAACACCGGGTTCCAATATGCCGGGCCTAGCTGGCCTTGACCTTGGCGGTCAGCCCGCAACGCAGGACCGACACACGGCTTTTCTGAATGGTCCGGTGGATCGCCAGACCGTTGCCATCGATCGGATCATGGAGCCAGCATCGCCCTATATCCTTCAGGCAGGGGCCGTGATCCCGGCTGCAATGATTACCGGCATCCGTTCGGATCTGCCTGGCCAGATCACCGCGCAGGTCACGGAAAATGTCTATGATAGCCCGACCGGCGCGCTGCTCCTGATCCCGCAGGGAACGCGCATCATCGGCCAGTATGACGCCGGTGTGCAGTTCGGCCAGCGCCGTGTGCTGCTGGTCTGGAACCGCCTGATCCTGCCCAATGGCCGCTCGATCGTGCTGGAGCGCCAGCCCGGCGCGGACGCTTCCGGCTATGCCGGTCTGGAGGATGGCGTCGATTACCACTGGTGGGATTTGATGAAAGCAGCGGGCCTGTCCACGCTGCTCGGCATTGGCACGGAACTGGCGACCGACGACGAAGACCGTCTGATCCGCGCCATCCGCGACGGCGCACAGGACACCATCAATCAGGCCGGAAAGCAGATCGTCCAGCGCCAGTTGCAGGTTGCCCCAACGCTGACCATCCGGCCGGGCTTCCCGGTTAGGGTCATCGTCACCCGCGACCTGGTACTCGAACCTTACAGGAACTGACCATGACAAAGCTGAAACTTGGACCGCTCATTGAAGACAAACCCGTCAAAGTGACCGTGGAGCTGCCCGGTTCGCTCCACCGTGATCTGATCGCCTATGCAGAGGTTCTGGCCCGCGAAAGCGGCCAGCCCGCCGCCGATCCCTCCCGGCTGATTGTGCCGATGCTGGAGCGGTTCATCGCCACAGATCGCGGGTTCGCAAAAGCGCGGCGAGCTACTTGAGGGACGGTTTGACCAATTGGGGCCAGATATGACCTATTATATGCTTTCTTGCTATTTAATGGGTCTAATATGACCCCTAGTTGGTTTCCTATTGAAAAAATACAATTATGGGCCATATAATGCACTCTAACTAGATTATTCTGGATAAGGTGCGGGATATGGCCCCAATGTCGGCGCAGGGCTTCACAACGGTAGAGCGAGAATTGCACGAGCTGGGTACGCGGATTGCCCGTATTCGCCTCAGCCGGAACCTCACTCAGGCGAGCCTTGCCCGCGAGACCGGCGCATCAGTTCGCAGCATCAAGCGGCTTGAAGCTGGCGAGAATGTTTCTCTCGACACGCTGATACGTGTGCTGGCGGCGCTCAACCTCGGTGATCGGCTGGTGGCAGCCTTGCCAGATCCCGATGTCAGGCCGGTTGAACGCATCAGGCATGAGGGGCATGAGCGCCAACGCGCTCGTGAGCGCAACGCCGTCCAGAAAGCAACCGACTGGGCGTGGGGAGAAGATGAAGAATGACGGACGCAACCGTTCGCCTTTGGGGCAAAGACATTGGCGCTGTGAGCTGGATCGAACAGCGTGGCGTCGGCGTATTCCAGTATATGCCTGAGTTCGTTCCCAGCGACATTCAACTGGCGCCGATCATGATGCGGCTTGGGTCGAACCCTTATGAGTTCCCGGCCTTGCCGCGTGATGCCTTCAAAGGTCTTCCGGGCCTTCTTGCCGACTCCTTGCCTGACAAGTTCGGTAATGCCCTGATCGACACATGGCTTGCTGCGCAGGGAAGATCGGCCGGGAGTTTCAATCCGGTCGAACGCCTTTGCTATATTGGAACGCGCGGCATGGGCGCGCTGGAGTTTCACCCGACCATCCTCAAGGCTGCCAGAAAATCCCGTATCCTTGAGATTGATGCTCTGACGCAACTCGCCAACGATGTCCTGAATAACCGTGAGAAGCTCACAGGCGTTTTGCAGGGTGACGATGATCGGGAAATGCTTGAAGAAATCCTGCGGGTTGGAACGTCCGCAGGTGGCGCTCGCGCGAAGGCGATCCTGGCTTGGAACGAGAAGACCGGAGAGTTCCGCTCAGGTCAGGTCAAGGCCGGTGAGGGTTTCAGCTACTGGCTCATGAAGTTCGACGGTATCTCGAACAACAAGGACAAGGAACTGGCAGACCCGCAAGGGTTCGGGCTGATCGAATACGGCTTCTATCTCCTTGCGGTCGCCGCAGGCATCGACATGAGTGAATGCCGTATTCACAGTGAGGGCGGCCGTTCGCATTTCATGACACGGCGCTTCGATCGCAGTGCCAGCGGTCAGAAGCTGCATATGCAATCGCTTGCGGCGCTTCGCCATTACGACTTCAACGCGGCCGGCGCCTATTCCTACGAGCAGGCTGTCGAGACGATCCGACTGCTCGATCTTCCCGCTTACGACATTGAACAGCAGTTCCGCAGGGCTGTGTTCAATATCCTGATCCGAAACCAGGACGATCACGTCAAGAACATCGCGTTTCTCATGAACAGGAAAGGCGAATGGCGATTGTCGCCCGCATTTGACGTGAGCTACGCCTATAACCCCGACGGTAGCTGGACACACCAGCATCAGATGAGCCTCAATGGCAAACGTGATGGTTTCGACCTGTCTGATCTTATTCAGTTTGGCGTCTTTTGTGGGATGAAGCCCAAGAAGGCTGAGAGCATCGTCCAAGACATGCGTGCCCATGTCGAAAACTGGATAGAATATGCCGATAAAGCAGGCGTTAGCGAAAGCGTGGCAACTTCAATCCATAGAATGATGCGCAGGGACATAGTCGATCAAACTTGATTTGCGCCAATACTGGTAAGAAGTCTATCTGGGTTCCATGGAACGTTTTTAGAAAATCTGGAGGGGTATCGCTTGTCTATTGAAATTACCCGCGAAAATGGTCGTTTCCATTTTTCGTATAGAAGGCATTTGCTTGTATTGGTTGCTATGGCCTTTATATGTGCGGGCCTCGCGGGTCTATTGGGGCCGTGGTGGCTGCCTATCCTGACCGTGATTTTGAACAAAACAGAACTAAATGTTGATGACGGAACAAGCTATGCGCTTAGTGTTTCTCTTGTTGTAATCGGTCTTGCACTCCTGCTTTTTAAGCGCTTCGTCCTTGACGTGAAGGCCCGGCAAATCTTACGCGATAAGGAAACGCTGGCTGCGCACCTTCCAGATCCAGATTTACCTCAAGCGTACTTGCGAAACTTGGTCGATGACCATTCCTATCTGTCTAGTCAGGATACCGCGTTTTACCATTCATATTCGGTCTTTCTCCAGCCTAAGGCCGCGTTTCAATTCAAGAAAACAGTGCAACTCTACGATCTGTTTTCGACGCAAGCGAAAGCGCTACACGAGTTCGTCGCAGCAAATTTTTTCGTCTTCCCGAGCAGTCAATTGGGAGTTTCGGACTATCGGTATGCGATGGCACCCCACCTTAACGAGGACAGGGAGATGATTGTTTACGATGGTGGCAAGGTCGAGCAGTACAATGCCCTCAAGGCGGAGCTTCATGGGAGAGTGTGCAATGTACAAGAATCATATGATTTGTTCTTGAAGCACCTCCGTAGGATAGGTGCCCTTTAAACTGGGGTAGCCCGTCCGCGCGTCCGCGATCCCATGCGCCGTGTCAGGGGGGTGCCCAAGACGCCCGCCTGGCATGAGCACCGGCGGGCGTTGGCCACGGGGACCGAAACAGGATGTATGAAGCCGTAAAACTTGAAGTCATGCATCCTGATTGTCATTTTTATTATGTTGTAGTGATATATTTGGTATCGCTTAGTTTTTGATCTTCAGTAATATTAATCGAATCGGCGCATTATAGAGACAGACGTGACGAACCATTTGGACATCCACGACCTTAAACTAATGCTGCAACAGCATCTGACGGACGGCCTAGTGACGGTTATCGGCTCGGGTCTGTCATGTGCGGAAGGGCTGCCGGGTATGGGTGAACTGGCCACCCATCTCGATGCGACAGTGACAGCAGGCTTGGCAGCAGCGGAGGTAGATCGTTGGAGCGCGATTTCCCCGCTCCTGCCGACTAAGGGACTCGAAGCGGCTCTTCTGGAAGTGCCGCCGACGACAGGATTGGAAATCGCAATCGTTGCGCGCACGGCCGAACTGATCGCTATGCGTGAGCGCCAAATCGTTGCCGAAGTTTTCTCACGGACCCGGACGCTGCGCTTTACCGGGCTCGTCAAGCACTTGTTGAAACCTCATACCGGACTTCCGGTCGTTACAACCAACTATGACCGCTTGGTTGAGGTCGCCGTGGAAGAAGCCGGCCTCGGCGTCGATACGTTGTTCGTCGGCCATTTTGCAGGTGAGTTGAACGAGCAGGAAAGTCGCTTGAGCTTTTGCCGGGAAGTGACGCTGAAGGCCGGACGGGCGCAGTATCGTTATCGTCCGCGCGCCAATATCTTCAAACCTCATGGCAGTCTCGATTGGTATCACCGCGACGGGAAGCCTGTGCGCTACTCTGGCGATCTCGATCTACCGCGGCTCATAATTACGCCGGGGCTGAACAAGTTCCGCAACGGCTACGAAAGCCCGTTCGACCGCCATCGGGAACGGGCAAATTCGGCGATCGACCGTGCCAGCCGCTTTCTCGTGATCGGCTATGGCTTCAACGACGATCACCTGGAAACCCACCTTACGCCCCGTATCCGCAGTGGCGTGCCCACGCTCCTTTTGACCTACGGGCTTTCGGAAAACGCGGTGAAGCTCGTAAACGAGTGCGGCAATGTCATCGCGATTCAGCGAGCCGAACAAGCTGGCGTTTCCGGCTCTAGTGTCTTTGTCGCTGGCGTTGAGACTTTCTTTCCCGGTCTGGACCTGTGGGATCTGGGCTCATTCGTTGCCGAGGTGCTTGAACCATGACTGAAGCCGCTCTCCAATTTGCTGACGAGGATAAAATCGGGCGCGTCGCGTCGGTCGATACCAGCCGTGTTGCGATCGATGTGACGAACTCCGTTCTGCTCACGCGGATCGGTATCGGACAGCTCATCGCCATTCGCGGCGCGACGGAGCGCGAATATCTCATCGCTATGACTGAGCGCGTCACCCGCAGCATCAGGGAAGAATTGCCCGGCCCGGACGATGAGGATGCCGATGGCGGGCTTTTAGCGGCGGTACCAACTGACCTGATCCAAGGAGTGTTGATCGGGACATTCAGAACGGTGGAGGGAGATCGGCGGAATACATTCAAGCGCGGTGCGGATAGCTTTCCGCAGATCGACCGGGACTGCTTCGTCATTGAAGGCGGAAACCTTCAGCGCTTCATGGGAATCCTGGGCGCAGGTTTTTCCGCCGAGGAAAAGCTCAAGCTTGGCACGTTTGTTGCGGATCGCACGGCCGATGCGATCGCCAGTGGCGACAAATTCTTTCAGCGGCACGCTGCGATCCTCGGAAGCACCGGATCGGGCAAAAGCTGGGCGGTTGCACTGATCCTCGAACGGGCCGCAAAGTTGAAGTTTCCAAACATCATCGTGTTCGACATGCACGGCGAATACGCTCCGTTGGCAGATAAGGGGAACGGAGGATTCGCTACGCGCTTCCGCGTCGCTGGTCCCGGTGATCTGGAAAATCCAGGCGACGACACGCTGTTCCTTCCATACTGGCTGCTCAACCGTGATGAAATGCTGTCGATGATCCTCGATCGCAGCGACCAGAACGCGCCCAATCAGGCGTCACGGTTCACACTGCATGTCCGCTCTTTAAAAGGACAGACGCTCGATGCCGAAGGTAAGGCGGACATCAAGAAAACGTACACTGTCGATTCGCCAATTCCTTACGATGTCAAACAGTTGGTCGGGCTTCTGAACATAGACAACACCACAAAAGGGGTTGGAAAGAACGGCCCGGTAAAGGGGGAGTGGGAGGACAAGCTGACACGGTTCCTGTCGCGCCTCGAAGCTAAGCTGGACGATCGTCGCTACGGCTTCATGTTCGCACCGCCGCCCGCTGCGATGAAATACAACTGGCTTGCCGCGCAGGTGCTCAAGCTTCTGCAATCTGGCGATGATACTGGCATCAAGATTATCGACTTCTCCGAAGTGCCCGCCGACGTGCTCCCCGTAGTGACGGGGACGCTGGCGAGGTTACTTTATGATGTTCAGTTTTGGATGAACGGGAAGACTCGGACGCCGGTTACGCTACTGTGCGATGAGGCGCACCTCTATCTTCCGGTCCGCGATGACGCTGATGCGGTCCAGCGTCAGGCCCTCGGTTCATTCGAGCGGGTCGCCAAGGAGGGCCGCAAATACGGCTTTTCGCTGTTGGTGGTAAGCCAGCGCCCCTCGGATGTCAGCCGGACGATCCTAAGCCAGTGCAATAATTTCTTGGCTTTGCGCCTGACGAACGAAACCGATCAGGGGGTCATCAAGCGTCTGATGCCGGACTCGCTAGCGGGGCTGACGAGCATCTTGCCGTTACTTGATACGGGTGAGGCGCTGCTATTGGGTGACGCGGTTCTGTTGCCGACGCGGATCAAGCTCGACATGCCCAAAGTGGCGCCGGATAGCGCGACGCGGGATTTCTGGAAGGAATGGGGATCAGCCAAGCCGGATGGTGCCGCAATAACTTCTGCGGTCGAATGCTTGCGGGGGCAATCGCGTAACGGCGGATAAAGCCTGCAAAGGCGCATAGGGGGGGGTAATGATTCTAACGGATAATGAAACAAAGGTGGATCTCCTCAACAATGAGGCGATCGCCAAAACTATAATCGAACTGCTGCGCGAAAAGCCTGACCGCGCTGTGACGATCGGTGTTCATGGCGACTGGGGCGCCGGTAAATCCAGCATCCTTGAGATGATCGAAAATGGCCTCAGTTCAGATGAAGACGTGCTCTGCATCAAATTCAATGGCTGGCGTTTTCAGGGCTTCGAGGATGCCAAGATTGCCCTGATCGAAGGCATCGTTACCGGCCTTATTGAAAAACGTCCTCTGCTCACTCGAGCTGGCTTAGCCGTAACGGACATCTTCAACCGGATCGATTGGCTCAAGATAGCCCGGCGAGGAGGTGGTCTCGCTTTCACCGCGTTCACCGGAATCCCGACTGCCGACCAAGTCGGTGCAGTGGTCGGCACCCTGAGGGGAATATTCTCCGATCCTTCGAAACTCGCCACGCAGGAGAATTATGACAAGGCCATCGAAGGTGTGCAGGGTCTGCTGAAATCGGGGGAGACGAAGAATGTTCCCGAAGAGATTGAGGCGTTCCGCAAGGCTTTTGACGAGCTGCTTAAGCAGGCTGGCGTCACACAATTGATTGTCCTCATCGACGATCTTGACCGCTGTCTTCCTGACACAGCAATTGAAACGCTCGAAGCTATTCGTTTGTTCGTCTTCACCGACCGCACCGCGTTTATCGTTGCTGCCGACGAGGCGATGATCGAATATTCGGTGCGCAAGCATTTCCCCGAGTTGCCTGACACAACCGGCCCTCGTGACTATGCGCGCAACTATCTCGAAAAGCTGATTCAGATACCCTTCCGGATTCCGGCTTTGGGTGAGACGGAAACCCGTATCTACGTTACGCTGTTGCTCATAGGTGCCGAGCTGGGTGAGGACGATCACGCTTACTCGGCGCTCATCACTGTTGCGCGTGAATTGCTCAAACGCCCTTGGCAAACGGGCGGGCTCGACGCGCAGACAGTCAAGACCGCCTTGGGCAACAAAGCCGGCCAGGTTCAGAACGCGCTCACACTGAGCGATCAGGTAGGCCCGATCCTGGCCAGCGGGACGCAGGGCAATCCGCGGCAGATCAAGCGCTTCCTGAACACCCTGCTACTAAGACATCAAACTGCGCTCGCTCGCGGCTTCGGAGAAGACGTGAAACTGCCGGTCCTGGCAAAGCTCATGCTGGCCGAACGGTTCCTCTCCAGATTGTTCGACCAGATCGCAAGCGCCGCCGCCCGCAATCCGGACGGCCGCTGCGTAGATTTGGCGGCGCTCGAAGCCGCTGCGTCGGATATAAAGCCAGCCCCGAAAGCGAAGCGGGCCGGGCCGAAGAACAGTTCCACCGATGCCCCTAAGCCGACCGCCGTGCCGGACTCGAAGGACAGCGCTACCCTGACCGAATGGAAAGCGGCCGACGCGATACGGGCTTGGGCGCGGCTGTCACCGGCCTTGGCCGACGTCGATCTGCGCCCATACCTGTTCGTGACAAAGGATCGGAAGGACTATTTCGGCGCAGCCTCCGTTCTCGGGCGGCTCGCAGCGGTGGTCGAAAAGCTGCTCGGCCCGAAACTGGCCGTCCAGGCATTCGAAGGCGAACTCAAACAGCTCGTTCCGGCCGAGGCGGCGCAGGTCTTCGAGGAACTGCGCGGGCGCGTCATGGGTGGCGACGCCTTCGATACGGCGCCGCCCGGCATTGATGGGCTCGCCGTGCTGGTTCGCGCCCATCCGACATTACAGGCGAATCTTCTCGACTTGCTCGAAGCCGTGCCAGCCGATCGGTGCGGGCCGTGGCCAGCGTCGGGGTGGGAGGGGGTCATCAAGGATTCCGATGCCCTGATGCGCTTCGAGAAGCTACTCCAAGGATGGTCCACTTCCGGCTCGAACTTCTTGAAGACGACGGCGAACGCCGCACTTCGCACGCGGAAGGGTGGTCGCTGATGGGTACGTCGAACGCTTATGGGGGTGCAGGCGGCGGCACGCCGCTCATTCCGAGTTGGTTGCAAGGTGATGGCGACGGCGGAACTGGCGCGGCTGATGGCGACGGAACGCAATCCTCGGCTCCTGCTGGAGCGCCGCCCGCGGTTCCTCCCGCGCCAGCACCTCGGCCGATGGCGCCGGCAGGAGCGTCGGATCGATTCACTTCCGCCCGAAGCAATTTCACGCGTTTCGCAAGTTCAGGCGGAAACGATCGTAGGAGCCTCGGCCGCGCGGTTTCGCAATATGTGTCCAAATCAGCAGGGGGCTCACGCCAGGCTGCGCAGCGAATGGGCTCTTCGCGGGGGGCGGGCGCTGGACTGGTCAGGTTCCTCAACGACGCCAGCGCGAATGGCGTGCGTGAGGCGCTACGGACGCTCAACCTCGAAAGTCTCGCCGGGCGTCCGATCGAGGAAGTGTTCACGGGTCTCGCCGATTACATCTGCCCCGAAGGTGGGTCGATTGATGAGGGGATCGCGCGAGACGCCTTCGTCGAGACGATCGCCGATCTCGCCGGTGCCGGTATTACCGACATCGACGCGCTGACATCTGGGCAGATCCAGACCGTCTTCGAACTATATGCGACGCACGCGATCGAGGCGCGCATCTGCAACGACATCGGCACCAAGGTCGTAACATTGCCCGCCGATCCGCGCGCGGCCGAGAGGGTACAGGCGCAATTGCGTGATTTCATCCAGCGAGGTGTCAGCGACGCGATCAACGCCGCAGGTGTCAACATTCAGTCTCTGACCCCAGATGCGGTGATGGGCTTTGTAACCAACGTCTATCAATCCGCCTTCGATGTGTTGCAGACGATGGGTGATGGGGAGGCAGCGAAATGAGGCGCCATGTCATCATCGGCCGTTTGGGCGAGGACGATAAGATCCGTGTTCCAAAGGCGCGCGACGAAGTCGCATCGATCTTGCAGTTGGTGGCGGGCAAGCGTCTCGATCATGGGATCGGCCACGCCTTGGCCGACCTCAAGGCGCTGCACCTGACCCCGAGCGAGATCGGAGCGGACATACTCGTGGTCGCGGCCCACGTTCACGCAGCGGACACCCGCATTTCCCGCTCGACCGAATCGCAGGATGCTTGGACGCGCGAGATTCGATTGGTCGTCCCCGTGAGCGATCCCGTGCGATGGACGGCCGCCGCGCCGATCTTGGTTCGCGCCTTTAACTTCCTGACAGGCGACAAATGGGACGTGGGCTTCCGCAAACGGGCTAAGGGCTATGCGAATCTGGTTTCTCCTGCCGCGCCCACTCTCATTCCCACCCCGTTCGATGGCGTGAGCTTGTTCTCCGGTGGTTTGGACAGTTTGATCGGTGCGATCGACAGTCTGAATGCCGGCGAGACGCCACTTCTGGTCAGCCATGCCGGCGAAGGACTGGTCAGCAAGTCGCAGGAGCAGTGCTTCGACGGTTTGAAAGCCGCTTATAAAGCCTCCGCCTTCGATCGGCTGCGGGTATGGATGAGCTTTGATAGTGGGTTTGTCGAGGACGTCGGATCGGAGGACACCACACGCGGCCGCTCGTTCCTGTTTTTTTCGCTGGGCGTAGCCGCCGGGACTGCGCTCGACCGCGACTTCGTGCTGAAGGTTCCGGAAAACGGCTTGATCGCGCTCAATGTGCCGCTTGATCGGCTCCGGCTTGGCGCGCTCAGCACACGGACGACGCACCCTTTCTACATGGCTCGGTGGAACGATTTGCTCCGAGCACTTGGTATCAGAGGCAAGGTCGAAAATCCCTATTGGCAAAAGACCAAGGGGGAGATGGTCGCCCAATGCGCAAATCCGGCCCTGTTAAAGCAGCTCGCCCCACTGTCGCTATCGTGTTCTTCGCCAACAAAGGGGCGTTTTAAGAAGAAGCCACAGGGACATTGCGGATACTGCCTGCCATGCCTCATTCGTCGCGCCTCTCTGCAAGGCAATGATTCGACAATCTACGGTGTACCCGACCTCAAAGCAGCCATATTAAACACCAAGCAGGCCGAAGGTCAGCAAGTCCGATCCTTCCAGATTGCGATCGCGCGGCTATCGAAGCGTCCGGAACTCGCCAAAGCCCTCATCCACAAGCCAGGGCCGCTCTATGATGATCCTGCCCGTCACGATGACTTGGCTGATGTCTACCGCCGCGGATTGGAAGAAGTTGGGCGCTTGCTGACTGACGTTCGAGCCGCACCATCGTAAGAGGCACCATGCGATCCAGTCTCGTTGATTTTCATTGCCACCTCGATCTCTACCCTGACCACGCGGCTGCAGTGGAGCGTTGCGAGAGCGATGGCGTGTTCACCCTCGCCGTGACCACCACGCCTAGAGCTTGGCCGCGGAACCACGAACTGGCGTCCGCCACTCGTCACGTTCGCGCGGCTCTCGGCCTGCATCCTCAACTGGTGGGCGAGCGCGCCCGCGAGATTGGGCTGTGGGAGGAGTTGCTGCCGCTAACACGCTATGTTGGTGAGGTTGGATTGGACGCCGGCCCGCGGTTCTACAGGTCGATTGAGACGCAAAAAGAGATTTTCGCTCGTGTGCTGACGCTCTGTGCGGCGGCGGGGAACAAGATCGTCACGACGCATAGCGTCAGAGCGACGAAAGCCGTGCTCGACATGGTCGAGCAATACATGCCGCCCCAGCGTGGACGCGTTGTGCTTCATTGGTTCACCGGTACCGCGAAAGAGGCAAAGAGGGCGGTAGATCTCGGCTGCTATTTTTCAGTGAACGCAGAGATGCTTGTAAGTGAAAAGCGGGCAGCAATAACCAAAGCTCTGCCTCTCGACCGCATTTTGACAGAGACGGACGGACCGTTCACACAAACCAGCGGTCATCCTTCCACACCAAGCGATGTTTGGGTCGCTGTCGAGGGATTAGCGCGTCTGCACGGGATTTCAGTCAGAGAAATGTCCGCAGCAATTCTGATTAACTTCAAAGACCTACTTGCAGAGCAGAGCTAGATGGGCGGCTCACCGCCGCCTAGGGATGCATTGGTATGTGCTGCATCTCCGGCGGTTGCAGACGCGGCAAACCATGGCTCGACTTGTAAGGCATTTCTTAGAGGCGTTCGGATTAGATCCGGTGCGTTCCAAACATAAATTGCGGCCATAGACTTGCCGTCTTTAGTCAGCGACTGGAGGTGACGGATTGCCTCTGCGACTGAGAACTCTTTGCCAGTCTTATCCTTGAAGTTGCTGGGCAGCCCTGTCCACACTACGACATCATATTCTTTTTCGGCTGCCCACTCGGCGACTGCGTCCGGCACGGGTGGCGCACAAGTCCGGCTTCCATCGCGGAAATGGAAGCCCATTCGCTTCATGATCGTACCTTCGCGGCAGCGCAGATCGGCAATCGCGTCATCAGGGTTGCTGCGCCAGCTGAGCGAGTAGGCGGCCCTGCACGGCGCACCATGCTGGGTGTCGATGACGAGTGTGAGTGCTCCCTTGCGACTTTCCGATATGCGTGAGAACTCAAGTGGCAGGGTCGGGCCGTCAAGTAGCCACTCATCGTGATACATGTCGAATTCTGGACGCACATCCCAGATCAGCGACCCCCATCCTAGGATAGCTATTTGGGTCTGCTTCGCTTTTTTCTGTCCCGTCATTGACCACCTCCTCCAGCATTAGAGAGAATATATCGGTGTTGGGTAGCGTACGACAAGCAGAGGGCATACGCATGCCGCGCTGTTCCTTTTGTGAACGGCTCCGCCTCAATCAGCATCTCGATGTCCGCTTCGGATATGAACTTTTCATATTCCAATTTTTTGCCCCGTCGTGCGGTCGAAGGCGAACCTATACCGCGATAAGCGCGCGATTTCGAGTGCGCTAGCGGGCTCTCGCACTGCCTCTCAACCTAGTCGATCGTCTGGTCTCGATCAGGTCACGGTCCCCCGCACCATAGATCAGGAAGTTTCCGCAGAGGTGCTCGCTGGGTTTTGCTGATCGGGGTATCCCATGCTTCACGACATCGGCACAGCTGGCCTCAACCCACCGGGTCCATCCCCACACTTGCAAGAACCTCGTTGAGAACCTCCACGCACTTTTCGCGATGGTCTTCGAGTTCTCTCGCGAAACGCATGTCGGTAAAGTCCAATAAGCCATTTACGTGCCGGATCCTGCCGTCCTTCTGGCCAGTCACGATCTGGGTGCGCAGATGCCTGAGCAACTGGTTGACTAGGCGAAGGCCATCGCGGACATTGCGGTCGTCAATATCGTGCCATCCTCCGACGGCCTTGCGGATCACCTGGCGGCTCTCCCGATCAAGCAACTCACCAGTGCGAACGGCGCGCTGGGTATCCGACAGAGCCTGTAGAAATTCGCTCGGACTCTCGCAGTGGAGAGGCACTTCGAACGCGGGCCTCGAGAACGCCATCCGGATCGTGGCGAGCACGAACTCGTCGAGATCTTTGGCGTTACGGACCTTGATGACGTCCTCGTAGTACCACCGCTGAAGTTCGGGGAACGCGTTGAGGTATCCGACGATGTCGTCCCACGACCAGACCATGGCACGGCAGTTTCGATTGTCGGCCTCCCACTCCTCATTGAGCTCATTCACCCAGTTCTGCACAGCTGTGTCACGGCGGGCGGTCGTGGCAAGTATCCAGATTGACAGCTTGGCCTTGAACCCGAGGGATTTGGTGGCCTCCTGGCGCAGGAGCTTCCGAGTGATCGGTCCGCCGGGGAATGGACTGCCATTCTCGTCGAGATCTGAGAGGCGCTTGCACTGGACGCCGATCATTCCGTAGCGCTTAGAGCGACCGAAGACATCTATACCGTCCTGAGCCTGGCCGGGGCGTCCGAACTGCTGCGCGTCGGGGCTGCTGTAGACCTCGCCCAGCAACCCGTGTGCAAGATCCTCGAACTGTTGCCAATATAGTGGCGGCTGGAAAAACTGGCTTACTGTCGGCACCGACATCCCCTTATGCGAGTCAAGATTCGAAATTCGGCGCGTACGCCACGAAATCACAGTAGGAGACCGGACCGGAAAATGATAGGATCTGCCAGAAGCCGTCTTTCACGTTACGGGCCAGGAAAGAGGGCTTTGTCCCAAACCAAGTCACTCAAGTACACTGGTTAGTATCGAAAGGTAATTCTTCGTGCATGCGCACTTGCACTTTCGTCCATTTAAAAGCAGCAGGATGAACTAACAGATCCAGCGCCTTGATTTTCTCTTTCCGCGTAAAGATGGCGGGCCCCATAATATTGAGTCTACGGTCAGAATAAGTGGTCAGAATCCATAACCTTGGGTCAGGGGTAATCGTAACCATGAGTCAAGTGGGACGGAATCAACAGTCATATATTGGAAGGCGCGATCGTCTGTCTTTTAAGCGCTGCTAAATCGCAATTTCCAGCGAATGTCGGTATCGGTAGTTGCGAGCCCCCGCAACCAAATCATTCAAGTCCTATGAAAGAAACCCCTTCGTGGGGCTTTTTGCGTTGGTGTAGAAATCATGCGGCTCTGTTCTCTGTATCCGAGCCTGCAGGATAGGGGATCATACGCCGAAGGGTCGGATCTTTTCGGATGAAATGGTGCCACAGCGCCGCTGCCACATGAAGAAGCACAACCCCTGCTGCGAGATACGCCAGAGTCGCGTGAACGTCAGTCCAGAAGGCCTCGGATTGGTCGGAGATTGCCAAGGGCAACCCCGGCACAACGATGAGATCGAATACATAGCTGGGGATTTGCAGGGGAGACGTCGACGCTACTGCCCAGCCGGCAATGGGAACGGCCAAGGTGAGGAACATCAATGCAGTGTGAGCTGCCCGGGCGCCCAACCGGGAAACCGGACCTTCGCCATCAAGTGGCCATGGCTTTCTGCTGAAAACTGACCAAATGAAACGCGGTACGGCCAGGGCGAGCACCAGAAATCCAATCGACTTGTGATACTGAAAAAGGTCGAACTGAAGCACCGGGTCGATGTTGTCGCGGCTCATCAGATATCCCAGCGCAAGCTGGGCGAGGAATAGGACCGCGATCGTCCAATGGAAGGTGATCGCCACCAGCCCGAAGGATCTAGGCGAATTACGCCATAGTCGTTTATCCGTCGGTGCGCTATCACGATGATCCTCGAAATGGGTCATTGGCTAACTCAGCTGTTGATAGGTGTCTTTGGCAATGGCGTCCATGCGGTCGGATGGCAGGTTGCCAACCAGGGCGCAGCGGATCGTTTCGTCGTCCCAGGATACGGTTTCCAGCGAGCCGACATTGGAGCGACGCATGGCGGTGTCGCTCGCTTCAGCCGCAGCCACGATATAAAGAGTGACGCGTTGTCCACTTTTGTCTTCGTACATAAGCTGGGCTGCGGCGCCCTGTGAGCTGGGAAGTACCCGTCCACCGACAAGGGACAGACCATGGCGGGTGAGGTCCGGGATATTCAGTTTGCGATCCAGCCGTTTCGACAGCCATTTTGGCAGATTGGCGGCGTCCTCTGCGTCGGCGCGAACCTCCACCGGATGGAGAACATCGCCAGCGAACAATTTATGTGCCTGCGTCGCATCCGTCACGATGGAATGGGCAGGTTCCGCGACCTGCGAGAGAAGCCCACGCCCGAACCAGCCGCCTGTCAGCCCAACAGCCAGAACAAGGATGGATGCCGCCGCCATGTTGCGCCAATCGGCGCGCTCGGATCGCAATCGCCGCTCCATACGATAAACATCGAGGCGCTCAGGTAAAACGTCTACATCAAGAGGAGGATAGAGAGCCGCCAACGTGGCATTTTGCTGCTGCCATAGCTCAACCTTGCGTGCGTCAGCGAGATTGGCGGCGAGATGGGTACGAACGGCGTCCCGCCGCTGGTCGTCGAGCTGCCCGTCGACATAAGAGATCAGATCGGCTTCGGTTATCTGCGGCTGGCTGCCAGTCATTTTATCACCTTGAGGTTTGGCTGGTCTTCCTGGGTCATTCGGGCGAGGGCTGTTCGGGCTCGCCCCAGACGGGACATCAGAGTGCCCAGCGGAATTTCAAGAACCTTTGCCGCTTCCGCATAACTTAGACCTTCGACGACGACGAGGAGGAGCGCCTCCCGCTGTTCGCCGGAGAGTTTTTCAATAGCGCGGGCCATTTCAGCAAGCGCTATCCGGCCTGTCTGCGCCGCCGGCACGAACAGCTGTTCCGCAACATCGTCAATCGGGATTTGCGACGGCCGCCGATTTCGACCGCGCAGATTGTTGCGGTAGACGTTGAGCAGCACCCGGTACAACCAGGGACGCAACGGACCCTGCGGTCGCCACAATGCCTTTTTACGGATGGCCCTTTCGAGGCAGTCCTGGACGAGATCGTCAGCTGTGTCACGGTCGTGCGTGAGCGCATTCGCGTAACGTCGAAGCGCTGGTATGCAACCTGTAATCTCGTCCAGAAAATCCGGCATGGGTGCTATTCCTTGGTAAGGTGCCAGATATTGCCGACGCCATCGTCTGTGGCGTCGGCGGACCTCTTGTCTATCCGTAAGCGATACGGCGGCTTTTCGTCATGTGACGAGTGCACCGTCCCATTCTTGCGGGTGACCGGTTTGTCGTCACCATCCGCCATGTCGGTTTTCGAGGCGGCGAGCAACGGCCATTTCCCTGCACAACCATCATAGCCGGACGACGATCCATCGACGAGATGCACACGCATAAGTTAGTCCCTTGGGAGGTAACGGATCGGACAACATGTCCAACATTATACAGAACACCAGCCAGCTGCACTTAATCCCACGCCACTGGCTTTTTTGGCCTTTTTTGTTTCTATCTGACGCCCTTCAAGTCTATGTCGAACGCAACTGTATTCGAATAGAGCGGCACGCCGACACCCATGCCATAGGGCATGCGGGGGACATTTCCGGTGACGTGGAAGGTGACGGATCCCTTTTGCTGCTCAACGAATGTTGCGTGAAACGTTTCGGGCCTGGATACGCCTCTGGCCGTCAGGACACCTTCGACCACTGCGCTGCGTGGCCCGTCCTGAGTAACGCGGCTGGAGCGAAACATGATTTGCGGGTAAGCGGCGATATTAAAAACCGCACTGGATCTCAGGAAATTTTCCACGCGTTCCTGTCCCGTCTGGACGCTGGAAGGGTTCAGTTTGATTTCCACGAAGGATTTGGACGGCTGGTCCGGGTCGATGTCGAAGCGGCCGGATATGTCGGGAATTGTGCCTTTGATCCCCGGGCCGGCAATCTGGTCAATTGAAAAGCCGATGTGAGATGTAGAATCGATTCGATAATGTCCGGCGGCGGATGAGAACGGATTGGCAGACACGGGCGTGCAGGCCAGTGCCACAATCACGAAGATGGCGGAATAGGGAGATTTCACGGTGCAAGCTCCTTTGTACGTGCGTAGTCGTACCCAAGAGAACACTGCAGGAAGCTATTTAATCCACGTCTGTTCCGGTGGAATTGTCGTGCCTGTTAAAGCTTCAGCCATGAAGCTGCTCGGGGCAATTCGATGAGCGTGCCGCGCACCGTGCCAAGTGACTCAGCGCTGATCCCTTGCTTATGGGCCTGTGCATCGGACATACTGGCACTTGAACCACAGGGGCCAAGGGCAAGACGAACCGGCAATGCAAAGCTGGATCGCGGAGCCATGCGAGAAGATTTTACCTCATGAATACGCGATTTCTCGAAACCTT
Organism: Agrobacterium burrii; assembly: GCF_017313405.1. NCBI lineage: Bacteria > Pseudomonadati > Pseudomonadota > Alphaproteobacteria > Hyphomicrobiales > Rhizobiaceae > Agrobacterium > Agrobacterium burrii. The sequence goes on from NZ_JAFLNA010000003.1 coordinate 84,620, forward strand.
CCTCTGGGCTGCACGGTTGAACAGCTTTTCGGCGGCGGCGGAACGTTTGCACACGACCCAGGCGTCGGTGTCCAACCGGATTGCCGCTCTGGAAAGAGAGCTTGGTGTCGTGTTGTTCACCCGCGATGTGCGCTGCGTCAACCTGACGCCGGCCGGTCGTCTGGCGCTGCAGCATGCCGAAAAGATCGTCAACCTGACCGGGGAATTCCGGCAGATCGTGAGCAGCCGCGAGGCGCTGAGAGGTACCGTGCGTATCGGCGCTGCGGATACCATTGTCTACGCCTGGTTGCCGCTTCTTATTCGTCGAATGAACGAACAATATCCCGGTGTCAGCCTGGATCTGACCATCGATACCAGTCTGAAATTATCCCAGCGCATTCAAAACGGCGAAGTGGATGTCGGTTTCATCATGGGACCGGTTATGGCTGCGAACATCTATAATTCGCCGCTGTGTACGTTCGAGTCCTGTTGGGTTGGTGCGGTTGATCTGCCATTGCCGGAAACAGGTGTCACGCTTGAAGATATCGCACATTTTCCGCTACTTACCTTCTCGACCGGCTCTCAGCCACACCAGGCATTGCGTGCGCTGCTCGATGCCCACGGACTGTCCGACAGCCGTATTTATAATTCCAATTCCCTGTCAATCATGACCCGCCTCGTGGCAGCGGCCGTCGGTGTGGGCGCTTTGCCGCGCGTGCTGGTGGACGGCATCATCAAGTCCGGGGAAGCGCGTATCCTCGATATTGCGCCGTCTGTACCGCCCCTGACATTCCACACTGTTTATCAGGAACGTGGCGACAACGCGCTCGCCCGGGCCATTGCCGATATGGCGACGGAAATCGTCAGTGAAACCACCACACAATGGATGACTGTTGCCGCCTAAATTTTGCGCTGCAACACGAAATGATTAATCTATAAGCTTACCTTATGGGTTCCGATAGAGTTTTTCCGTTTGTCATGAAAACCGTTCCCGTTCTTAATTCTCCTCGCAACATGAGAGGAGAGCAACGTGAAAGTCTCACTTGTTCAAATGAATACCCAGAACGACAAGGCAGAAAATCTTAAGGTTGCTGCCAATCTTATCGAAAAAGCAGTCAAGGCGGATAATCCGGACCTTGTTGTTCTTCCAGAATACTTTGCATTTCTTGGAGATAATCCTCAGGAGATGCATGAAAGCGGGGAAGAATTTCCCGATGGCGAGATTTATACGCTGCTTTCGGGGCTCGCCAAAAAGCACGCGATTACGCTGCATGCCGGTTCCATCGTCGAGAAGGAAGGCAACCGTTTCTACAATTCGACGCTCGTTTTTGGTCCGGATGGCAAGCAGATCGCCCGTTACCGCAAGATGCACCTGTTCGACGTCGATACGCCGAACGGCATCAGCTACCGTGAGTCCGACTCCGTCGCCCGCGGCGAAGACGTCGTGACCTATAAGGTCGGCGACAAGACGGTCGGTTGCGGCATCTGCTACGATATCCGCTTCCCGGAACTGTTCCGCGCCCTGCGGGACAGGGGGGCGGACGTGATCGTTCTGCCAGCCGCCTTCACCCTGATGACAGGCAAGGACCATTGGGAAGTGCTGGCCCGCGCCCGCGCCGTCGAAACCCAGACCTATTTTCTGGCTGTAGGCCAGATCGGCACCCATGCGGGCGGCAAAAAGGCGTGCTGGGGGCATTCCATGGTCATCGATCCCTGGGGCCACATCATCGCCCAGTGCTCCGACACCGTCGGGACCGCAGGTGCTGCCCTCGACTTCGACTATTCGGCCAAGGTGCGTGCCAACGTGCCGGTGGCAAACCACCACGTGCTCTGATCGGAGAAAGACTTATGTTTATCGTCAATCCCATGCCGGAGCAGATCGACGCCGATATCGTCGATCTTCTTGAAAAGGTCGAAGTCGCAACGATCGGCCATGTGCTTCATTCCGGCTTCGTCGATCCGGAAATCCGCGCGGTTCTTCCGGGCAAGCGGGTGGCCGGTACCGCCGTCACGCTGCGCATCCCGAACGCCGATTCGACCATGCTTCACTACCTGACGCAGATTGTGCGTCCGGGCGATATCGTGCTCATTGATCGCTGCGGTGATACCCGCCACGCCTGCTGGGGCGGCGTCATCACCAACACGATGAAAATGGCCGGCGTCAAGGCTGGCGTGGTCGATGGACCGGCGACCGACTTTTCGGAGTTCGTCAAGGTCGATATGCCCATGTGGTGCCGCGGCCCATCGCCGATCACCACCAAGATCCTTGGCCTTGAAGGCGCGATCAATGTTCCGATCAGCGTCGGTGGCCAGATGATCAATCCGGGCGATGCGATCCTGTGCGATGAAAGCGGTGTTGTCGCCCTTCATCCGAGCCAGGCCCGCGCCATGGCCGAGCGCGCCATCGGCATGCAGGAAGCCGAACTCGTGCTTCTGGAGCGTCTGCGCAACGGCGAGAAGTTGCCGGATATTTCCGGCGCCAACAAGCTCGTTCAGGCCAAGCTGAGCGCCTGACACCGCCTTACGGGTGGCGGACCAGTCCGCCACTCCCAATAATAATAATAGAGGAGAACAGGACAATGAAGAAATCTATACTTCTGAGCGGGATTCTCATGCTTGGCGCGGCGGCTCTGCCGGCGCACGCCCAGCAGACCGTGACGTTCCTCGGCTATAGCGGCCTTTTCCAGGAGCGTTACACCAAGGCCGTCATCGAGCCTTTCATGGCCGCCAACCCGGATATCAAGGTTGAATATTTCCCGCAGCAGGGTTCTGCCGCCATGCTTGGTTCGCTGCGCGCCCAGAAGGCTGCGCCGCAGGCCGATGTCGCGCTGATGGACGTCTCCGTTGCCAAAACCGGTACGGATGAAGGTCTGTTCGACAAGATCGATGAAAGCGTAACCAAAAACGTCGCCGACCTCTATCCCAACGCTCGTTTCGAAGGCGTGGCAGGCGTCGGGGTGACGTTCGACAATCTTGTGCTCATCTATAATACCGATGCGATTAAGACTGCTCCGGACAGCTGGAACGCTCTGAAGGACAGTGCCCTCAAGGGGAAAGTCGCCATGTTGAGCGCTCCGGATATTGTCGGTATCGGCACGACGATCATCATGGACCACATGAATGGCGGCACTGACTTCATCAAGAATATCGACGCCGGCATCAATGCGATGGCTGAAGTTGCGCCAAACATTCAGACCTGGGAGCCGAAGCCGGAAGTCTATCCGAATGTCGTCAACGGCCAGGTTTCCCTGGGCGTGGGCTGGAATGCCCGCAGCCAGGTGAATGCCGATGGCTCCAAGGGCAAGATGAAGGTTGCGCTTCCCAAGGAAGGCACGATCCTCCAGATCAATACGCTCAATCTCGTCAAGGGCGGCCCATCGTCCGAGGCGGGACGTAAATTCGTCGATTATGCGTTGAGCCCTGAAGCACAGGCCGCCTTTACCGCCGCCATGTATTATGCGCCGACCAACACCAAGGCCACCGTCGCCGACGATGTCAGCGAGCGCACGGTCATCAAGGCGATGGACAAGGTTATTCCGGTTGACTGGATCGGCCTTTCAAAGGTCCGCGATCAGATCACGCAGGACTGGCGTCGCAAGGTCATCCCGCTCAGCCGCTAAGGCTCGTGCAGAATGGCAGATCTTCCGCATCACTCATGCGGCTGCGGAAGTAAGAAAACAACACATTCCCTCTGTCGACACTGGGGTCGGCGGAGGGGGTAAGACGGACATGCATTCCCTTTGGCCTGGCATGTCTGCGATACGGGAAACGCCGTGAAACAGCGCAGCGAAGTTCTGCTGCGACTGTATAGATCAAGGGACAGGCCACTTCCGCGCCTAACCGGCCGGACATGTCCTGGAGAAAGGCAAAAAGCCAGAATGGGAACTTCAGACATCATGCAGCCCGGATTCCTCTCGATTCGTTCACTAACCAAGCGCTACGAGACCATGGTCGCCGTAGATGATCTCAACCTCGAGATTCCCAAGGGCGAACTGGTTGCCTTCCTCGGTCCTTCGGGTTGCGGCAAGTCGACATCGCTGCGCATGATTGCGGGCCTCTCTCCCGTCTCGTCAGGTTCGATCTTGATTGGCGGCAAGGATGTGACGCAGCTTGCGCCTTACAAGCGCGACATCGGCCTCGTTTTCCAGAGCTATGCGCTTTTCCCTCACATGACGGTTTTGAAGAACGTCATGTTCGGTCTTGAAATGCGCAAGGTGCCGGCTGCCGAGGCCGAACGCCGTGCGCGTGAAGCCATTGCCATGGTGCATCTGGAAGGGCGCGAGGACCGCCGTCCCGCCCAGCTTTCCGGCGGCCAGCAGCAGCGGGTCGCACTGGCGCGCGCCCTCGTCATCCAGCCTTCCATCCTCTTGTTCGATGAGCCGCTCTCCAATCTTGACGCCAAGTTGCGCGACGAGATGCGCGCCGAAATCCGCCGTATCCAGAAACAGCTCGGCATCACCTCCATCTTCGTCACGCATGATCAGGTCGAGGCGCTCAGCATGTGCGACAAGGTCGCCGTCCTCAACGGCGGGCGCCTGGAACAGCTCGGTACGCCGCACGATCTCTATGAGCGCCCGGCGACGGCTTTCGTTGCTTCCTTCGTTGGCCGCACCAACAGGCTGGTCGGCAACGCGGCCGGCGATCGCATCACGGTCGGCGATGCGGTTTTGCGTGCACCCGGCTCACACGCCGGCAAGATCGACCTGATGGTACGGCCACATCGCATGGCCATGACGATTGCCGGCGACGCTGTGCCTGATTTCAATGGAGCGCCGGTCAACCGCATCGCCGGCGAAGTGCGCGATGTCTATTATGCGGGCGACATTCTCCACTACGAGATCGCCGCCGGCGGGCAGATTATGTCCGTGGAGCGTGCGACGTCCGGTGGCGAAACACCGGTAGTGGCAGGTAGCGCAGTCAGCCTCGTCTGGCGCGTGGAGGACACGCTGGTTTTCGGAGCAAACCAATGACAGCGTCGGTCATGATCACGGCTCCCGGCAGCCGCACCTCCTCCATCGTATTTCTGGCAACGCTCCTGCTCGGACCGATCATCGCGGTCAATGGTCTGGCTTTCGTGATGCCCGTCTTCAACCTGCTTTTGCTTTCCTTCCGCGAAAGCCTCGGCGGCGGCGGTCTCGGGGAAGCCCACACGCTTGAAAACTGGTCGTCCACCCTGACAGACGGTTTTTATATCGAACTGATCGGACAGAGCATCCTGACCAGCCTTATGATCACGGTTCTGACGCTGGTCGCCTCCTACCCAATCGCTCTTTATCTTCACAGGGCGCAGGGCCGCTGGAAGACGCTGCTGCTCGTACTCGTCATTTCGCCGCTGCTCACCTCGGCGGTGGTGCGCACCTATGGCTGGATCGCGATCCTTGCGGATGACGGCCTCATCAACAACATCCTCTTCGCACTGGGCGCTGAAAGCGGCGTGCGTCTGTTGTTCAACAAGATCGGCGTGGTCATCGGCCTCACCGAAATCCTGATGCCCTATATGATCCTCGCATTGCTTGCCGGTTTCGGCAGGCTTGATCCACGGGTCGAGGAGGCTGCCGAAACGCTCGGCGCATCGCCCTGGAAAGTCTTCTGGCGGATTATCGTGCCGCTCACCATGCCCGGCGTTGCGCTCGGTTGTCTGCTCTCCTTCGTTCTGGCCGTCAGCTCGTTCATCACCCCCAAGCTGCTCGGCGGCGGCCGCGTCTTCCTTCTGGCGACGGAAATCTACGATCAGGCCATTGTGACGCTCAACTGGCCCCTCGCCGCAACGCTTTCGATGATCATCCTCGTGATTTTCGGGGCTGCCCTGGTGCTCTATTCCCGGCTTCTGCGGGCTGTTCTGTAAAGGAGATCGAAGATGGAAGAACGTCCCGTTCCGCTGGCGCTGAAAATTATCGCCTTTGTCATGTTCCTCTTTCTGCTTGCGCCCGTGGTGCTCGTCGTGCCGATCTCCTTTTCGGCCGACAGCTACATGACCTTTCCGCCTTCCGGCTGGAGCCTGCGCTGGTATATCGAGCTCATGCACAATTCCAAGATGATTGGCGCGCTGGGCACCAGTACGCTCCTCGCCGTCATCGTCACGGTGCTGTCGATGCTGATTGCGCTGCCGGCCTCCTACGCCATCGTCCGCATGCGGGTGATCGGCGCAGATGCATTGCTTGCCTTCTTCACAGCGCCCCTGCTTCTGCCGACCATCGTTCTCGGCCTCGCGATCCTGATCGTGTTTGCCGGTGCAGGTCTGCTCGGCACGTTCACCGGCCTGGTGATCGCGCATCTCATCATCGTGCTGCCCTACGCCCTGCGTGTGCTCACCACGTCGCTCGCCGGCCTGCCGCTGATATTCGAAGAGGCCGCCTCGACGCTCGGGGCTTCGCCGTTCACCGTCTTTAGCCGTATCACCATGCCGATGATCGCGCCGGGCGTTGTCGCGACGGCGGCGCTTTCCTTTCTCGTCTCGTTCGATGAGGCCGTGATTTCGCTGTTCCTCACCGGTCCGCGTATCACAACGCTCCCTGTCGCCATGTATCAGCATGTCGAAACCCAGGCTGATCCGCTTGTTGCGGCCATTTCCGTTCTTCTGATCGTGCTGACGCTTGCCGTCGTCCTGATCGTCGATCGAACGGCGGGCCTGACGAAGACTTTTGTCAAATAAGGGCGGGAGGCCTATCGAGAAATATTCCTCGTGAGGCCGATTAAATTCAAAGGGTCGGCGCCGGCTTTGTCTGGCCGGAACCAGCACTAATTTCATTCCCGTTGATGAACGCCTCCTGCATCGGCGCGATCCGTCACGTCTGTTGATTTCGTTTTGAACTACGAAGGGGAAACCAATGGTCCAGAGCCTCTCCACGGAATTCGACGTTGCCGTCATCGGTGCCGGGGTTGTCGGCTGCGCGGTCGCCCGTCGTTTCGCTCTGGCCGGTGCGAAAGTGGTCGTCATCGAGAAGGGCGCTGATATTCTCTCCGGGGCTTCGAAGGCCAACAGCGCCATTCTTCATACCGGCTTCGATGCGCCGGGAGGCAGTCTGGAACTGGAACTGGTAAAGGCGGGTCGGGCGGAATATCTGTCCATCCATGGGCAGATGGGCCTCAGCCTCGTCGAGACCGGTGCACTTGTCTGCGCCTGGAATCCGGATGAGGCGGAGAGACTGGCGGCGATTGCCGAGCAGGGGCGGCGCAACGGCATTGCCGAACTCGACCTTCTAACGGCCCGGCAGGCCCGCGAAACCATGCCCGGCCTGTCCGGCCATCTCACCGCCGCGCTCGAAGTTTCGGGCGAACACATCATCGATCCGTGGTCCGCGCCGCTGGGCTATCTCACGCAGGCAGTGGGGTTGGGGGCGCAGCTGGTGCGCAATGCCGAAGTCCTGTCCGGTTCGTTCGATGGCGCGTGGCGGATCGAGACGACGGCGGGTCCAATCCTTGCCGCAAGCGTTGTCAACGCCGCCGGGTTGTTTGGTGATATCGTTGATGTGCGGCTGGGGCTTTCGCCCGAATTCACCATCATGCCGCGCAAGGGACAATTCGTCGTTCTCGATAAGGCTGCCCGCCGGCATGTGCCGCGCATCGTCCTGCCTGTTCCCACCGAAATCACCAAGGGCATCGTGGTCTGTCCCACCGCCTTCGGCAATGTTCTGATCGGCCCAACGGCGGAAGAGCAGGATGACCGCGAGCGGGCGACCGTGGAGACGGCGACGCTGGAAGCGCTGCTGAAGCGCGGCGCGGAGATCGTTCCGGCACTCGCTCCCATTTCCGTGACCGCCGTCTATGCCGGCTTGCGCCCGGCATCTGACAAGAAGCATTACCGGATTTCCGCGCGGCCGGACCGGCGGGCGATCACGCTCGGCGGCGTGCGTTCCACCGGCCTCAGCGCTGCGCTCGGGCTGGCACAGCATGCGTTGACGCTTCACGCAGGTTTCGGCACCCGCTTTGAACTGCCTCTCTCCGTGCCTGACGTGACGATGCCCAACCTGACCGAAACCTGCGAGCGGGACTGGCAGCGTGCCGATCACGGTGAAATCGTCTGCCATTGCGAACTCGTCACCCGGCGTGAGATCGATGCGACATTTTCCAGTCCGGTGCCACCGGGCGATTTTGGCGGGCTGCGCCGGCGCACCCGTGCCGGCATGGGGCGCTGTCAGGGGTTTTATTGCAATGCCCGGCTCGCCGCGATGACGGGCGAACGTCTGGCCGTACCGCTTGCGGTCAGCGCGGGAGACGAGCCATGAGCACCGTGAAGCCTTTTCAGCAAGAGCGTGAAGAGGCTTCCTATGCCGATGTCATTGTGGTGGGCGGCGGCCCGGCGGGCGTGGCGGCAGCTCTGGAGCTGAAAGCACGTGGCATCGCGCATGTGATGCTCCTCGAGCGCGAGCCGACGCTTGGCGGCGCGCCCCGGCATTGCTCGCACTCGCCTTTCGGTATGCGCGAATTCGGGCGCGTCTATTTCGGCCCGGCCTATGCGCAACGCCTAGAGAAGGAAGTGCAGGATGCCGGTGTCGATATCCGCACCGGTCATTCCGTGGTCGAACTCGGACAGGATGGCGCATTGCTGGTCACATCGGCGCGCGGTGTCGAGAGCATGAAGGCCCGGCGCATCGTGCTGGCCACCGGCGCACGGGAAAAACCACGCTCGGTGCTGCTTCTGCCCGGCGACCGGCCGGTGGGTGTGATCACCACCGGCGCGCTGCAATCCTATGTTGCCTTTCATGGCATCATGCCCTTTCGTCGGCCGCTTGTCATTGGCTCTGAACTGGTTTCATTCTCTGCGCTTCTCACCTGTCTGACGCATCGCGCGCGGCCTGTGGCGATGATCGAGCCTGAGCCGGAACCGCTGGCACGGTTGCCTTTTCAATGGTTTCCGCGACTGGTCGGGGTGCCGTTTCATTGTGGTGCCGTGCTTATGGACATTCGCGGGCGCGGCCGTGTCGAGGAGGCTGACATCCGACTGGCGGATGGCCGTCTCCTGACTGTCAAGTGCGATGGTATTCTTATGACCGGCCGGTTCACGCCGGAGGCGGCGCTTTTGAATGCATCCGCAGTCGATGTGGCGGCAGGCAGCGCCGGTCCGATGATCGATCAGGACGGCCGGATGGCTAACCCTGTCTTTTTTGCCAGCGGAAACCTGTTGCGGGCCGTGGAAACGGGCGGCTGGTCGTTTCGTGAAGGCCGCCGCGTGGGCGCTGCCGTTGCCGCCGATCTTGCCCGCGAACCCTGCAACGACCGGGCGATACCCGTCACTTTCGCTGACCCGCTCAAACTCGTGGTACCCACCATGGTGCGCAGGGGAGGGCTTGACCGTCCCGCTTTTCGCGACTTTCAGCTACGTTTTACCAAACGTGTTCAAGGTCGGCTTTCGCTTCATCTTGATGGAACGGAAGTGTGGAGCAAGAGCGGCCCGTGGCTGCCGGAGCGCCGTGTGCTCGTGCCCATTCCCCGCGCTGCGTTTGAAGCAAGCCAGATTGCCTTTGACTTTCGGGAGACAAATTGATGCGCATTGCGGCGATCGATCAGGGAACGACATCGACGCGATGCCTTGTGGTCGGCGACGGCATGGCGCAGGTCGTCTCCAGCCTGCGTCATGCGCAGTTCTATCCGGCGCCCGGCCATGTGGAGCATGACCCCGAAGAACTGTTGCGCAATATCCGCGCGGTGCTTGCCGCTGCCGGGCCGGTGGATGCCATTGCCATAGCCAATCAGGGCGAGAGTTGCCTGGCGTGGGACGCCGAAAGCGGTGAGGCGCTGTCGCCGGTCATCGTCTGGCAGGATGCCCGCACCGCCGATGCTCTTGCCGCTCTGCCGCCATCGGCAGCGGATCGTTCGAAAGAGATTTGCGGCTTGCCGCTTGATCCCTATTTTTCGGCAAGCAAACTGTCCTGGCTGGTCGAGCATAATCCAGCCGTGGCGCAGGCAAGGGCGGCCGGGCGGTTGCGGCTGGGCACCACCGATGCGTTTTTTCTGGATCGGCTGGCCGGCTGTTTCCGCACCGATCTTGCAACGGCTTCGCGCACCGGGCTGCTTGATCTGGCAACCGGAGGCTGGAGCCCGGAACTCTGCATGCTTCACGGTGTGCCGCTGGATTGCCTGCCCGTTATCGGCCCTGTCGATGGCGGTTTCGGCGCAATCGAGGCAACGCCCGTCCGCGTTTCCATCGTTGATCAGCAGGCGGCGCTTTACGGGCATGGTTGCCGCAAACCCGGTGATTGCAAGATAACCTTTGGCACGGGAGCTTTCCTGTTGGCTGTTGCTGGTAACGAGCGCCCGCTGACGGGGGAGCTTTTGCCGACTATTGGCTGGCACAGGCAAGGCGCGCCGGCCGTTTTCGCTATCGAGGGAGGGGTATACGATGCCGGTGCCGCGCTCGAATGGGCGCGAAAGGTCGGCCTATATGCGGATAATGCCGAACTCGACGGTTTCGAGGGACCATCGGCCGTTCGGCGCGGCCTTGTGTGCGTGCCCGCATTTTCGGGCCTTGCGGCACCCTATTGGGACAGACAGGCCGTGCCGTTGTTCATCGGTATGGAACACGCCACCGAGCGGCGCGACATGGTGCGTGCGTTGCTGGAAGGTATTGCGATGCTGACGGTTCGATTGATCGATGCGATGCCGGCTGCAACCCCCATCGGTGACACGATCTCGATCGACGGTGGCCTGTCGAATAGTCGCTATTTCGCCCGTTTTCTGGCGGCCGCCAGCGGCCGGACCATCTGCGTGCCGGCCATGCGGGAGTTGACGGCGCTCGGTCTGGCGGAGCTGTGCGGTATCGATGTCGCCGCCATGCGAAACGATACAGAGATATTCATGCCCGATGGATCGGTTGATGCCGCAGATCATGATCGCTTCGCACGTGCCGTGGACAATGCGCGGACGTGGCGCAACGCGTAAGCTTTCGTGAGGACGATCTTGTCCATCGGCGTGCCCGTCGTAAATTTCCTCTGCCAGACCGAACTGTCGTGTCTTTGAAATGTAAAACGGGCATCATCCCTGCAACCTGGGGAGGATCAGATGCGTCTTGCTGTCTACAACGTTGAAAATCTCTTTGATCGCGCCAAAGCGATGAACCTTGGGAGCTGGGAAGAGGGAAAGCCCGTTCTGGAGCATTTCGCGGCGCTGAACCAGTTGCTTGGCCAGATCGAATATAGTGACGAAGATAAGGTCGAGATCGCCCGGCTCGTCGTCGCGTTAGGGATGGAGCAGTCCGACACGGGGCCTTTCGTCATCCTTCGCCGAAACCGTGGCGGTTTGCTCAAGCGGCCGACTGCGGGCGGTGTCGTGGTCGTTGCCGAAGGCCGGGCCGACTGGGTCGGGTCGCTGGAACTGCGCGACGAGCCAGTCAACGAGCACGCCATGCGCAACACCGCGCGGGTGATGGTTGATCTCGAGGCTGACGTGCTCGGTATCGTCGAAGTCGAGAGCCGCCCGGTGCTTTCCGCCTTCAACCGCGAGATTCTGCCGGCGATCGGCGGCACACCGTTTCGGCATGTGATGGTGATCGACGGCAATGACGAGCGCGGGATCGATGTCGGCATGATGACCCGCAAGGGTTATCCCATCGGCGCCATGCACAGCCATGTCGATGATTGCACACCGAACGGTGAGGCGATCTTTTCGCGCGATTGCCCGGAATATGAAATCACCACGCCCGCCGGCGCTAAGCTTATCGTCATGGTCAATCACCTCAAGAGCAAGGGTTATGGCGGAAAGGCTAAGTCGGATGCCAAGCGAAAGGCACAGGCAAAGCGTATCGCCGAAATCTACGAGAAACTGATCGAACGGGGCGTCGAATATGTCGCTGTTATCGGTGACTTTAACGATACCCCCGGCAGTGATCCGCTGGAGCCACTTCTTGGCGGCACCTCGTTAAAAGACATCTTCAAGCATGAGGCTTTTGATGATAGCGGTTACCCCGGCACCTATGGCGGGTGCACGGCCTCCAACAAGATCGACTATATCCTGCTGTCTCCAGCCCTTTTTGCAAAGGTCAAGGACGGCGGCGTGTTCCGCAAGGGCATGTGGCCGGGTGTTCGGCCGAAGAAGTGGGAAAGCTATGACGAGGTGAAGCGTCAGGAGGACGCCGCGTCCGATCATGCCGCGCTCTGGGTCGATCTCGACATTTGAATGCTGCCGGGGCGACACCGACTGATCTGGGGCGGTGGGCTGATCTGTCGCTCACGGTCGGCGACAGAGAAAACTCGTCTGGATCGCGGAGCCTTTGAAAAACAAATTGGCGGATGCGCCATGTCACTCAAAACCCGGAGCCATTCTGGTGTTCAAACGACTGGACATATGGCGCAGCGCGATGAAGGCCTCTTAAGTGGCTCCCGCCGCACCCGGCCAGTAATACGACGCCGGCAGGGCGCGCGCGCCGAAGACTGCCTGGCCGACACGGACAATGGTCGCCCCCTCTTCGATCGCCCATTCAAAATCGCCCGACATGCCCATTGAGAGGTCGCTTAAAGCTGCCCCCTGCGGTGCATCGGAACGCGCACGGTCGCGGATGTTGCGCAGGAGGCGGAAGCAGCGGCGGACCTCCGTTTCCTCAGGTGTGAAGGTTGCAAGGGTCATGAAACCCCGCAGGCGTATTGCGTCGAATGCCGTCAATTCCTTGAGAAAGGGTGCCACGGCATCGGGCGCGAGACCAAATTTGCTGGCTTCGCCTGACGTGTTGACCTGCACCAGCACATCCAGACCACGTCCCAGAAACTGCAGCCGCTTTTCAAGCGCTGTCGCCAGTGAGAGGCGATCGAGCGATTGCACTTCGGAGGCGAAACGCAGGACGTCCTTGACCTTGTTGGACTGAAGATGGCCGATCATCGACCATTGCGCCGGTTCGCCGGAAAGGGCTTCAGCCTTGCTGCGCCCTTCCTGCACCTTGTTTTCACCGAGATCGCCCGCTCCGAGGCGTATGGCTTCACGGACGCGTTCGGCCTCGATTGTTTTCGTGACCAGCACGAAGCGGACTGCGTCGGTCGGTCGGCCAGCGCGCGCGGCGGCGCTGGCGATCCGGGCCGTGACGCTGGAGAGATTTGCGGCAAGCGTGCCCGTGGGTTCGGAGGTGTTGCTCATGCCTCAGCCAGTCCGCGCGTGTTTGAATGTTCGGTCTCGCATTCAAAGTCGAGTTCCTTCAACCATTCGGTAAACATTTTGCGGGCAGCTTCGCGGAGTGCGGGTCCATGGCGCAAGGCATCCTTACGTATGCTGCCGGGGTCGATACCCGCGCCGGCCAATTCCGCGGCATGGCCGACGAGCCATTTTTCAAGGCCGGAACCGGCATCAACCTCGGGGTGAAACTGAAGCGCCAGCACATTGCGGTCAATTGCGAAACCCTGTGTCGCGCAAAGAGGCGTTGTTGCCAGATTGACGGCTTCTCTCGGGGTTTCAAAGGCATCGCCGTGCCAATGCAGTGTGGCTATGCCCTCAAGATGCCGCATCGGCCCCAGCCGCCCCGCATCGGTTAATGTCAGTTCCGAAAAGCCAATTTCCTTGTAGCCCATCGGTTCGACATTGACGCTGAGTGTAGCAGCGATCTGTTGCGCGCCGAGGCAGATGCCGAGGATCGGCCGGCCGGTGTAGAGACGATGTCGGATCAAGGCCCGTTCTTCAACAAGAAAGGGATAGGCGTCTGTCTCGTAAACACCGACCGGACCGCCCAGTATGATGAGCAGATCCGGCTCCGCCGGCTTGAAGGTTGCAAGATTCATCTCACCCAGATCGCAATAGCGCAGGTCGTAGCCGGCTTCGGAAAGCACGCTTTCGAAACTACCCAGATCCTCGAAATGAACGTGGCGAATGGCTGTTGCAATCCTCGACATCATCCTGCTCCCGGCATTAGCGCAGGGCTGCAAGATCGGCGCCGTGGTTTATGTGATAGACGGCGCCGTCAATGACGAAAGCCGGGACGGACTTGACTCCCGCTTTTTCGGCTTCGGCGAGGCGGAGTTTATTCTCTCCCAGATGAACGATCTCGACGTCGAATTGGCTTTTATCGAGAGAGGTTGCAAAGCGCTGTTCCGCATCAACGCAGACCGGGCATCCGGCATGATAGAATATTACTTTCTCGACCATCGTATTTTCCTTTCGGCTTCATCGGAGCGGCGGGTTGTCGCGCCGGTATCTGCCATGCAATAAATCTTATCCGGCCTAGTGTAATGAGCCGGATTTGAGAAAATGGATATGCCGGATGGGCAAGGGTGCGACACTTGTGATCGAATGGCGGCAGAAGGAGGGGGAGCCTGTCTTTCTTGCGATAGCACAGGCGATCATTACGGAAATCGAACGCGGGCGGCTGAAACCCGGTGATCCCCTGCCGGGTACCCGTGCACTTTCAAAAAACCTCGGTGTGAACAGGAATACGGTGGATGCAGCCTATCATGAGCTGCTGATGCAGGGATGGCTGGTGGCGGAGGCATCGCGAGGCACCTTCGTTGCAAGAGACCTGCCGGACTTTGCACAACACCGGCCCCTGCAAGAACCCGGCGGTGCGGAAAAGACCAGTGCTGCATCTGGCAAGCAGCCGGCGCTGAACCTTTCCGACGGGGCGCCTGATTCCCGCTTGGCGCCGACCGTACCGCTGGCGCAGGCATTTCGGCGCGCGTTGAATTCGCCCGTGTTCAGCGCCGATCATGGTTATGGCGATCCGCGTGGCAGCGCCCATCTGCGAGGGACCCTGTCTGATTATCTCAAGGGCGAGCGAGGGCTAGCGGCAGATGCCGGCGATATCATGGTGACACGCGGCAGCCAGATGGCGCTTTTCCTCGCCGCCGCAACCTGTGTCGAGCCGGGATCAGTCATCGCGGTTGAAAATCCGGGTTATCCGCTCGCCTGGGCCGCATTCCGGGCGGCCGGTGTCCGGACTGTGGGGGTGACGGTGGATGCCGGCGGGATCGATATTGATGCGCTGGAAAAGCTTGCAGTACGGGAAGCAGCGCTCAGAGCCATTTATGTCACGCCGCACCATCAATATCCTACCACTGCCACCCTTAGCGTCTCCCGGCGATTGCGTTTGCTTGATCTGGCGCGCCGTTACCGTCTGACGATCATCGAGGATGATTATGACCATGAATATCGCTTCGATGGGCGTCCTGTCCTGCCACTTGCCGCCAGAGCCGAGGCGGAAACGCCTGTTATTTATATCGGATCGCTTTCCAAGCTTATCGCACCCGGGATCCGCATCGGTTACGCCGTTGCACCGCCGATCCTGCTGCGCCGGATGGCTGATCTGCGCGAAGCGGTTGACCGGCAGGGTGACCTGCCACTGGAACACGCCCTGGGCGAGCTAATTCTCGACGGCACGCTCAGGCGTCATGCACGCAAGGCACGGCGTATCTATCATGCGCGCCGGGATCATGCCGCCGCCCTGCTTGCCGAGCATTTTTCCGACGTGGTGGATTTCACGCTGCCTGCCGGTGGGCTGGCCATCTGGCTGCGCATGCGCCCGGGGGTGAGTGCTGAAAGCTGGGCGCTGAACGCCAGCCGGCTTGGCCTTGGCATTCTTCCCGGGCTTCGCTTCGCGCTTGATCCCGCTCATCCGCCGGAAGCCTTCAGGTTTGGATTTGCCAGCCTCAGGGAAGCGGAGCTTGAGCGGGCGGTCAGAATATTAAAACAGGCAAAGCCGTGATGGCAGGTGTCGATCCGGCGGGATTGAATTGACTGGACCGGGAAACACCGGGAGCACCAATCGCCGCGTGCCGCAGCAATTATTCGTTCAGGTTTGCTTTGACGGTTGCCGTCTTCTCCTCGGCCGAAATGATCGCATATTCATCCGCCAGAAAGTCCAGAAGTGCGCGCACGGACGGCAGGAGACCGCGGCGCGAAGGGAAGGCGGCATGGATGATGCCGCTTCGCGGCGCCCAGTCCGGCAGGAGGTCGATCAGCCGTCCCGCCGCCACATCCTCTCTGATGACCATGGTGGGAAACTGGCAGACGCCGATGCCTTTGAGCGTTGCAAGCCGCAGGGCCACCATGTCATCGGTAATCAGCAGCGGCTGATAGGGAATTGCCGCCGAGGCACCGTTGGGACCAAGCAGGTTCCATTCGAAACTGCTGTGGGATGAACCCCAGGCGAGGCCGGTCATGTTGACGAGATCGGCCGGAACGGTGACGCCTGATTTGACGATTTTCGGACTTGCGACCAGCCGCTGTTCACTTTCCGCCAGCTTGCGGATGACTAGATCGCTGTCCTCGAGCGGGGGAAACCGCACCCGGATGGCAAGGTCGAAACCCTCGCGGATGACATCCACCCGGCGGTTGGTGCTTTCCAGATGGACTTTCACCTTGGGATATCTGGCCATGAAGCGGGCGATCATTTCTCCGACCTGAAAATAGATCACCGATGCGGGGCAACTGACCCGCACCGTGCCTTGCGGTTCCGCCCGAATGCGATCGATCACCTCCAGCGCCGCATCCGCCTCCACCACCATCGCCAGACAATGGCGGTAAAATTCCTGGCCGATCTCGGTAATCGCAAACTGCCGTGTCGTGCGCTGCACCAGCCTCACGCCAAGATCCTCCTCCAGCAGGCCGATGCGGCGGCTCAGCCGTGAGCGGGGTACGTCCAGTTTCCTGGCGGCGGCCGAGAACCCGCCTTGTTCCACGACGTCGACGAAGAGGCGCAGATCGTTCAAATCGGGCATGATGATGGCCTTTCATTGTCCTGTTTTCAGGACAGTATATCCTGATCTTCGATCTACCGGCCAGTTTGTTCCAGAACTATTTTGCTCTCACACGATCACCAGCGACCCTTCACAAGAAAGAGGGGCATCCAGGAGACTATGATGAGACAGGTTCTTGGCGTTTACAGCAGCACATCGCCGCATTGGGTAGGGGATGGATTTCCAGTCCGCTCCATGCTTTCGCATATGACCCAGGGCGAACATATCAGTCCCTTCCTGCATCTTGATTATGCCGGGCCGGAACGGTTTGCGCCGGGCAAGACGCCGCGTGGCGTCGGCGCTCATCCGCATCGCGGGTTCGAAACGGTGACCATCGTCTATCAGGGCGAAGTGGAGCATCGCGACTCGACCGGCAGCGGTGGTCTGATCGGCCCGGGCGATGTTCAATGGATGACCGCGGCTGCGGGCATCCTGCATGAGGAACGCCATTCCCGGGCCTTTACGAAACAGGGCGGTACGCTGGAAATGGTGCAGCTCTGGGTTAACCTGCCGGCCAGGGACAAATCCGCACCGCCCGCCTATCAGACCGTGCTCGACGGGGATATCCCCGCCGTGGCGCTGCCGGACAATGCGGGAACCGTGCGTGTCATCGCCGGCGACTATGCGGGACACAAGGGGCCGGCGCGCACCTTCACGCCGATCAATGTGTGGGATTTGCGTCTGACGCAGGGAGGGCGCACGATATTCGACCTGCCGGAAGGGCATAGCGTCGGTCTTGCCGTTCTTCGCGGAGCCATCACGGTCAACGGGACGCGATCGGCACGGGACGTTCAGTTTGTCATGCTTGATCGCGAGGGCGGCAGTTTCGAGATCACCGCCGACAGCGACGCAACGGTGCTTTTGCTGAGCGGTGCGCCGCTTGGCGAGCCGGTTGCCATGCAGGGGCCGTTCGTCATGAACACGCCTGAAGAATTGCAGGAAGCCTTCATGGATTTCCGGGCCGGAAAATTTGGCGGCATTCCTGCCTGAGCCATTCCCGTGGCTTTGCAAGGGGCCACGGGCCTCACCGGGCGGAAGTGATTTCAGCCCACAAGTCCATGCCTACCAACCAAGGAGACTTACAATGAGTACACCTGCCAATTTTAACGGCCAGCGGCCTGTCATCGATCCCGATGATGCGGTGATGCTTTTGATCGACCACCAGAGCGGTCTGTTCCAGACGGTGGCGGACATGCCGATGCCTGTTCTGCGCAGCCACGCAACAGCGCTTGCCAGAATGGCGACGCTGACGAAGATGCCCGTTATCACCACGGCATCGGTACCGCAGGGGCCCAATGGTCCGCTGATCCCGGAAATCCATGAAAACGCACCGCATGCGCAATATGTGGCGCGCCGCGGCGAGATCAATGCCTGGGACAATCCGGAATTCGTGGCCGCCGTCAAGGCGACCGGCCGCAAGACGCTGATCATTGCCGGCACCATCACCAGCGTGTGCATGGCCTTCCCGGCGATTGCAGCGGTTCAGGATGGCTACCGGGTGTTTGCGGTGGTGGATGCTTCCGGCACCTATTCCAAGATGGCGCAGGAAATCACCCTTGCACGGGTGGTTCAGGCCGGCGTGGTGCCGATGGACACGGCTGCGGTTGCCTCGGAACTGCAAAAGACATGGCATCGTGACGACGCCCAGGAATGGGCGGCAGTCTACACGAAGATCTTCCCTCCCTACCAGCTTCTGATCGAAAGCTACATGAAGGCGCAGTCGGTTGAGAAGAACAGCGAACAGCTCGATTCACAGCGCGGCTGATCGCAAAAGGCAAAAGGGCGGCGCAGCTTGCGCCGCCCTTGTTCGATCATGACGGAAGCCGTTCAATGCCAGTCAGGCTTCGGCGGTTCGCGCGGCTCATTTTGAAGGCATGCGCACAACAAGTTGTTCACGTTGTTACAGCCGCTCTCTTAATCGTCAATTTCAGAGGTGCGGCGCGGTGTTAAAACTCGTCGCAAACATCGAATAATTTTCACCAGGAACCTCCCATGACTGCAAAGATAAATGACGTGATCATCCTTCTGGCGCGCCTTTCCATCAGCGCCCTCTTCCTTCAGGCCGGCATCGGCAAACTCTTTGAAATTTCAGGTTTCGCGGCGTCTTTGGCCGCAAAGGGCGTGCCTTTTGCGGGCCTTGTCGTATACATCGTGATTTTGGTGGAAATTCTCGGCGCTGCTGCCTTGGTATTTGGGGTGAGGGCCAGAGAAACGAGTGTGATATTGCTGGCTTTCACCTGCGTCGCGACCTTGCTCAGCCATGCGTTCTGGTCGTTTCCGGAAGAGGCGCGTTCTGCCCAGCAGGGGCAGTTCTTCAAGAATCTGGCCATCGTCGGAGGCCTGCTTTTGTATTTCGCTACTGGACCCGGCAGATACCGCCTGGGGCAGAGTGCGAAGTAGCGCAGGCGCTGCGGCATAGGGCAATCCGGTGGCGTTGCTGCGTTACCGGGTTTTTCTGCCGCCGCCCTGAAACGAGGCTCGATAGTCGCGCGGTGTCATGCCGCGCAGACGCAGGAACTGGCGATTGAAATTGGCCAGCGAGGCGTAACCGACATCGGCAGCGATATGCCGGATTGGCTGGGTGGTGCCCGAGAGCCGGGCGCAGGCTTCGCCGACCCTGAGGCCGATCAGATAATCGGAGATGCTGACCTGCGTATGTTTCCTGAACATGCGGTGCAGGCCGGATTCGCTGAGAGCGGCTATTGCGGCAATCTGCTCCATGCGCAACGGCTCATGGTAGTGACGGTGCAAGTGGATCAGGACACGGTCAATCCGCGAGCGGTCCCCTTCCACCTGCTGCGGCACGACGGTTGAAAGAGGCGCGCCACCGTCCTCCGCCGCCAGCCGCGCCAGAATATCCAGAAGTCCAGTCAGTTGCCTGACCGGCGGACAGGAAAATATCGCTTCAAAATCATCCGCCAGAGCCCGGCCGAGTGCGGGATCGAACGCCAGCCCGGTTGCGGCGTGTTGGATGAGGCGTCTGACGGGCGCCAGTTCCACCGATCCGCCGGCCAGTCCTTCGATCCATTCTTTCCTGAACCAGAAGACGAGGGCGACATGTGGTTCAGCCGGATCGAGTTTGTCGCGCGACGCCCAGGTGTGCGGCAGGTTCGGGCCGATGAGCACGAGGTCGCCGTGATCGTAATCGGCAACATGATTACCCACGAACCGCTGCCCGCGGGAATTCAGTGTCAGCGTCAACTCGAACTCGGGATGGTGGTGCCATTCGAACGGAATGGCGTCGTCAAGCCGCCGGTTGAGCCTGCTCCAGGACGAATCCGGCGATGTCGGCAAATGTTCGAGATGTGGTCTCATTCCGCGCTTTCTGGGATTTATACGCTGAAATAGTATCATTATTGTCCATCTGCGGACAACACGTCCCCCGGGAAAGCCGTAGCTTTCCTTTCATCGCCTGATGGTCAGGGAGATGATGATGGGAGAAAGACATGCAATCCACCGCAGCAATCAAACGCGACAGCCATCCGACGACGGCCGCCACGACCCAGCTCAAGAATATCAAAAAGACCTTGCCGCTGCGCGTCCTGTCGGAAGCGGACTGGCAGCACTGGACGACGAGGGGATATATCATTGTCCGTCAGGCGGTGCCTGCGGCGAATGTGGAACGCCTTGTCGATCTGCTCTGGAAATTCGATGAAAAGGATCCGGCCGACGCTTCAACCTGGTATGCGCCGCAAAGACGCGAACACAAGATGAAGGAATTGAACAATACCGGCATGCTGGAAATCTATAATCACCAGTATCTCTGGGACAATCGTGCGGAGCAGCGGGTCTATGACGTCTTCGTTGACATATGGGACCGGGAGGATCTGTGGGTCACCATCGACCGCGCCAATCTCAATCCGCCGAAAAAGGTGAAAGGCAATCCCAACGGTTTCATCCACTGGGATGTGGACACGTCCATCCGCCCGCTGCCGATCGGCGTACAGGGCGTGCTGAGCCTGCAGAAACAGGACGGCGATGTCGGCGGGTTTCAGTGCGTGCCCTATCTTTTTGAACATTTCGATGAATGGGTGAAGACGCAGCCGGAAGATCGCGACCCGATGCATCCGGATATGGCTGGCCTGTCTGTCGTCAATATCGATATGGAACCGGGCGACCTGATGATCTTCAATTCGCTGCTTGCCCATGGCGTGCGTCCCAATCATTCCGATGGCCGTGTGCGCATGGCGCAATATATCTCCATGCACCCGGCGGAATTCGACAATGAGGTGGAACGGCAGGAGCGGATCCGACTCTGGAAGGAGCTCGATCATCCGCAGCGCGACGCCTTCCCCGGTGATCCGCGTGAATGGGAGAAACGCCATGCCGAAACCGCCAGGCTCAACCCACTCGGCGAAAAGCTGCTGGGCCTGACCCGCTGGTGAATTTGCATCGAACACACAGAGAAAATGACCGCTCCAGGGGGCGGTCATTTATCTTTTCGGTGATCCGCAGTAACGCCGATCCAGACGAATTGCCATGCGGGTGATGGCCTTAAGACTGGCTTAAGGTGGGGGCCGGCTATGTGTCGCCGAATAGGAGACACAGCCCAGAATGCACGACATCCCGATTTTCACCACCCGCAGAAACCTTCTTGCCCTGGGGCTTGCGGGCCTGCTGGCGGGTTGCGCCACGTCCGGTGAACCGCCAAAGCCGGCGACGTTGTCGAGGAACGACGAACCCTTGCCCAAGACGCCTGCGCCGGCCACACCGGCCATGTATGCGGCGCTTCCCGATGAGACATTTCCGATCCCGGCAGTGAATATCAAGCAGGTGGACCCCCGCTACTGGCGGCAGGTCGTCGATTATCCGACCGATGAAAAGCCCGGCACGCTGATCGTCGATACGCCGAACAAGTTTCTCTACCACATTCTGCCGGGCGGCAAGGCGACCCGTTACGGGATTGGCGTCGGCCGGGATGGCTTCTCCTGGGCCGGCCGGGCGACGGTCGCTTATAAGCGGGCATGGCCGAAATGGACGCCGCCGGACGATATGGTGGCGCGGCAACCCAGCCTCCAGCCCTACAGCATTGCCAATGGCGGAATGCCACCCGGCCTCAAAAACCCGCTTGGCGCGCGGGCGCTCTACATTCATCAGGGCGGCAGGGATACGCTTTACCGCCTGCATGGAACGCCTGAGGCCTTTTCTATCGGCAAGGCGGTTTCCTCCGGCTGCATCCGGCTGCTGAACCAGGATGTCATCGACCTCTTCAACAATGTGAGAGATGGCAGCACCATCGTGGTTATTCCCGACCCCTCGAAGCGCCAGCAACTCGCCGCCTGACGATCGACACGGAAACGAAAGAAGACCCTTCACCATGGCATATAATGTTCGAAACCGCGCGGATGATTCAGCCCTTGCCGGGCTGGGGCGCCGTGCCTTTCTCCTCGGCTCGATTTCGGTGGTCTCGGCCGTCGCATCGCCGGCTGCGGCTTCACCCAACGGTCTGAAGCTCGAGATGATCCTGCGCGATCCGGCGGCACCCGTCTCCGGCAATCCCGCCGGCAAGCTCACCATGGTCGCCTTTCTCGATTATAATTGCCCCTGGTGCAAAAAGACGGCCGTTCCCATGAGCAATGCGGTCTCGGCAGACGGGGATGTCAGGATGGTCTACAAGGACTGGCCGATCATAACGCCTGACTCCGTTGAGGGAGCGCGACTGGCGCTGGCGGCGAAATATCAGGACGGTTATCACATCGTCCATGATGCGCTGATGGCGATCAAGACGCCGAAGGTGAAGGCCGACGAGATGCGCGATACCGTGCGTGCGACGAGTATCGACTTTGCCCGCCTCCAGCGCGACATGAAATCGAAAGCGGGGGAGATCGATGATCTGCTTGCGCGCAATCATGAACAGGCGATGTCGCTGCAATTGACGGGAACGCCTGCTTTCATCATCGGCAAGTTCCTCGTTCCCGGTGCGGTACAGAGCGCGGAAGCCTTTACCGACCTTTTCAAAAGAGCGCGTGAACAGGCGTAGCGTTCGGACAATGATGGTTTCAGGTCCGCTCGGACTGAAACCATCGCTTCAACATTCTGGCTGGGCGTGGCAGTGCCGATGCCCTTCGCCGTCTCGTCCTATCCCCGTGCCTTGGCGATTGCTTCCTTCAGGCCCTTGCGGTCGAGGACGCCGGCAAAGCTTGTCGTTCCCACCACAAATGATGGCGTGCCGACGAATTTGAAGGCGGCGGCCTGTACCCAGTTCCGGTCCAGCAGGCCGGAAATCCACGCCTGATGCTCGACAACGGCCTTGCCAACACCGTCGAAGGTCAGGCCCGCTTTCTTAAGGGCCTTTTCGACATCGGCCTGCTGCAGCTTGTTCGGCGTGTGAAACATGGCGTCGAGCGTCTTTTCATATTTGCCGAGCCTGGCGCTGGCGAGCACCGCCTGCGCGGCGATGACCGATGCGCCGCCGAAGACCGGCCAGTCCTTCAGCACAAGCCTGACCTTGCCATCCTGTTCGACCACGTCGCGCACCATGCCGTAGGATGATTTGCAATAGGGGCACTGGTAGTCGAAATATTCCACCACCGTCACGTCGCCTTTCGGATTGCCGAGGACCGGGGCGTCCGGATCGTGCAGCACCATCTCCCGGCTTGTCGGGTCTGTCTTGGCAAAAACAAGTGAGGGGGGAGCAATGGCGGCAAGGCCGGCCATTGCGACAAGCTGTCGGCGTGTAAGGGTCATTGGCGGGCTCCTGCGGTATTGTCGATTGCCGGTTTTGCAAGCGTCTGCTGCGTTTGCGCTGCCGCATCGATGAGTGAACGGGCTGAAATCTCGCCCACCATGCGGATGGAGGGGAGTTCGGCTCCTTTTCTGTCGAAGAACAGTATGGTCGGCGGGCCGATGACATTGCTGTCTTTCATCAATTGCTGTTTGTCTGACGTCATGTCCGAAAGATCGACGGAAATGAGGTTTGTATCCTTGAGGCTTTCCGCGACCTGCGGATCGCTCAGAACGGAGCGTTCGATGACACGGCAGGAAACGCACCAATCCGCGGTGAAGTAGACGAGGCTTGGCTTTCCTGCTTCAGCGACCGCGGCTTGCAGTTCGCCATTGGAACTGACCGTTGCAAAACTCGCCTTTGTCAGGCCTGGCATGGAGCGGCTGGCGACCGGGCCGCCGGAGAATTGCAGCGGCTGGAGCATGCTGGTGCTGCCGCTTGCCGCGCCGAAAGCGAGAAACGCGCCATAGAGCATGGAAAGAAGGCTGGCCGATTTCATCAGACGGCGGCCAATGCCGGCCTGTTGCGGCAATGTGTCGAAAGCACCGAAGAAAACACCGATGGTAACGAGCAGCGCTGCGGAAAGCGCGAGCGTTACAGGCGGAGGAATGAGCCGGTCGAGATACCAGATCGCGGTGGCAAGGAAGATGAAGCCGAACAGCCAGCGTATCTGCGCCATCCATGCGCCGGCCCGCGGCAGCAATGCCGCGCCGGAGGTGCCGATGAGGATAAGCGGAATGCCCTTGCCGATGCCGAGCGCAAAGAGCGCCGCTGCGCCGAGCAGCAGGTTTCCGGTCTTGGCGATGTAGAGAAGTGCGCCTGCAAGCGGCGCTGTCACGCAGGGGCCGATCAGCAGCGCGGAGCTGAAACCGAGAATGGCGGTCGAGCCGAACGATCCGCCGAGCGAACGCTGCGATCGCGCCAGCCGGTCGCGAAGGCCCGCCGGAAGCTGGACCTCGACCATGCCGAAACTGGCGATCGCCAGAATGATAAAGACGGCGGCGGTGATGAGAATGGCCGGTGGCGACTGTAGGGCGATCTGGAAGCTCTGGCCAAGCCATGCGGCCAGTATGCCGAACAGGCTGAAGGCGGCGGCAAGCGCGAAGACATAGGTTGATGAGAGGAGAAAGCTGCGACCGGGCGACAATGAAGCGCCCTGCCGGCCGAGCGTGGCCGCGAGGATCGGATACATGGGAAATACGCAGGGCGTGAATGCGAGGAGCACGCCAAGACCCATGAAGGAGGCGAGAAGCAGCGCCGTGCCGCCCCGGGCAAGAAAACCTTCCACCATGCCCGGCTCGGTCGAGGGTGCTGGTACAGGCGCTGACTGCTCCGCCTTTTCCAGCTCTGCGGAAGGCGCTATCAGGGCGAAGGACTGAAATGCGGGCGGCTCCTGCGGCCTTATGCCGAACGGCGCCTCCGCTTCGATCCGCAACCCGTCAACGGCGACCGTTCGGAACGGATAGCAGATACCGCCATCCTGGCATCCCTGAAATGTCAGTTTCATGGTCTGCGGCGCGTCGGCGAGCGTGGCGGCGGCTTGCCCGAAATAGACTTCGGTGTTGCCGAAGCCGGGATCATCCTTCATCTCGCCGGCCTGCGTCTTGAGATCGAGCTTCGTTCCGTCCTCAGTGGTGGCCTGCAGGCTTTCCCGATAGAGATAATATCCCTCGGCGATTTGCCAGCGGAAGGTGGCCGCCG
Source organism: Agrobacterium burrii (assembly GCF_017313405.1). Lineage (NCBI taxonomy): Bacteria > Pseudomonadati > Pseudomonadota > Alphaproteobacteria > Hyphomicrobiales > Rhizobiaceae > Agrobacterium > Agrobacterium burrii. The sequence goes on from NZ_JAFLNA010000003.1 coordinate 109,667, forward strand.
TTCCCGTGCGGTCTATCGAAAGCTTGAACGCATCCGCCATGTCCATCGGCGGACTGAGCGCGAGCGCCGGTCCGCAAATGGACAGCAGAACGAGGAGCACGAACGAAAAATTGAAACGCATTCTCTTTCCTTATGGGGTAGGCCTTGTGGGATAAGCCATGGATGGCGCAGGCTTCCGGCTGGAAGCTTAAGCCAGCCTTAAGGTTCGTTTTTCAGGTTCCCGCGCATCAAAATACCCGTGTGCCGGAATGATGGAGTGCTCAATGCGTTTGTTGGTGGTCGAGGACGACGATGTCCTGCTTGATGGTCTGCGGGTCGGGCTGCAGCTTGCCGGCTTCACCGTCGATGCCGTCATGACCCTTGCCGACGCAAAAATCGCCCTCGAGAATTGCCGTTTCGACGCCGTTGTCCTCGATGTGATGTTGCCTGACGGGTCAGGCCTCGATCTTCTGCGCCACACCCGCAATGAGCGCAACCGGGTGCCAATCCTCCTGCTCACCGCCAAGGATGCGACCACGGACAAGATTTGCGGTCTCGATGCCGGCGCGGATGATTATCTGGGCAAGCCTTTCGATCTTGATGAGGTTGCCGCCCGGTTGCGGGCGATCATCCGCCGTGGCGAGGGGCGCTCCGAGGGCACGCTGTCGGCGCTGGGCGTGACGCTCGATCCGGCGAAGATGGTGGCGAAGAAGGATGATAGTGTCATTGCGCTGTCGCGCCGTGAATTTGCGATCATCCACGCCCTCATGCAGAATCCCGGCATGATCTTTTCAAAGCCGGTTCTGGAAGAAAAGCTCTATGGCTGGCAGGAAGATGTGGAAAGCAACACCATCGAGGTCCACATTCACAAGCTCCGCTCCAAACTGGGCGCCGGTTTCATCGAGACGGTACGCGGCGTCGGTTACCGCGTCGGGAGGGTTGCGTGATGTCGATCCGGGCAAGATTGTTTACCGTCCTCCTGCTGATGACGGGTCTCGTCTGGCTTTCGGCCTGCGTGTGGATTTATACCAGCACAAAGGCGCGGCTGGAGCATGTTCTCGATGCGCGGCTGGTGGAATCGGCAAGAATGGTTGGATCCCTCGTCGGCGACCGCCCGGTCGATATCCGCCTGATAGACGGCCATTCACCGACGCATGATGAGGACGCAGACGCTGATGTGGCGGCGATACCCTCCTACGAACGCCAGCTTGCCTGCCAGATCTGGTCCGTCAGCGGCCGTCTGCTCAGCAAATCGGACAGCGCCCCGGATGCTTCCCTTTCGGATCATGCTTCGGGCTTCCAGAATACGGTCATCAACGGTATCGAATGGCGTGTTTATGCGGTCGTGAAGCCCGATCTCGGTGTCAGGGTTCTGGTGGGCGACAGTGTCGAGGTTCGCGACCGGCTGGTTGATGATGTCATCAAGGGGCTTCTTTATCCGGCGCTTTTCATCATGCCGCTGATGGCTGGCCTTATCTGGCTATGTGTTTCCAGGGGGCTTGCGCCTCTGCAAAAGCTCGCAAACGGCATGAAAGCGCGCGACGCGACTGAACTCCACGGCTTTGCCGACAAGGGAACGCCCTCGGAGCTTCGGCCGATGATCCATGCGCTGAATAGCCTTCTGGCGCGCGTTCAGGCGACGCGGGAAAGGGAACGCGAGTTCACGACCTATGCCGCACATGAATTGAAAACACCGCTTGCCGGCCTGAAGACGCAGGCGCAGGTGGCCATGCGTTCCACCGATCCCGAGGTGCAGCAACAGGCGCTGCGGCGCATCGAGCAAAGCGTCGACCGGACAAGCCGGATGGCAAAACAGCTTATCGACCTGGCTGCCGTCGATGCCACCGAAGCGCAGGCTACGAAAGCCGGCGTCGACATTCCCCGTCTGATCCTTGATGTCATGCAGGAACTGGAGCCGCTGAGGCGTGCGCGCGAGGTTGAAATTACCTGCCGGCTGTCGGAAGAGGCGGATACGATCCTCATCGAGGCGGATCGGTCCCTGCTTCGTCTTGCGATCCGCAACGTGATGGAAAACGCCGTGCAGCACTCGCCGAAGGGATCAACAGTCGAATGCCGGGCGGAACTGGCAAACGGCAAGGTCAACGTCGTGGTTATCGACGAAGGGGCGGGGATCGCGGTGGAGGAACAGGAACGGGTGCTGCAGCGCTTCTACCGTTCGCCGCGATCGGAACCGGGTGGAAGCGGCCTTGGGCTTGCCATCGTCAAGATGGCAATCGACCGGTTGGGGGGGCGATTGCAGTTTTCGCAATTCGGTCAGCGGTTCGCGGTATCGCTTGAGTTATGAAGGAGGCCGCCACAGGGCGGCTCTCTCTCAGATGTCCTTTGCGAGGCGTAGCGCGTCATAGATTGCCGCATGGGTGTTGCGCGCTGCGACCGCATCACCAATCCGGAACAGCCGATAGGCGCCGGCAGGATTGCGCTCGACGGTCTGGGCCGCGCCCGCAATCAGTGCGTCATAGGATATTTCGCCGAGGTTCTTTGAGCCGGGCTTGAGCTCGAAATAAAGCTCGTCCAGCGGGATTGTGCCGTGATTGACGACGATCTGGTCGACAACGCGCTGTTTCGAAACGCCGCCATAATCGCTGCCGACATGGGCGATGATCTGGTTGCCGCTTCTTTCCGCCGCCTCCAGCCGGTAGGTGACGGTGAATGTCGTGTCGTGTTTTTGCAGCGAACGCATATAGGGCACGAGATTCATGGCCATGACTTCCGGGGCGAAAGAGCGATCCGGCGTCATGATCTCGACCTTGCCGCCCGCCTTGGCGATGAATTCTGCGGCCTGAAGCCCGGTGTGGTCGCCCGCATCATCATAGACGAGAACATTGGCGCCCGGCTTGACGTCGCCGGAAATGATATCCCATGCGGAGACGACCAACTCGTTGCCCTTCGAAAGCACCTCGGTATGCGGTAGCCCGCCGGTGGCGATAATCACCGCGTCAGGTTTTTCGGCGACAACCGTATCCGCCTCCGCCCAGCTGTTGAAATGGAAGATGACGCCGAGCTTCTCGCACTGGCTCATGCGCCAGTCGATGATGCCGATCATTTCGCGGCGTCGTTCGCTTTGTGCGGTCAGGCGGATCTGGCCGCCGGGGTCGCTGGCGGCCTCGAAGACCACGACCGCATGGCCACGCTCGGCGCAGACCCTTGCGGCTTCAAGACCTGCCGGGCCAGCGCCGACGATCACTACCTTCAGGCTTTTCTCAGCCTTCGTAATTTCATGCGGCATGGTTTCCTCGCGGCCGGTGGCCGCATTGTGAATGCAAAAGGCGAGGCCGCCCTGATAGATGCGATCAAGACAATAATTGGCGCCGACGCAGGGACGGATGTCCTCCTCCCGTTTTTCCATTATCTTGCGGACGATATGCGGATCGGTCATGTGGGCGCGGGTCATGCCGACCATGTCGACCTTGCCGGCGGCGATCGCGTGACGGGCGGTGGCGACATCCTGAATTTTGGCGGCATGGAAGATGGGGAAGCTGGTCGCCGCGCGGATTTCTCCTGCGAAATCAAGATGCGGTGCGCTGGCCATACCCTGAATGGGGATGACGTCGGTCAGGCCGGGATCGGTGTCGATATGTCCCCTGATGACGTTGAGATAGTCGATCAGGCCGCTCTCCTTCAGCCGTCTGGAGATTTCGATGCCTTCCGCCTTACCGGTGCCGTTCTCGAGACATTCATCGGCGGTGTAACGAACCCCGAGGATGAAATCGTCGCCGACGCGTTGGCGTATCGCCCTGAAGACGTCGAGACAGAAGCGCATGCGGTTTTCAAGCGAGCCGCCATAGGGGCCGTCAAGCTCGTTGGTCAGGGGTGAGACGAACTGGTCGATGAGGTGGCCATAGGCTTCCAGTTCCACCCCGTCCATGCCGCCCGCCTTCATCCGTTCGGCAGCATCGGCGAAATCCTTGATGATGCGCTCGATATCCCAGTCCTCGATCTTCTTCGGAAAGGCCCGGTGCGCCGCTTCCCGCTGGTGCGATGGCGCGAGGACCGGCAGCCAGTCGCCCTTGTCCCAGCGGGTGCGGCGGCCAAGATGCGTCAGCTGGATCATGATCGCCGAACCCGCCTCATGCACGGCGTCGGTCATTTCCCGAATCCACGGAACGATTTCATCCTTGTAGGCCAAGAGATTGTTGAAGACGGGCGGGCTGTCTTTCGACACGGCGGCCGAACCCGCCGTCATCGTCAGCGCCACGCCGCCCTTCGCCCGCTCGACGGTATAGGCGCGGTAGCGCCCTTTCGGCATACCGTCTTCGGGGTAGGCGGGTTCGTGAGAGGTGACGATGATGCGGTTGCGCAGCGTCAGATGCTTTAGCTGATAGGGCTGAAGAAGGGGATCGTTCGACATGTGCCTGCTCCCAGAACGGTTGTGCGACAAGGCTAAGAGAAAATGTACATATGTGTCAATTAAGAAAACACTGGTGTTTACGAGATAAACAAGAGTGTACGCTTTGCCTTGTCGCGCAGGGACTGATTTGCTACGCAATTGTCATGGAAGCGACATTGAACGAAACCGGTTGGCGTGGATCTCAGGAGGGTTGGCTTGAGGCCGCCTACGAGGCGCTGCTGGAATCCGGGGTGGATTCCGTCAAGATCCTGCCTTTGGCGAAAAAGCTCAATCTCTCGCGCACCAGCTTCTACTGGTTCTTCAAGGACCGGGAGGAATTGCTGGCGGCGCTGTTGTCCCGCTGGCGCGAGAAGAACACGGGAAGCATCCTCAGGCAATCGGAGGCCTATGCGGAAACCCTGGCCGAGGCGATGCTGAATGTGTTCGATTGCTGGCTGGATTCCTCGCTTTTCGACAGCAAATTCGAATTCGCGGTTCGCAGCTGGGCGCTGCAGTCCGATGATATTCTTGCCGAGCTTCGCAAAGCCGACCAGATGAGAATGGAGGCGCTTTCGCGTATGTTCATGCGTTTCGGCCACCCTGAAAATAAGGCAGACGTGCGTGCCCGCACCACTTATCTCGTGCAGATAGGGTACATTTCCATGCAGGTCGAGGAAGATGTGGCAGTGCGGATGAAAAGGATTGCGGACTATATCGCCATCTATACCGGCGAAGTGCCGCAGCAGCGCGAGCTTGACCGCTTTTATGCAAGACACGGATACAAACCGGGGCCGGACACATAACGCCCGAACACATGAGCGATGCCCGCCCGCCTGCAATGTAGTTGCAACATTCACCGACGAGTGGTGAGGCTGGCAAGGGTTCACCTTTGGGGAAAGTCATTGCGAATCTTGCTTCTTGAGGACGAACCCGAAATGGCGCGCGCGCTGCTTGAGGCCCTGCGCCGGCGCGATGTGCTCGCGGACCACGTCAGCACCATCAGCGATGCCGACGCCCTTGCGCGTGATGGCTCTTACGATGTGCTGGTTCTGGATCGCCGCCTTCCCGATGGCGAGGGGCTGAACCTCGTGTCTTCGCTTCGCCGGAGCAAACATACCGTACCGATCCTTGTCCTGACGGCGCTTGGAAGCGTCGATCACCGGGTCGACGGGCTGGATGCGGGGGCGGATGATTATCTTGCCAAGCCTTTCGCAATCGAGGAATTGCTCGCCCGCCTCAGGGCTCTTCACAGACGCGGCCCTTCGATCTCCGATAAATATACAAGTTTCGGAAATCTGAGCATTGATCCGAGAAGCAATGAAATCAGCGTTGCCGGCTCCATCATCGAGTTTCGGCGTCGGGAATATCTGGCGCTTGAAGCTCTGATGCGTCGTCCGAACCGCATCGTGACGCGGTCCAGCCTGATCGAGGCGGTTTATACGCTCGACGATGAGATCGAGTCCAATGCGCTCGATGCGCATATCTCGCGCATTAGGAAGAAGCTGGCGCAGGCCGAAGCCACGGTGGAAATAAGGGCCGTGCGCAATATCGGTTATCTCATCCGGGCAAAGACATGAGGCAGGAGCGCAACCGATCCCTGCGATGGGGGCTGATGAAGCGCCTTTTCGCCTTGCAGGCATTTTTTCTCGTTCTTTTCGTCATTCTTCTCGTCGGCTGGATCTGGATCATCGATCCGCGGCTGGAAGGCGCCAATGAAGAGGCTGCCCGGATCATCGCCGAAAGCGTGGCAAAGGATGGGCAGGGCAGGACACAGGTATCGGCTACGCCCGATCTGAAAGCGCTGAAACAGCGCTATCCCGATCTCTGGTTTGTCGTGCGGGACGCTGACGAAATCGTCCTGCAATATGGGGATATCCCGGCGCCTGCTCTGGAGGCGGTGTTTCCCCGGAGCATCGAAAGGGCGCGTCTGGAGGCCGGGGAAACAGTCCGGGCCACCATGGAAAACCGCGATACGCCGGCCGGCCGGCTGCAGTTCATTGCCGGGACGGAAAAAGGTCTCCCGAATGACGGCATCAGTCTCTGGATCAATGTACAGCTGGATCTGGAAAAGGATGCCGATGGCGCCATTCGCTGGCTGACCGTGCTGCCCGGTGTCGGCTTCATCATCCTTTTTGCCGTCGTGCCTATGTTGCTCCTGACGGGTATTGCGACATTGCTGGTGACGCCCCGTGCGGTTGGCCGTTCGCTGAGTGGCCTCATGGAAACGGTCGCCCAGGCGCAATCGATCAATTTCGAGAACCGGTCCGCCCGGATCGATCGTTCGAAGGTGCCGAGTGAAATCATTCCGCTCGTGGATGCCTTCAATGTCGCGCTCTCGAAACTGGACGAGGGCTATAATCGCCGTAACCGCTTCCTGGCCGATGCCGCTCATGAGCTGAGGACGCCGATTGCGATTGCGCGCATCCGGGCCGATCTTTTGCCCGATGACGAGCTGAGCCGACAATTGCGAGCGGACATTGATCGCCTCACGCGCGTTGCGCACCAGCTTCTCGAGATGCAAGCGGTGGGCGCGGTGGAACTGCCTGCCGAAGAGCAGGATCTGAACGTTCTCGTCGAACGCATCGCGACCGATCTTGCGCCGATTGCGATGGATGCCGGTTATGAATTTGATTTCGAACCGAGCGAAGGAAAGGCGCTATTCACGATCCAGACCTCGATCATCGAGATGGCGGTCGTCAACCTCATTCGCAATGCCATCGATCATGGTGGTGGCAAGGGCGCTATCACGATCCGGGTCGGTGCGACGGGAACGATAGACGTCTGCGATGAGGGGCCTGGCATACCCGTTTCGGAACGTGAGCAGGTATTCGAGCCGTTTCATCGCATCAATACCAATTCGTCTGGCGCCGGTCTGGGTCTTAATCTGGTCCAGAAGGCGGCGGAGCTTCATCGTGGACGGGTCCTGTTCCTCGACCTCAATCCCGGCTTTGGCGTTCGGCTGGAAATTCGATCCATTGCTTCACGAAGCGCTGTGGTTGATGTTGTGTAGCTGTGGAGATTACAGGCGGCGAGCCGGTGTCCCGATGGGGAAATTTCTTACAATTTAGTTAAGGGATTTCGTCTAACTATATTAAATTACTGAATTATTTTTCAATAAATTCGTTTCGTGCAATCCAGACGTAATTCTCGTGGGGAAAATGTCCGTATCTGCTGAGCTTATCCGCACAGGAGATCAACGGGAGCCGGTTTCCGGTTCTTCAACGCGAACGGAAACCCTGCAGCTGTCAGAGCATGGCGCATCGGTTTCGTCTGGAGTCATTCATGTCGTTCATCGCAAAATCGCTTGTCACCGTAACGGCTGCCGTCATGGTCGCAACCAGTGCCTATTCGGCTGATCTTACCAACTATAATGCGCAGCAATTCGACTATGCCAACCCGCCGGCCTTTTCCTGGGGTGGGGCCTATGTCGGTGCCCATGGCGGCATCGCCTCCCCAAGATTTAATCCGCTGGCCAGCGGCCGGGGTCTGACGGGTGGCGTACAGGCCGGCTATAATTTCCAGTTCGGCTCCGGTGTTGTCGGTGCGGAACTGGAAGGCTCCTATCTTGGCAACGAAGCACGTGTGCCGAACGGCCGGTTGAGAGAGCGCTTCCGGGGTGCGGCCAAGCTGAAGGCCGGTGTTGCGCTTGACCGCACGCTCGTTTACGGCACCGCCGGCCTGACCACGACGAAATTCAAGGATACGAATGGCGTCACCGGTCCCGATGGCTGGAAACAGGGCTATCTGCTGGGAGCGGGTCTGGAACAGAGCTTCGGCGGTGGTCTGTCGGCCAAGCTTGAATATAATTATGTGAGCACCGGAGATGTCACCACGACGACCTCCAGCGGGCGGTCAAAAACCGATGTGACCGATCATGTCATCAAGGCCGGCCTGAACTATCGTTTCTGAGCGACCGATCCGATGACAGATTTCAGGGAGAATTCAAAAGAATACCGCCGCTTTCAGCTTGGAAGCGGCGGTAAAACAGCGCATGGCGCGAAACGGGCGGGGCCGGGTGGAGATTTGAAATCCCCAAACCATCATTCGCATTCAAGCGAAGGTTGCCGGAAGCTCGTCACATACCACTCACTCCCGGAATTGCGGGTGTAGAACGTATAGAAACAATCGATGCGTTCGACATAACCCGGTGTCTCCGAGACTTCGTAACGCTCGCCACGCCGTGTTGTCCGCACTTCACCGCTCGATGATCCGGCAACGACCTGTGTCTTGTTCTTCCGCCATTGATAAGCCTGCTGGCCGGGACCCATGCTATAAATATTGTCAGGCGGCCCGTAATCCAGCATCACGCTGGTGATGGGCGCGCCGATATAGCTTTTCATGACTGTCGAGGCGCAGGCGGTGAGCACGGCCGATGCGACAGCGATGAAGATAATCGCTGCCGGGGCTGCAAATGACGATCTGTCGGACATGAAAATTCCTTTCAGCTGCGGTGGATTTCCGCAGGGATAGGAACCGGTCATTGCAAGTACATTGCACGTGAAGATCGTGAGGCGAGCGGGGCTTCCCGCGTCAGAGGCCGGCGATATTGCGGCCGATATGGCGCAGGATGCTTTTGAAAAGTTTTACTTCCGCAGGATCGAGACCTTCGATTGCGGTTTTTTCGAACATGGCCGCGATGGGCATCAGTTCTTCCGCAAGCTCCTCGCCTTTTGTCGTGAGCGTGATGCGCACGATGCGGGCATTGTCGGCCGGTCGCTCGCGGCTGACAAGGTTGCGCCTGACGAGCAGGCCGACGAGCCGGGAAAGCGTGGAGATCTCCACCGACACGAGGTCGGCAAGCTCGGTCAGCGTCTTGCTCTCCTGCTGTCTCAGCGTCGCCAGCACGCGATACATCGGCAGGGTGATGTCATAGGAAGCCAGTCTCAGGGAAAAACGCTCGCCAAGCCGAACGCCCACCCAGTTGAGCAGGTAGGGTACCGAGTCGGTGAACTGATAAGACACGAAGCAATTCCCGTTTGAGAGCCATCTGCGCAGATGCTGATGTGCGCCTATCGGCTGTACCGGCACAATTCATCCGTTTCAATAGCTTCGCTCCAGAAGGCTGCGGAATGGGCGATTGTCTGAACGTTTAAAATGACAAAAAACATTTGCATTGACAAACATTGCAAATGCAAATAAATAAGAATGCAGGATTTGGGAGGATCTCATGACATCAGCACTGTTCGGCCTGAACAACCTTGCACCGGAAGGCGTCGGCCAGACTTTCCGCACGACGATGCGCCGTTTTCCGGCAACCGTGACGGTTATCACTGCCTGTGCTTCCGGCGATCAGCGTGATCACGGCATGACCGTGACCGCCGTCACTTCGGTCTCGATGGAGCCGCCCTCTCTTCTGGTTTGCCTGAACAACCGCACACTGCTGCACGAGCTGCTGCTCTGCCGACCGGATTTCATCGTCAACGTGCTGACGCAGGATCAGATCGCGCTCTCGGATGCTTTCAGCGGCAAGGTGTCGCCGGAGGCGCGCTTCGGCAATGGTGACTGGCAGCGTCACGAAAACGGTGTTCTCTATCTGCCCACGGCGCATGCGGCCATCGCCTGCCGCCGGGTGGCGGCGATGCCCTATGGAACGCATACCGTGTTCATCGGGCAGGTGGTTTCGGCCGATGTCAGCGAGACAACAAGGCCATTGCTCTACGAAAACGCCCAATATTGCGCCGCAAGCCCGGCAGGTGTGCAGGCCTGATATTTCCGGCCAGATAATTCCCGGCCAAGTCACTTCCGGAGGGAGACAATCATGAACGATATGAGCCATGCGCCGCAGCCGGCGCAAACGACCCCGCGTATCCTCACCAGCCGCGTTGCCGGCATAGCCGATCTTTTCCGGTCGAGCGCCCGCCAGACGGAAGAGGCGCGGCGCGTTCCCGCCAGCCATATCGAGGCGCTACGCGGTATCGGTTATTTCGATATCGTCAAACCCCGCGCTTTCGGCGGAAAGGGCGGTGAGTTTGCTGAACTGGTTGCGGCCAATATCGAGCTTTCGGCCGCCTGTGCGTCAACCGGCTGGGTTGCCGGACTGCTTTCCGCTCATCAATGGCTGCTGGCGATGTTTCCGGAAGAGGCGCAGGCCGATGTCTGGGGTGAAAACCCTGACGCGCTGTTGTGCGGTTCCTATGCGCCGGTGAAAATGGCTGACGTGGCTGAGGGCGGTTATCGCCTCAGCGGCAAATGGGCCTTCGCCTCGGGTTGCGAAAACGCGCAATGGTCTCTCTGCGCCGCCATTCTGCCGCCGCAGGGTGAGGGCAGGCCGGTTCCCGCCTTCCTTCTCGTTCCCGCCAGCCAATATGTCATTGAAGACACATGGCATGTGGTGGGGCTGGCCGGCACGGGCTCCAAGACGCTGGTTCTCGACGATGTCTTCGTTCCCAAACATCGGGTTCTGACCTTTCCGGACGCCACCAGCGGCAAGACGCCCGGCGGGCAATATTATGCGGAGGAAGGCCTGTTCAACATGCCGCTTCTGACCGGCATTCCTTCCTGTCTTGCGGCGGCTGGCGTCGGAGCGGCCAAGGGGGCGCTTGCGGGTTACGTCGATCATGTCGGCGGCCGGGTGACGCGCGGTGCTGTGGCGGGTGGCAATAACCGCATGGCCGAATTCCCGACCATTCAGCTGCGCGTTGCCGAAGCGGCGGCGAGTGTCGATGCGGCTTGTGAAATCCTGCTGCGCGATGTGGCACGTGCACAGGTGCTGGCGCAGGCCCGGGTCGAAGGCCGGGCGGAATTCACCGTAGATGACCGCCTTTTGAGCCGTCGCGGCCAGGCCTTTGCGGTGTCTCTGGCGCTGCGCGCCGTGCAGGCACTCAACGACTCTACCGGCGGCGTCGGGCTTGATCTTGCCAATCCCGTGCAGCGGGCCTGGCGCGATGCCAATGCGGTCGGCCGCCACATCAGCATGAACTGGGATGCCGTAGGTACCATGATCGGCCAGAGCATGCTCGGGCTGGAACCCAAGGGCCAATATTGACCGCGCATCGAGCGGCACGTGAACAGCAATTTCGGAGGAAACAACATGCAAGGCAAGGTCGCTCTCGAGGAGCATTTCGCAATCCCGGAGACACTTCAGGATTCGGCCGGGTTTGTGCCCGGTGACTACTGGACGGAACTGCAGCATCGCCTGCTCGATATTCAGGATACGCGGCTGAAGCTGATGGATGCGCATGGTATCGAGACCATGATCCTGTCGCTGAATGCCCCGGCGGTGCAGGCTATTCCGGATAAGAAGAAGGCGATCGAGATTGCCCGGCGGGCCAATGACGTGCTTGCCGAAGAATGCGCCAAGCGACCGGATCGTTTCCTTGGCTTTGCCGCTTTACCTTTGCAGGATCCGGATGCGGCGACCGAGGAACTTCAGCGCTGCATCAACGATCTCGGTTTCGTCGGTGCGCTCGTCAACGGTTTCAGCCAGGAAGGCGACGGCCAGACGCCGCTTTATTACGACCTGCCGCAATATCGCCCCTTCTGGGGTGAGGTCGAAAAGCTCGGCGTGCCGTTTTACCTGCATCCGCGCAATCCGCTGCCTCAGGATTCGCGCATCTATGACGGCCATCCCTGGCTGCTTGGCCCCACCTGGGCCTTTGCGCAGGAAACGGCGGTACACGCGCTGCGTCTCATGGCGTCCGGCCTGTTCGATGAGCATCCGCGCCTCAACATCATTCTCGGTCATATGGGCGAGGGGCTGCCCTACATGATGTGGCGCATCGATCACCGCAATGCCTGGGTGAAGCTGCCACCGCGTTATCCGGCCAAGCGCCGTTTCGTGGATTATTTCAACGAGAATTTCCACATCACCACCTCGGGCAATTTCCGAACCCAGACGCTGATCGACGCCATTCTGGAAGTTGGGGCGGACCGTATCCTGTTTTCCACCGACTGGCCCTTCGAGAATATCGACCATGCCTCCGACTGGTTCAACGCGACGAGCATCGCCGAGGCCGACCGGGTGAAGATCGGCCGCACCAATGCGCGCCGCCTGTTCAAGCTCGACGGGGCTTGAGCCATGCAGCCCTTCGTCTACATGGCAGCGCCGGCCCGCATCGTTTTCGGCGCGGGAAGCTCAGTGGGGGTGGCGGAGGAAATCCGCCGCCTTGGCCTGTCGCGGGCGCTGGTGCTCTCTACGCCACAGCAGAAGGCGGATGCGGAAGCGCTGGCTGCCCGGCTCGGTGGTCTCGCGGTTGGCGTCTTCTCCGAGGCTGCCATGCACACGCCGGTTGAGGTGACGAAAAGGGCGGTTGAAGATTATCGCGCCGCCAATGCGGATTGTGTCGTGGCGCTGGGCGGCGGTTCGACCACCGGTCTCGGCAAGGCCATTGCGCTGCGCAGCGATGCGGCGCAGATCGTCATTCCGACGACCTATGCCGGCTCGGAGGTGACGCCCATTCTCGGCCAGACGGAAAATGGGGTGAAGACCACCATGCGCGGCCCGGAAATCCTGCCTGAGGTAGTGATTTACGATGCGGAACTGACGCTCGGGCTGCCCGTGGCCATCAGTATGACGAGCGGGCTGAACGCCATGGCGCATGCGGCCGAGGCGCTTTATGCCCAGGACCGAAACCCCATCGCCAGCCTGATGGCGGTGGAGGGATTGCGGGCAATGGTCGAAGCGCTTGCCCGTGTGAAGGCCGAGCCGCAGGATATCGCGGCGCGCGAGACGGCACTTTATGGCGCATGGCTGTGCGGCACGGTGCTCGGCGCTGTCGGCATGTCGTTGCATCACAAGCTTTGCCACACCCTTGGCGGCAGTCTTGATCTGCCGCATGCGGAAACCCATGCGGTGCTTTTGCCGCATACCATCGCTTATGTGGAGCAAGCGGTGCCTGATCTGCTCTCGCCGCTTGCCGCACTTTTCGGTGGGAAGGCCGGGGCAGGGCTTTTCGATTTTGCTGCTCGACTTGGCGCGCCATCGAGCCTCGCAGCGCTTGGTGTGCAGCGGAGCGATCTCGATCCCATGGCCGAGCTTGCGACAGCCAATCCCTATTGGTGCCCGCGGCCAATCGAAAAAACTGCGATCCGCGACCTGCTGCAGCGCGCCTTTGAGGGCGCGAGGCCGGAGTGATGGGAGGAAGACATGATGGATACGAAGATGACCAGCGATGATGGCTATTTCGTTGAGGAGCGTTCGGCTGAAACCGTGATTGCCCGCATGCGCGACTGTAACGATCCGCGCCTGAAGGAGATCATGGCCGTCGTTACGCGCAAGCTGCATGAGGCGGTGAAGGAAATCGAGCCGAGCGAGGAAGAGTGGATGAAGGCGATCCATTTTCTCACCGAGGTTGGCCAGATCTGCAATGAATGGCGGCAGGAGTGGATTCTGTTTTCCGATATTCTCGGCGTTTCCATGCTGGTCGACGCCATCAATCACCGCAAACCGAGCGGCGCGTCGGAATCCACCGTTCTTGGGCCTTTCCATGTGGCCGATGCGCCGGAAATGCCGATGGGCGCCAATATCTGCCTCGATGGCAAGGGCGAGGATATGCTGGTGACCGGCCGTATTCTCGATACCGAAGGCGCACCGGTTGCCGGTGCGCGCATCGATGTCTGGCAGGCCAATGACGAGGGCTTCTACGACGTGCAGCAGAAGGGCATTCAGCCCGATTTCAATCTGCGCGGTGTTTTCGTCACCGGCGAGGACGGGCGCTACTGGTTCCGGGCGACGAAACCGAAATATTATCCGATACCGGATGACGGCCCGGTCGGGCGATTGCTGCGGGCCATGGGGCGTCATCCTTACCGGCCGGCGCATCTGCATTATATCGTTTCGGCAGAAGGTTTTGGCACGCTCGTCACGCATATTTTTGATCCGGATGATCCCTATATCCGTTCGGATGCGGTGTTCGGTGTGAAGGAGAGCCTGCTGGCCGATTTCCAGCGGGTGGAGGATGCGGAAAAGGCCCGGCAACTGGGTTTCATCGGCGACTGGTTCTGGTCGGTGAACCATGATTTCGTGCTGGCCCGATGAGTGGCGGCAGCGACCGTCCCGGCCTCTATGTTCGTTTTGCCGAAAGCGACCCCGCAACCGCTGAGCAGCGGAAGGTGCAGATGGATGCTCACAAGGCCTATTTGCGCAGTGAGGAAACCGCGCCCCTGGGGTTCAGAATTCTGGCGTCTGGCCCCATGCACGCGGAAAGCAGCGGGTCATTCGCCGCACTCGTGATCGCCGAAGCCCATTGCATTGAAGATATGATTGCCTTCAGCGATGCCGATCCATTTGTCATTCACGGCGTCTATAAGCGCGTTCGTATCCTGCGCTGGACGCCGACACTGTCGAGGGTTCCCGGGCTGAAGCCTGACTGACATTTCTGTCGGGTCCTGGGGCCTGACAATGATCAATATTGCATTTGCAATTTTTGCAAATGCAATACTTAATCGAAGACGGGTGATATCGGCGATATGTGTCTTGACAGGAGCGGGACACATATCAGGGTGGAGCAGGCCGGGCACTCGCGGAGCTATCGCCAAGAACGGGAGACGCAATCCATTCCGGATAGCGCGTTCAGGCGTGAAAGGGAGGAAGATGTCCACGAATTATATGAGCGCCGCCTCAGTGCGGACGAAAAACCCGGCTGGCGTCATCGCGACATGTGGTCTGATGATCATGTTCGACGGTTACGATCTGGTCGTTTATGGCGCGGTTGCGCCGGCGCTGCTTAAAGAGGGCGCATGGGCGCTCAATCCTGCCATGGTCGGTCGCGCTGCGGCGCTGACGCTGGTGGGAATGCTGCTGGGCGCTCTGTTTGCCGGCACCATGGCCGACCGTATCGGCCGCCGCAAGGTCGTGCTTATCAGCCTTGCCGTATTTTCGGCTATGATGATCGCCTCGGCCATGACGCCGAACTTTCTGGCTTTTGAAATCACGCGCTTCCTCGCTGGTCTCGGGCTTGGCGCGCTTTTGCCGACAGTGACCGCGCTGGTGCTGGAATTTTCGCCGCCCAAACGCAAGGCGCAGGCGAATTCCCTGTCTTTCCTCGGCTATCTTATCGGCGGCATCATCTCCGGCCTGATGGGCATCCTTCTGCTGGAAACCTATGGCTGGCGGCCGTTGATGCTGATCGGCGGTCTGCCGCTTATTCTCCTGCCGCTATTCATGCGCTTCCTGCCGGAATCGCCGGAATGGCTGGCAAGCAAGGGCCGGCAGGCGGAAGCGGACGGTATTTGCGACACTTATGGCCTGCAACGCATCGTGCCGCACGCCAAAATTCAAAAGGGTGGTGTCAGCGCGCTGTTTTCGGAAGGCCGGCTGCTTTCGACGCTGAACGCCTGGGGCATTCACTTCTGCTCGCTGCTTCTGACCTTCGGCATGGTCAACTGGTTGCCGACCATCATGAACAAGATGGGTTATGATATCAGTTCGGCGCTCAGCTTCTCGATCATGCTGAATGTCGGGGCCGCTATCGGCATTCTCATTGGCGGGCGGTTTGCCGATAAGGGCAACGTCAAGGTGGTGGTGGCGGTGCTGTTTGCCATCGGTGCGGCCTCTATCTGGGCTCTGACGGTAAACAAAGGGCCGCTGCTGTATGTCTTCGTCGCCCTTGCCGGTGCCGGAACGATTGGAACCCAGATCCTTGCCAATGTTTTGGTGGGCCGGCTTTATCCCGTCCATATTCGCGGCACGGGCCTCGGCTTTTCGCTGGCGGTCGGACGGCTCGGCGGTATTGCCGGCCCGATGATCGGCGGCCTCGTGCTGCAAAGGGGGCTGGCTCCCGAGTGGAATTTCTACATTTTCGGGTCGGTCGCGTTGGTGGGGTTGTTGCTGACCGTGTTGACCCTGCTATACCGCACCTCGGGTGACGAGCGGGTTTGATGAACGAGGTGCTGGCCGCCGGGTGAAACCTGCGGCCAGCAGAATGGCTGATGCCTCATGCATTCAGCGACGACACGGTTCTGAATTTTCACTGCAACGAATGATCTAGCTTCTGCGACCGCTGCGGAGTTGTGCGAGGGTCGCAAGCGTATTGCCGCTGATCCCGCCGTTATTGCTGAACAAAGCCATACGCGGATCGGATTCGGCGCTGTTCGCTTCGAACATCACCAGAAAGCGGCTGACCAGCTTTTCGACCTTTGCAGGGTCCTGCAGGTCTTTCATCTTCAGCCTCTTCTCGATCATCTTTGCCTGCACATCCACTTTGGAATTTGCCGTTTCGGCAGGCATTCCAAGGGCGGTGCGGGTGAATTCCGCCAGCGCATTGTCGGCGAGGATGTCGTAAGGATTGGAAATGCCGCCGGCCATTCGCTTGAAATAGAGCGCCAGTCGGACACCGGAGTTTTCCTCTCCCGCCCGCTCCTCCAGCGTCTGGCGCACATAGTTGTCGCGCGTTTCCATCAGGCTGCGGGTATTCTGGATCGTCTGGCCGGTTGTCGCGCGGATATTTCCCTTGGTATCAAAGTTGAAAGAACCGGCAAGCGCGCGAAAGCGGGTATCTTTTTCGGTGTTGGCAAAGCTTTTGGGGTCTTTAAGGTCGGACTTGAAAATCTTCTTCAGATAATCGGTGGTCACCGATTTGGGGTCGATGCGTTGAGCAACCAACATGAAATCGAGCAGGCGGCGGTCGGCAAGCAATTGATCGACTGTTTCCAGCGTCTCCATTTTCTCGCGATAGTAGGAGACTTCCTTCTCTCCCTTCTCCCTGACTTTCTTGTCCTTGTCCCAACGGGTGACTTCGGTGAGATAACGGCGTGAAATGCGGGTGATCTCGTTTTCCGCCTGGGCAAGGCGCGGTGAGCCGATTTTGCCTTCTGAATCGAAATTATATGCCTTTGCCAGCCGCACGAACCTGTCATCGTTCAAGCTGCGAACATAGCTTTTCGGGTCTGACAGATCGCTTGTGAGGGCTTTTTTCAATTTGAAGGTCGAGGCTTCCTCCGTGCTGATATTGAACGCCTTCAGCGCGAAATTGCGAACCGTGACTGCGGCCGGCGCATTCGACAGAAAGTCCTCCAGGTTTTTCGTCAGGCCGATATAGCGTTTGTAGTCCTTGATTAGCCTTTCGTCGTCGGCCACGTCGTCGTCATCGTAGCGGCTAAAGTAAAAGTTCATCATCGTGCTAAGCTGCACATCGGTCTGCACTGCCTTTCCAGGCGCGACTTTGCCGTCGTCACCGAAATTGAAAGCTTTTGCCAAGTCGATGAGGCCTTTGTCCTTCTCCTGATAAAGCGGGCTTTGCGCGTCCTCAGGATTTTGGCGAAGGGCCCACTGGATTTTCTTGTCGATGTCGACGTTGTCGAGCAGATTAAAGGCGACGATCAACATTTCTCTCAGGCGGCCATTGCTGGTCATCTGCCCTGCATCGGTGACGCTCTTGATCTTGTCCACGAAGAAATCACGATTAAGAATCGCGCCGGCCTGCGTCAGGCGCGGGCTAGAAAGAACGTAGGTTTCGTTGATCAGCCGTTTCTGGGCCGTCGTCTGCGCTGGCGTGCCGGTATCGACGGCGCCATCGTCGCGGAAGTTGAACGCCGCCGCCATTTCGAACAATTTATAGGCATCGGCGATGCGTTTATTGTACTGGTCGATCAGATATTGGACCTTGTCGCGCGCCGGCTTGTCGGTGGTGGGAATATTGTCCCGCTCAATTCGCAGACCTGCCGTTTTTAACTGCCACTCATTGACCAGCGGTTCGTAGGTCTTGTTGACGTAGCTATCGGCACTGCTGATATCGCTGGTCAGAACATCTTTGAGATGCTTGTAGCTGAAGCTCTGGGCATCGATGCCGAAAGATTTGAAAACATAGTCCCGAAGCCGCGTGTTTTTGAATATGTCATCCAAATGACCGACCTTGTCGATGAGGATGTTGTAATATCGCGTTTCCTCCTTCAGTTCCTCGTTTCGTTGCTCGATCGTGCTGTTATACGCGGCAACCAGCCGGTCCTGCTGGGATTCGGTCTGAACCGATTTTTGCGCTTTGATATTGCCGAAATCGAACGCCGCCGCGAAATCGCGGTAGCGTGTGTCCTTCATCTTGTTGGCGAAACTGTTCGTGTCGTTGAGGTCACTTTCCAGCACCTTCTTCATGAAGGCGGTGGCGTAAATCATGTCTTCCAGCCCAAACGCTTTCATGGCGTAGGAATAGAGTTTGTAGTCCTTCAGAAACTCGTCGAGGTTTTTAACCTTGCCGATATTGTCCGCATAATATCTGGCGTCCCGCGATATGACGGGGTCATTCGCGACACGTTTCAGCGACAGGCCGAGGTCACGATTATAGAGGGCATAAGTCGTGTATGCGGGCAGCACCATGTGCCTCCGGGAAAATTGTTGCCGAAATCTATGTGTGAACAAATACTATAATTGAATTATCGCAGTATTGTCTTGTGCGAGACTGTATTTGTTGAAATTGTATTTATGTTAAGTATTGTATATTTTTATATTATAAGTTTATATTCTGATATGGCGAATTTTTCTTGATCTTATCTCCTAGGGTTTTCGCCCAGATGAAAGCTGCACATGGCCAACAGTAAGCCGAAAGCGGTATGCGGAAACGCGCCGGCCGCAGTTTCTGTGCAGTTTCAAGGTGTGCCAGTTTTTTTGGGGGAGCGGCTGCGGCTGCCTTAGGGCTTTTTGCCGGAGACAGGCGTGATGCTCGCCATTTGCTGCAATGTCCGCTCATTCGTGCGCTTGGCGCGCGCCAGCGCATCGTCGCGATCTTCGGGCAGCGTGTAGGTCATGTAGGACAACGAGGTTTCGAGGTCGTTGTTATTGTGCCCCAGAATAGCAGCGAAATAGCTGTTCTTGGTGACGTGGGGCGGGGCGAAATTGTGATAGGCGACTTCGGCATAGAGGTGCCGCAGGCCATAGGGCTTGGCGGGTTCTTCCTTCGGCCACAGGTCCTCGAACAGGTTAAAAACCGTGTCCCGAAGCAATAGACGGGTTTCCGATGAAAAATCGTCGATCGACATGCCGTGCCACAGTTTTCCCTGCCCGCTAGCGCGCAGCCGTTCATAGGCGGAGAGAATGGTGGCGGAGCGGGCTAGGACCGGAATTTCGTAGGTGACGCCGAACTTCGTTCCTTCTCCCTGTTTCGTCTTGGCCTGGCCGTTGAACAGGATGCTCCATTTGGAAACGCCCTTGCCATAGGGGGCGGGGGAAAACTCGGCCTGGGTAAAGACCTCGTAAGGACGCCGTCCCGTCATGCCGATCAGGCCTATGCCGATCATCAGCGGATCGGCCGACTGCAGGCAATCGGCGCAGATCTTCAGAACCTGCCGGTAGTTGTCGAATGTGATCAGCGCGCCATGCTTGTTGGCGATCTTTTCCATCTTGACCTTGCGGGCGTCGTCATACATCGCCGCATCGCCGGTCGCGATCTTCAGCATCGGGTGCTCGTCGCCGAAGGCCTCGCGAATGGCGTTACGGTATTTGGTGATGTAGGAGATGATCGTCGTCTGCGCCCTGTCCTTCATGGTGCTGAGTTCAGCGTTCCACAGGGCCTGCATTTCATCTTTCTTGGCCACACCATTCATCGCTGCAATGAAATCCGCGATACGCAGAAGAACCGTGGGCTTTCGTCCCGCGGTGTTGAATTCCGCCCGTTCGATTTTTTCGACGATGGATGCCGCTACGCCGGTTTTCGGATAGTCGGCCCGTTCGATATAGGTATTCAGCCGTTCGCGCAGTTTTTTCATGTTGCAGATGGCAAGCGGTGTGCTCTTTGGGCCGAATTCGGCCTTCAGGGCATACCTATATTTCATGATGTAGAGTTCGAGCGTCTTTTCGGTGCGGCCATTGTCGAAATGGTAGCGGACCTCGGCATCCCACAGATCGCGGATTTTCTTGTTCCGCACAGCGTCGCTGCTTTTCATCGCTTCTCTGACGCCGGCGACGAACTGGTCGATGCGTTCCACGAGGACGGGTGTTTTTGTCTTGCGCTTTAAGGCGGGCATGCGGCGGCTCCCTGAACCGGTCCGAAAATATAAAATCCATGGTTGGCAATCAACAGAAGCATGGTTGAGGAAACGCCATGAACATTCGCCGCCGGCCGGGTTCTTTTGAATAATAATTTAATCGATTCCGCAAGCGTGGGTGGCGATCGAAGACGGGTTTCGAACTGCCGCCGGTCATTCAACCGGGGCTGAAGGCTGCGGGAGATGATGTTTCCGGGGAGGGAGCCTGCAAATTCATGTTCGGAGCTTCGGAAATTCTCCCGAAGCCCCTCAGGTCAAAATACTCTATTTGGGCAGGCGGGTCTTCAGCGATGTCACAATCCGCTTTGCGAGTGCCTCATAGTCTTCGTCGAAATGGTGGCCGCCTTCAATGGCGATGGTTTCCACACCCTTCGCCTTCAGACCGGGGCAGGGGTCTTCATCCTCCTCCTCCGTGCCATATACGCACTGCACCAGCTTCGGATCGATCTTGGCGATGTCATCCACCGTCTTGCCGCCCTTGCCTTCGCCAGCCACGCCAAGCCAGCCCTGAACGGAAATTTCGAAATCCACTTCCGTCGACAGGCCCAGCAGCGAGAGCTGCACGACGTGGGATTTCGCGCGTTCCGGCAGAAGATTGTAGGTTGCAGGAATGATGTCGGCACCGAAGGAATAGCCGATCAGCACGACGTTGCGAACCTTCCATTGCTTGCGATAGGTGTCGATGATGCGGCCAAGGTCGCTTGCCACTTCCTGTGGCTGCTTTTCTTTCCAGAAATACCGCAGGGCGTCGACGCCGATCACGGGAATGCCCTGTTTTTGCAGCGCACCGCCCACTTCCTCGTCGAGATCGCGCCAGCCGCCGTCGCCGGAATAGATCACCGCCATGGTGTCCATGACAGGGCTTGTTTCGAGAACCTTGATCGGCAGGCCGAGCGGGCTATCGGTGTCGCCGGCGGCGTCGATCTGGTCGGACAGGGTCTGTGTCAGGATTTCGTCCGCCTTGTCATCCACGTCAGTCACGTCGATATCGGGATGCAGCTTGACGAGTGCGTTGACGTGGTCGCGGCCCTTCTGGTCCGCAGCGGGCGTAAACAGCACGCTGACGGGCGCCGGCAGCGGACCGTCGGTCAGGCCATAGACCGTTTCGCCATCCACCTTGTCCTTGGTGGCGGGCGTGCAGAGTATCTTCTCGAGCGGCAGGCCCGCCTTGGGGTCGACGGCGATGGCGTCGCGGACGGTGGAGACCGGGCTTTGCGCGATCATCGCCAGCGCCAGCGTTCCGCCCTTGCCGATGCCGGTGAGAATGGGCTGGCGATAGCTGCTGGTGCCGGCGGTGCGCTGGATCTGCTGCGACAGCGACTCGACGTCCGAGATCATGTAAATGCACTCGTCGTCATCGGCTTCGAGCGCCTTCAGATATTCCTTGAAGTCGATGCCGACCACGGCGGCACCCTTTGCAACCAGCGCCTTGGCGCGCTCTTCGTCGGCGGCTGTCCAGCCGTCCGCGTCCGAAATCAGGAAGACGCTGGCGAGAATATCGCCGTCCGGTACCATGATGTGCTCGGCCGGGATCATGCCGGTCTCATAGGCTGGCTTGTCCTGCGCAAAAGCGGAGGTAGAAGCGAACAGGGCGGAAGCGGCGATGACCGCCTTCATGATGGTGGATTTTCTCATTTTCCGATCACTCCTCTGACGCCGCCGCTGATCAGAACCGTTGCGTCCATCAGCGCCAGCGCGGCGTCTGCGCCGTTCTGAACGGCAAGGTAACGCGGTTCCCATTTCGGGTGGAACTTCGTCTTGAACGCACGAAGGCCCTTGAAGTTGTAGAAGCGTTCGCCGTGTTCGAACAGCGTGCTGCCAATGCGATCCCAGACGGGTGCCGCATCGCGCTTCGACATGCCGGACATGGGCGCCATGCCGAGATTGAAGCTCTCATAACCCGCCTCACGCAGATATTGCATGATACTGACGAAGAGGAAATCCATCGCGCCGCGCGGCGCATCCGCCGAAAAGCGCATGAGATCGACGGTGGCTTCCTTTTTCGTTTCCGTCACCATCAGATTGGCGAAGGCGGTGATCTTTCCATCTTTGCGAAGAATGGCAACGGGCTGGGACAGGATGTAATCCGGTTCGAAAGCACCGAGCGAGAAGCGTTTTTCCCGCGTATTGTGATGCGCAAGCCAGCCATCGGAGACCTGTTTCAATTCATCGAGAATATCCGGCACCTGCGATTGTTCGACAACCTCGAAGGTGAGCCCGTCGCGTGCGCCGCGGCTCAAGGACTGGCGAAGGGTGGCGAGCTTGCCGCCCTTCAGTTCGAATGCGGTTAGGTCGACCAGCGCCAGTTCGCCGAGCTTGAAGGCGCGCAGGCCGGCATCGGCGCAATGGGAGAGCAGGAAAGGCGAAATCTGATAAAAAGCGGCGCGCGCGCCCGCCGAACGGGCGGCTTCCACAAATTGCCAGACGAGATCGGGAAAATCCTCCTCGTCGCCAACCGGATCGGCAAAGGCAATCCAGGAACGGCCCTGAATGCCGTACATGATGAAGGCGTTGCCGCTCTCGGAGAACATTACGTGTTTGTCGCCCATGCGCACAAGGTTTGCGTCGGCGGCGTCCTGTTTCATGACGATGCCGGTTGCGTTTACCACGTCTTCGGGCTCGATCGCATCCGGCCTGTAGGCCACCGGCCGCATGAGGCTGAAGATGGCGATGGTGGATGAGGCGAGCACGAGACCGAGAAGGGCGCGCAAACCGCGTGGCGCTTCTTCGGAGAATTCGAACTGCCACCACAGGGTCTGACTGTAATCCGTATCGCGATAGACAAAGAGCAGGATGGTTGCCGCGCCGGCAACGATGACGGCCATGGCAGCGAGCCAGCTTGGCCCCAGCGCCTGCTTCACCAATGAGGCATGGCGGTTGAAGCTGCGCATATTGGCGGCGAGTGCGATGATGAAGACGCCGAGGATAGCGGCTTCAAAGACGGCGATGGCCTTGAGGATGGAGAGAACCAGCGCCAGCGAGGCGGCGACCAGCGCAATCCACCAGGCTCCATCAAGCCGCTGGCCGAGGCCACGCGAGGCGACGACGAGCACAAGGCCGAGAATGCTGGTGAGAAAATGCGCGGCTTCGATGATCGGCAGCGGCACGAAATTGGAAAGGAAATCCAGATTGCTGTCGGGCGTCGGCGTCACACTCGAGAAGATCAGCATGGTACCGAGGATCATCGCGAAGGTGGATAGCAGCGGCGGCGCAAGCCGCACGGCAAGCTGGCTGATATCGGAAACAACAGGCTTTGCGGCGAACTGCTTCATCTCCGAGACCAGCATCACCAGAATGGCGACCACCAGCGGCAGGACGTGATAGATCACGCGGTATAGAACAAGGCTGCCGAGCAGCTGGTCGACGCTGATGGCGTTGCCAAGCCCTGCGACCATCACGGTTTCAAAGACGCCAAGACCGGCCGGCACATGGCTGAGCACGCCGAGGCCGACGGCGGTGGCGTAGATGGCGAAAAATGTCGGCCAGCCGAGATGCGTGTCGGGCAGCAGCACGTAAAGCACGGAAGCGGAGGCGGCGATATCGAAAGCCGAGACGAGGAACTGGCGCGACGATGTGCGGCTGTCGGGAAGGCGAAGACGCCATGCGCCGAGACGGATCGTGCGGCCGTTGCGCCCGATATAGGCGGCCACCACGAGAACGGCGATGACGGCGAGCGCCGCCCCTCTGAGGATCAGCGCATCAACGCCGATGATGGCGGCGATGCGTGGTGCGACGATGAAGGTGGAGATGGCGCTGACCGAAAGCAGGCCAAGCCCGAAGGACAGCGTGACAAAGGCGATGACGCGGGCGATTTCACCGGGCGACAGCCCAAGCCGCGAATAGGCGCGAAAGCGGATGGCGCCACCGCTCAAGGGGCCGAAACCGGCAGTATTGCCGATCGCATAAGCGGCAAAAGCTGTCGCCGCCATGGGCGGAAGCGGCAATTTGCGGCCGATATATTCGATCGCATTGGCGTCGTAGAGTATCAGCGCCAGAAAGCTGAGCGCAGTGAAGAAAATGGCAAGCAGAACCGCCGAAGCCGAGGTCTGCGTCAGCGCGTCGATGACGTCGTCATAACGCACCTCGGAGGTCAGGTGATAGATGGCGAAAGTCATCATCACGAAGACGAGCGTGATGGCGATCGCGGTCAGATAGGGGCGGTTTCGGGCAATGAAGCTTTCAACCGCGGATTCCGCGACATCGGTTTGTGTGATTTCGCTCTTGTCTGCCATTTGCTTTATCCAGCGCCCATTCCCAGCTTGGCGAACCACAGGAATGTGTCGCTAATTCGTTTCGGTTGAGGAAATGTGATTAGCAGAAAAGCATGAAGTGTCGATGTAGAGTTTGGCCCGCTCGTCGGTGGATTTTCGCCAATCCTAAAGGCAGAAATGCAACTATGAAATGCATGATTTGCCGGATTGTTCCGAAAGATATCAAATTGAGCGCTGCGGTTGCTTGGTGGTGGCGTTTGATGCCATTACACGCTCCTTTTGATTGAAGGAGATGCAGATGAACACGCCCACAAGAATAGCGCTTTCGCTCGTCGTCGCCCTCGTGGCGGGCGGCGGATACATGGCAGTGGACAAGATGCGTGGTGCCGAATGGGTCGTTTCGCCGCAGCAGATTGCGGAGGCCAAGGCAAAAGGGCAGATGGGTTATGAATCCCGCCCGGGCACAGTGACCGTGTTGCCGATCCGCAGTGAAACGGCGGATGTATTGCCGATGAAATGGGCGATGATCGGTGTGGTTGCCGGGCTTCTGGCTTTCCGGGCGAGCGGCAAGAAAAAAGCGGCAAAGGCTTAAGGAGCCTGCCGCTTCATATCTCCGGCGTTCCGCGCCGGAGATGGATTTTACGCTGAGCCTTATGCGCCCCAGGTTTTTTCCAGCACGCGGACCCAGTTGCCGTGGCAGATCTTGGCAAGCGCCTCGTTGTCGTAACCGCCCTTGCGCAGGGCTTCGACCAGCAATTGCAGATCGCCTGCATCCTTCATGGCGGCGGGAATGGTGGTGCCGTCGAAATCCGAACCGAGGGCCACGTGATCGATGCCGATGCGGTTGACGATATAGTCCACATGGCGGACAAGTTCGCCAAGATCGGTATCCGGGTTCTTTACGCCGTCCTGGCGCAGGAACAAAACGCCGAAATTGATGCCGGCAAGACCACCCGTGTCGCGGATGGCATCCAGCTGGCGATCCGTCAGGTTGCGGCTGTGGTTACACAGCGCATAGGCGTTGGAATGAGAGGCGACGAGCGGCGCGTCTGAAATCCTGGCGATGTCCCAGAAACCCTGCTCATTCATGTGCGAAAGGTCGACCATGATCTTCAGTTCGTTGCAGGTCTTCACCAGCCGCTTGCCGGCATCGGTGAGGCCGGGGCCGATATCCGGCGTCGAGGGGAAACGGAAGGGAACGCCATAAGCGAAAATGTTTGGGCGGCTCCAGACCGGTCCGAGTGTGCGAAGGCCCGCCTCGTAGAGCACGTGCAGCGCATCGAGATCGGCGCCGATCGCTTCCGCACCTTCAATATGGAAGACGGAGGCGAAGGCGCCTTCGGCCATGGCGCAGCGAATATCGGCGGCCGTGCGGCAGACCTTGAGTGCGCCGGCGGATTGTTTTTCGGCGCGGAACAGCAGGCCGGCCATGGCGAGCGTCGCCTTCAGCGCGTCCGCTTCTGCCGGTGTCGAAAAATCGCCGTTGGCGTCCTTCTCCATGCTTGGCGACGGCACGTAGATGGCGCAGAGGCCACCGGCCAGTCCACCCTTCCTGGCACGTGGTAGGTCGATGTGGCCAACCGTGTCACCCTCGATGAGGAGGGTTTCGGGAGAGGCATTGCCCGATCGCCATAACCGCAGAAGCACATCGTTGTGGCCGTCGAAGACGGGTACGGTTTTTTCATCGGTCATGGTCATTCACCTTCGGATAGGGGGAGGGCGCGGATGCGCGCCTATTCAGACTTTTGGGAATTGGTAGAGGAAAGGTCAAGGCCGGAGCAAATGCAATCCGTGCATAGGCTCTGCCAAATTTGGAATTGGTCGGGCCTCGTTTGCTCGTGTTAATCGCGGGAAAACATAAAAAAAATGACTGGATTGGGGCAAGCCCACACCGTTTCCGAAAAATAAGGTCCGAAAGGGGATTTTCGATGATTTCAAGACGCAACCTGCTGATCGCTGGCGCTGCCGTGCCGTTCCTGTCCTATGCGCGCATTCCGGCATTTGCCGCGACACCGAAGGATATTCTGGTCGTTGCCCAGCAGCTGGACAATATGACGAGCCTTGACCCACATGAAGGTTTCGAGGCTGTCGGCGGTGAAATCATCTCCAACATGTACCAGAAGCTGGTGCGCGCCAATCGTGAGGATTCCACCAAGGTTGATCCCGTCATCGCAAAGTCCTGGGAAGCCGATGCGGACAGCAAGATTTTCACCTTCGTGATCGGTGACGAAGCGACCTTCGCGAGCGGTGCTAAAGTGACCGCGGAAGACGTCGCCTTCTCGCTGCAGCGCGCTATCAAGATGAACAAGAGCCCGGCCTTCATCATCAGCCAGTTCGGCTTCACGCCTGACAATGCCGAGACGACCATCGTTGCTGCCGACGACAAGACGGTGAAGCTGACGACCGCAAAGCCGACCGCCATTTCCTTCCTGCTTTATTGCCTCTCCGCCAATATCGGTGCGATCGTCGAAAAGAAGGCGGTTCTCGGCAATGCATCGGGCGAAGACCTCGGCAATGGCTGGCTGCAGAAGAACAGCGCCGGTTCCGGCGATTTCATGCTCCAGGCCTGGAAGCCGAGTGAAAGCGTCGCGCTCACCGTCAATCCGAACGGTCCCTACAAGGGCAATATCAAGCGCATCGTGCTGCGCCACGTCACCGATCCGTCCTCCCAGCTTCTGATGTTGCAGAAGGGCGATATCGACATTGCCCGCGACTTGACCTCGGAACAGCTGCGCACCGTCAAGGACGACGCCAATATCGAACTGGAGCGCAAATCCATCGCCTCGCTGGTTCTGATCTCGCTTAATCAGGGCAATGAGAACCTTGCCAAGCCGCAGGTCTGGCAGGCGATCAAATGGGCGCTGGACTATAAGGGCATGCAGGAAAACCTCGTGCCGCTGACCCACAAGGTTCACCAGAGCTTCGAGCCGGAAGGTTTCCCCGGTGCGGTTAACGATACGCCCTATCAGCGCGATGTCGAAAAGGCCAAGGCGCTGATGGCCGAGGCCGGTCTTGCCGACGGTTTCGAGATCAGCATGGACCACTATTCCGCGCAGCCTTACCCGGATCTGGCGCAGGCCATTCAGGCCAACCTTGCCGATATCGGCATCAAGGTGCGTCTGCAATCGGCTGAAAACCGTCAGGTTCTGACCAAGATGCGTGCGCGCGAACACCAGATGGCGCTCTCCGCATGGGGTACGGATTATTTCGATCCGCATTCCAACGCTGATGTCTTCAACATCAACAAGGATAATGGCGACGACGCCAAGTCGAAGCCCTTCCTGTGGCGTTCGCGTTTCAAGAATGACGACTTTGCCGCCAAGGCGGAAGCTGCCCGCGACGAGCAGGACCCGGCAAAGCGCGTGGAGCTTTATGAAGCCCTGCAGCGCGAATCCATGGAAAACAGCCCGTTCGTGTTCATGTTCCAGACCACGAAGACGGCCGCTTTCCGTAAGGGCGTTTCCGGCTTTGAACTCGGTGTTCTGTCCGAGGGCAATTCCTACCACGATGCGAAGAAAGCGTGACATTGAACAAGCGCGTCAAAAGCATATCGTCGATACTGAGCAGCGTCATCCTGACGCTGTTCGGTTTGATGATCATCACCTTCATGATCGGCCGCGTCATGCCCGTCGATCCGGTCATTGCGGCGGTGGGCGACAACGCTCCTGAAGACGTCATCGTGCGGGTGCGGGCCGAAATGGGCCTCGACCAGCCGCTGGTCGTGCAGTTTTTCCATTATGTCTCGCAGGTCCTGCATGGCGATTTCGGCAATTCCATCCTGACCCGCAATCCGGTCTGGATTGATATCAAGCGTGTTTTCCCTGCTACTTTCGAACTGGCCACGGCAGCGCTTATTCTGGCTGCCCTGATCGGCATTCCGCTCGGCGTCTGGGCCGCCGTGAAGCAGGGCAAGGTAACGGACCAGATCATCCGCGTCGTCTGCCTTGCCGGCCATTCGGTCCCTGTCTTCATGCTGGCGCTGATTTCGCTGCTGGTCTTCTACGCAACGCTCGGCGTCGCACCCGGACCGGGCCGGCAGGACATCATCTATGACGGCATGATCACCCAGATCACCGGCCTGATGACGGTCGACACCCTGCTTGCCGGCGACTGGGGCGCGTTTTACGACGCCGTTGCCCATATGGTGCAGCCGGTATGCATTCTCGCCTATTTCAGCATGGCCTATATCACCCGCATGACGCGCGCTTTCATGATCGATGCGCTGAAGGGTGAATATGTCATTACCGCCCGCGCCAAGGGGCTGTCGGCAATGACCGTCATCTGGGGACACGCCTTCCCGACGGTTGCCGTGCAGCTTGTCACGGTTATCGCGCTCACCTATGCCGGCCTTCTCGAAGGCGCCGTGGTGACGGAAACCGTCTTCAGCTGGCCGGGCCTCGGCCAATACCTCACCGTCTCGCTCATGAACGCGGACATGAACCCGGTCGTTGGAGCAACCCTGTTGATAGGCTTCATCTATGTCGCCCTCAACCTGCTCGCAGACGTGCTTTACAGAGTTATGGATCCTCGCGTTCGATGATGTTAGCTAATTTCAGAAACTGGGCGCTTGACGAGACGCCGCATTCCCGCACACAGGCTGCTTGGGGGAACCGGTATCGCATCTGGCTCAACCTCAAGTCCAATCCGCTGGCGGTGATCGGTCTGACCATCATCGTCCTCTTTATCGCGCTGTCGCTGCTGGCACCGCTGCTCGCGCCCTATGATCCGGCAACGCAGAATCTCGGCAATCGCTTAGCGTTTCCAAATGCCGAACACTGGTTCGGCACGGATGAGCTGGGCCGCGACATTCTCTCGCGTATTCTCTATGGCGGCCGCGTCACGCTCGGCATGGTCATTGCCGTCGTCGTTCTTGTCGCACCCATCGGTCTCGCCATCGGCTGCATCGCCGGTTATTTCGGCGGTATCGTCGATACGGTGTTGATGCGGGTGACGGATGTGTTCCTGGCCTTCCCGCGCCTCATTCTGGCGCTCGCCTTCGTCGCGGCGCTGAAGCCCGGCGTTGAAAGCGCCATTCTCGCCATCGCGCTCACGGCATGGCCTCCCTATGCGCGTCTTGCCCGCGCCGAAACCATGACGGTGCGCGGCAGCGACTTCGTCGCGGCCTACCGGCTGACGGGTGCTTCCGCCTGGCGCATCATTGCGCGTCACATTGCGCCGCTCTGCGTGCCGAGCCTTATCGTGCGCATCACGCTCGACATGAGCTCGATCATCATCACCGCCGCCAGCCTCGGCTTCCTCGGCATGGGTGCACAGCCGCCTTCGCCGGAATGGGGTGCGATGATTGCGACGGCCAAGCGCTTCATCTTTGAACAATGGTGGGTCGCCACCATTCCCGGCATCGCCATCTTCCTCGTTTCGCTCGCCTTCAACTTCCTCGGCGATGGCCTGCGCGACGTTCTCGACCCGAAGGGACATTGAGCCATGCTGGTCGAAATCGAAAATCTGAAGATCGCTTTCCAGACCCGCACCAGCCGTTTCGAGGCGGTGCGCGGTGTCTCCATGAAGCTCGGCACTGAAAAGCTCGGTATTGTCGGTGAATCCGGTTCGGGCAAGAGCTTGACGGCGCGGGCGCTGATGAAGCTTCTGCCTTCCAATGCGGATATCCGCGCCGACAAGCTCGCCTTCGACGGTATCGACGTGCTCTCCGCCAGTGAAAAGCAGATGCGCCAGATCCGTGGCAAGCGGGCCGGTTTCATTCTGCAGGACCCGAAATATTCGCTGAACCCGGTGA
This sequence comes from Agrobacterium burrii, assembly GCF_017313405.1. Lineage (NCBI taxonomy): Bacteria > Pseudomonadati > Pseudomonadota > Alphaproteobacteria > Hyphomicrobiales > Rhizobiaceae > Agrobacterium > Agrobacterium burrii. Next base: position 139,869 of record NZ_JAFLNA010000003.1, read on the forward strand.
AGACCATGGGTGCACAGATCGCGGAAGCCTGGCGCGCCCATAAGGGCGGCAGCAAGCGGGCCGCGATGGAAGCGGCCATCGCCCTGCTTGATCAGGTGAAGATCCGCAATCCGCGTCAGGTCGCCTCGTCCTATGCGCATGAGGTTTCCGGCGGCATGGGTCAGCGCGTGATGATCGCCATGATGTTGGCGCCCGATCCCGAGCTTCTGATCGCCGACGAGCCGACCAGCGCGCTTGATGCGACGGTGCAGGCGGAAATCCTGCGGCTGATCGAGGAGCTGGTGTCGGAACGCGGCATGGGCCTCATCCTCATCAGCCACGATCTGCCGCTCGTCTCGCATTTCTGCGACCGCGTCGCCGTGATGTATTCCGGCCGGGTGATGGAGGAGCTGAAGGCGTCCGAACTCCTGAAAGCCGAGCATCCCTATACAAAGGGACTTCTGAACTGCATTCCCTCGCTGACGCATCCGCGCGAGCGTCTTCCCGTTCTCAACCGTGATGCAGCGTGGTCCAGCCAATGATCGATGTCGAAAACCTCCGTATCAAGTTCGGCGACCGCGAAGTGGTGAAGGGCGTGTCCTTTTCGGTGGAAAAGGGCGGCAGCTTTGGCATCGTCGGCGAAAGCGGCTCGGGCAAGTCGACCATCCTGCGCGCCATGGCCGGTCTCAATGAAAGCTGGGAAGGCCGCATCGCCTTTGCCGGCAAGGATGCACCGCTGAAGCGCACGCCGGACTTCTTCCGGCAGGTGCAGATGGTGTTTCAGGACCCCTATGGGTCGCTGCATCCGCGCCAGACCATCGACCGCATTCTCAGCGAATTGCCGCTGGTGCATGGCATGGACAATATCGAAAAACGCATCCAGCAGGCCTTGTCCGATGTGGCGCTGCCGCAGGCGGTGCGCTTCCGTTTTCCGCACCAGCTCTCCGGCGGCCAGAGGCAGCGCGTGGCCATTGCCCGCGCGCTGATTGCCGATCCGCAGGTGCTGCTGCTCGATGAACCGACTTCGGCGCTCGATGTCTCGGTGCAGGCGGAAATCCTCAACCTGTTGCAGGACCTGCGCGCGGCGCGCAACCTCACCTATATCCTCGTCAGCCACAATCTGGCGGTCATTGCGCATCTGTGCCCGCAGGTTGGCGTGATGCTGAACGGGGACATGGTGGAGCAGCTGAGTGCCGGCGATCTGCGCGATGGCCGCACGACACATCCGCATACGGAAGAGCTGCGTAGTTTGAGCATCCGGCTGGAAGAACCGGCCTGAGGGCTGGCCGCCTAACTGAGGTTGCCCATAGATCGAGCGGGTGCCGCTCGCTTCTTCTCCCCGTGGGGGAGAAGGTCGCGGCAGCGGGATGAGGGGGCAAGAGTAGAGATATCCGGCAACCTTGCCCCCTCATCCGACCCTTCGGGCCACCTTCTCCCCGGCGGGGAGAAGAAACAAGCGGCGATGCCGAGGCTTTCTGCAAAGACCACAAGACACGAGACCGAACAATGCCACAGCAATTCGACTGGAACGCCGCTTCAACCCTTTCAGAGAGCTTCGTCTCGCAATGGGCGGACAACGAGCCGGGCGGGGCGGTCATCGGTTTTGATCTCGATGGCATCCGGTTCGCCCATGCGGGCGGTGTCGAAAGTCTTTCAACCTTCGCACCCTTCACGCCGCAGAGCGTGGTGCGGTATGCCTCCGTCACCAAACATGCTTTCTGCGCCATGGTGCTCGCCCATTCCGACCTGATCGGCTTTGACGACCCACTCGGCAAACATCTGCCGGAGTTGCAGTCGCCGCTCCGCGATGTCACGGTTGGGCAGGCACTGGATATGAGCGGCGGGTTGCCGGATACGCGCGAATGCCTGTCGCTGCTTGGCCTTTCCGTCTACACCGAGACGAAGGCCGGATCGCTTCTCGAGTATCTGTCACGGCTCACCCGGCTGAATTTTCCTGCCGGCAGTGAGGTATCCTATTCCAATACCGGTTACCGTCTGGTGGAAGCGGCGCTGGAGCGCTGCGGTTTCCGCTTCGATGATTTCGTGCAGACGCAGATTGCCGGTCCCTTTGGTGTGTTTCTGAAGGCGCCGGATGTCTGGAACGATCCTGTCGACGGTCTGGCGCCCGGTTATTGGAAGTCCGAAGACAACTGGCAGCTTTCGTCGGCCGGCCTGCATATTTCCGCTTCCGGCAGCCTTGTCGGCAGTGCCGAAGCGCTGACCCGCTGGCTGCAGGGCCTGATGCGGGGCGAGGGCAGCTTTGCCGGCGTTCTTGCCGGGCTTTCCACTGAACGGCCGCTCGCCGATGGGCGGATGAGCGAATATGGCCTGGGCTTGCGCTGGTCGCATCTCGGCGACCGGCGCTTCGTCGGCCATGGCGGTTCGCATCCCGGCTACAAGACTTATTTCCTGCTTGATCCACAAAACGGCACTGGCTTCGTCGTTGTGTCGAACCGCGAGGATACCAACGGTTTCAAGATCGCGCTGGAAAGCATGGCGGCTTTGACCGGCCTGCCTTTGCCCAAACCCGCTGCCAGCCTGCCGGAAGGCCTCTATGTCACCGAAAGCGGGCCGTGGTGGCTGGAGATCAAGGGTAGCACCTCCACCTTCATCGATGGCGACGACACGCTTTATGAAGATGCCGATGGCTGGGTGTCTTCCCGCTCTGCATCCTCTCCGATGCGTCTCAGGCTGGATGGTGCCGCCATTGTCGGTGAGGCCGGCCACGCCGCCCGCCGCTTCCTGCCGGTCGGCGATCATGTCGTGCCGGATGATCTTTCGGGATCATGGCGCTCCGATGAGGGCGCAGAATTTGCGATCAGCGGCTCGTCGCTGACGATGGGCATCGGCCCCACGCGCCGCAGCATGCCCTTGACGGCGCTCGGCAATGGCCGTTTCCTCTTCACGCTGATTGATGGGCCATGGGCGAAGCGCGTTTGCCTCAATCGTCTGGGTGACGACCGGATCGAGCTGGTTTCCAGCCGGGCGCGGATGATCGAATATTCCCGCGCGCGGTAAAGGGGATTTCAAAGACGCCTGAATGCTCCTAATAAAGACCCGTGTTCCCGGCAGGCCGGGACAACATCTTTGTGGGAGAACAGGCCCTTGGAAGTCAAATGGCTCGAGGATTTCCTGGCGCTGGCCGGAACGCTCAATTTCTCGAAGGCGGCGGATGAGCGGCATGTGACGCAATCCGCCTTCAGCCGGCGCATCAAGCAGCTGGAAGCCTGGGTGGGGGCGACGCTGGTCGACCGCGCTTCCTATCCGTCGCGGCTCACCGAGGCGGGCGTGAAGTTCGTGCCGGTGGCGCAGGAGACGCTGAAACAGCTCTACCATGCGCGGCGCACCCTGCTGCAGGAAGAAGGGGCCGATGCCAAAACCGTGCGGCTGACGGCGCTGCATACCCTGTCCTTCACCTTCTTTCCCGACTGGCTGAAACGGGTGAACGAGAAGGCCGGGCCGCTTTTTTCGGTTTTGCGGCCCGATTCCGGCAGCATGGAGGAAAACCTCAATTCGCTGGTGGACGGGCAGAGTGATTTTCTGCTGACCTATGCCCATCCCGAAGTGCCGATGCTGCTCGATGCGCAGACCTTCGAGTTTCGTGTACTGGGTGCGGAAAACATCATTCCCGTTTCCGCGCCCGCTGCGGATGGCTCACCGCTGCATGCGCTGGCGGAAAATGCGAAAAAACCCTTTGCCTATCTGGATTATGAAAAGGCTTCGTTCTTCGGGCCGTTGCTGCGCGATCTCCTGAGCGCGCGGCTGCCGCAATTCGAGCGGGTGCATGAAGGCAGCATGTCGGTGGGGCTGAAAGCCATGGCGATGGCCGGCTGGGGTGTCGCCTGGGTGCCGGAGAGCCTGATGCGGCAGGAGCTTGATAGCGGCGCTCTGGTGCGCGCCGCTGATTCAAGTTTCGATATTGCCGTCGATATCAGGCTTTATCGTTCCAAGGAGAACCGCCGGCCCGTTGTCGAGCGCATCTGGGCGGTTCTCGAAGGTTAGAGCCGGTTCAGATGGCCGTGCGGCGGGCGTTTTCGAGGTAGAGCGCGCGCAGGCGGCTTACCATCGGGCCGGGCTTGCCGTCACCCACCGGCTTGCCGTCGATCTTCGTGACCGAAACCACGAAGTTGGAGGCACTGGTGAGGCAGGCCTCGTCGGCATTCAACGCCTCTTCCAGCGTGAAAGGCCGTTCTTCCAGCGTGAAACCGGCTTCCTTGGCCAGTTGCAGGGCGGCAAGGCGGGTGCAGCCGGGCAGGGTCTTGTTGCTGTTGCCGCGGGTGATGATCTTTTTATCGGCGGTGACGATGTAGGCGGTGGAAGATGCACCTTCGGTGACGAAACCGTCCTCGATCATCCACGCCTCGTCGCAGCCTTCGGCCTTGGCGATGCGTTTGGCCATGACCTGCGGCAGCAGGCAGATGGTCTTTATATCGCGGCGTTCCCAGCGCTGATCGGGAACGGATTTGACGGCGATACCGGCTTCTTCGACGGGCGTGCCGATCAGCTTCCTGGCCTGGGTGAACATGACCAGTGTCGGCTTCAGATCGGCGGAGAACAGAAAGTTGCGGTCTTCCGCACCACGCGTCAGCTGCAGGTAGATCATGCCTTCGACGAGGTTGTTGTCGGCAATCAGGCGGCGCTCGGCCTCGACGATGTCCTTGGTCGTGACCGGCAGCGGCACATCGATTTCGCGGGCGCTGCGTTCCAGCCGGGCCATGTGCAGGTCGCTGTCGATCAGCTTGCCTTCCAGAACGGAGGTGACTTCATAAATGCCGTCGCCGAACAGGAAACCGCGGTCGAAGATGGAAAGGCGGGCGTCCGCCTCGGGCAGGAATTCGCCGTTGACGTAAACGATGCGACCGGATTGGCTAGTCATGAGAACTCCGTCTGGAAAAGTCAGGCTGAAAGAAGGGTTTTAAGGGTGTCGATGGAAATGGCCTCGACCGTGGAGACCTTGCCGGTGCCGGCATTGAAGCCAGTTGTCGTATTGGCCGTGCAGAGCGAATTGAGGATCGCCTCCTCCGTCGCCTCTATCGCGGCTTCGAAGAGTGGCGAAATCGCATCGTTGGAAAGCTCAGGGTATTCCGCCACCGCCTTGCGGCGCGCAGGCGTGCGGCGCAGCCGCTCATCGGTGGAAAATGCCAGCGCATAGTCACCGGAGCCATTGCTGAGTGCGGCACCCGTGCGTGCCAGTCCACCAAAGCTTCTGGCCGCCAGGCGTTTCAGATTGCGGGAGCAGAGCGGCGCGTCGGTTGCGACAATGATGACGATCGAGCCGTCCTTGTCCTTGTGCTCCGGGCTGACATAGGGCTTGCCGCAGACCAGCAGGTGGCCGCCGTAATTGGATTGGACGAGAACGCCTAGCGTATAGGTTTCCCCGGCGATGGTGACGATGCGGGATGAGGTGCCGATGCCGCCCTTCATGCCGAAGGCCACGGTGCCGGCCCCTGCGCCAAGTCCGCCCTCGGCGACGGTGCCTGTGGTCGCGTTTTTCAACGCGGTCGAGATTTCCTCGATGGTCGGGCGGCCGGCACGGATGTCGTTCAAGCGGGAATCATTGGTTTCGCCGACGACGGCATTGATCGAGACGACTTTCTCATTGCCCGGCTGCGCCAGCGTATGGCGGTTGATCGCCTCAATGGCTCGGCCTGTCGCCAGCGTGTTGGTGAGAATAACAGGTGTTTCGAGTTCGCCCAGTTCCTCGATCTGTGTGGAGCCGGCGAATTTGCCGAAGCCGTTATAGACGGCGAAGGCGGCGGGCACTTTGTCCTGAAAGAGATTGCCGCCATGCGGAAGGATCGCGGTTGCGCCGGTGCGGATCGTCTCGCCCTCGATGACGGTCGAATGGCCGATGGTCACACCTTCGACATCGGTGATGGCGTTGAGCGGACCGGTTTCGAAATGGCCGGGCCGAAAACCGATATCGCGCAGTCTCGGGCGGGTCGTCTGGTGCATCGGGCGATCACTTTTGCGGAATGCAGGCTGAAATTGGGACGAGCGCGGCTTGTGAAAAGCTTTGCTTGTCCGAACGTTAGCCTAGTTCGCCGCGAAACGGCATCGCAAAAATGGAATAGTTTTATGCGGGCAATGGATGCGCTCAGGAGGCGCGCAGCGCGGGTTCGCCTTCACGCTCCAGCCATTGCCGCATGGCTTCCTCGGTCTCTTCGCGCGTGGGTGCACCGATGCGGCCGCCGAACACCGTGCATTTGAGCGCGGCGGCAACGGAGGACAGGCGGATGGCGGCGCGGCTTTGCATGCCTTGCGCCATCGCGAGCGCAAATGTGCCGTGAAAGATATCGCCAGCCGCCAGCGTGTCCACCGCTTTGACCTGCATCGTCGTCTGGAAATGCGCGGTCGGATCGCCGGCTTCCGTCCACCAGCAGCCCGCTGGTCCGGCGGTAACGGCGATAAAGGTCTGCGGATAGCGGGAATGCAGCACCGGCAGCATGTCTTTCACCGTTTCAAGCCCGGTCAGCCGGGCGGCGGCGGGTTCGGAAAAGACGATATGGGTTGCGGCGGGAGCGAGCTTTTCCAGCGTTTCCACCGGCGCAACATCACCATCCAGAATGGCGGGTTTGCCAAGCGCGCGCGCAACAGTCAGCACATCAAGCGCCAGTTCCGGCCAGCGCACATCCACCAGAACGGCATCAAAGGGGGCAATATCTTCCGGCGTGCAGGAGCGTTTTTTCTCATGCAGGCGATGATCGTAAAAAGGCACGATCAGCCGTTCTCCCCGGTCATCGATGATGATCGTCGACAGGGCCGAGCGTGCGCTGGGCGCAACCGTCATGCCGCTCGTGTCTATGCCGCTTTCACTGAGATCGCGAAGGATACGGGTACCGGTTTCATCGTCGCCCACCGCACCCCAGAGGCTGGCGCGGCTGCCCATGCGGTGCACCGCATAGGCAGCGCTGGACGCCATGCCTTCGGCAATCTGCAGCATTTCATAGGGCAGGACCTTGCCTTCGCCCTTTGGCATGTCGTGCACACGGAACAGGGTGTCCAGCACGGCAGCGCCCACGCACAGCACATGTTTGTGGCTTCTGTGTTCGCTGTCCATGCCCGTCACTCTCTCATCCATTTAGATGCGCTTGCCGCTGTCCTTGTCGAACAGATGCACCATAGCAGGATCGATGGCGATATGGATCGTATCGCCGAACCGCACATCCAGCCGCTCGCGGAACAGGCAGGCGATGTCGTCGCCCTTGCAGCTCAGCTTGGCATAGATTTCCGAGCCGGTGCCTTCGACCAGTTCGACGCGGCCTTCAATGCCGGTGCTGGCCGCGCGGATATGTTCCGGGCGTACACCATAAACGAGGTCGCGGCCGCCGAGCTTGCCGATATCGGCATTGGCGGGCAGCGGCAGGCTGAGGCCCTTTGCGGTGCGGAACACGCCTTCTTCGACGCGGCCACGGATGAAATTCATCGCAGGCGAACCGATGAAGCCGGCGACGAAGAGATTTGCCGGATGGTCGTACAGTTCCAGCGGCGCGCCGATCTGTTCGATCACGCCATCATGCAGCACCACAATCTTGTCAGCCATGGTCATGGCTTCCACCTGGTCGTGGGTGACGTAAATGGTGGTGGTGCCGATGCGCTGGTGCATGGCCTTGATCTCGCCGCGCATCTGCACGCGCAGCTTGGCGTCGAGGTTGGAGAGCGGCTCGTCGAACAGGAAGACCTGCGGATCGCGCACCAGCGCCCGGCCCATGGCGACGCGCTGGCGCTGGCCGCCGGAAAGCTGGCGCGGATAACGGTCCAGCAGCTTGTCCAGCCCCAGAATGGCGGCGGCCTTGTCGACCTTGGCTCTGGTTTCCTCGGCGCTGACCTTCTTCAGCTTCAGCGCAAAGCCCATATTATCCTTCACAGTCATATGTGGATAAAGCGCGTAGTTCTGGAAGACCATGGCGATGTCACGGTCGCGGGCGGGCAGATGGCTGACCTCACGCGCGCCGATGTGGATTTCGCCATCGCTCAGCTCCTCCAGCCCGGCGATCATGCGCAGCAGGGTGGATTTGCCGCAGCCCGAAGGGCCGACGAGCACGACAAATTCGCCATCCTTGATCTCGATATCGATGCCGTGGATGACATTGACCGAGCCGAAGCGCTTCTGGACATTTTGAATATTGACCGGTGCCATGTTTTTGGTTCCCGTTATAATTTGAATTCAGCCGCCCTTGACGGCGCCGGCGGTGAGACCCGCCACGATCTGTTTCTGTGCGAACATGGTGAGCAACAACACCGGCAGCGTCACGATCAACGCGGCTGCGGCAAGCGGCCCCCAGCTGACCTGTTCAAAGGACAGCATGTTGTAGACCGCGACCGGCAGGGTGCGTGTTTCACGGCTGGCCAGCACGATGCCGAAGACGAAGTTGTTCCACGAGAAGATGACCGCCAGAATGAAGGAGACGACGATGCCGGGCTTGGCAATCGGCAGCGCCACCAGCCGGAACACCTGCCAGGAGGATGCGCCATCGATGCTTGCAGCCTCTTCCAGCTCCTTCGGGGTGGTCTCGAAATAACCGATCATGATCCAGACCACGATCGGAACCGTCACCACCAGATGGATGATGATCTGCGGCCAGAGCGTACCCAAGAGGTTCAGCCATTGGAACAGCAGGAACAGTGGAATGAGGAAGGAAAGGCCGGGTGTCATGCGGGCGATCATGATGACGACGGCGGATTTTTCCGCCTTCAGCCGGGCGATGCCGTAACCGGCGGGAACGCCGATCACCAGCGCCAGAATAGTAGCCGCACCGGTGACGAGCACCGAGTTCCAGAAATAGAGGAAGAAATTGTTCTCCTCGAATACCTTCACATAGTTCGACCAAGCGAAACGTTCGGGAATGAGGATCGGCGGATAGGCGCCGTTGTCGATTTCATATTTCAGCGACAGCGAGATCATCCAGATGAAGAACAGGATGACCGGCGAGATCATCACCAACGCCACGAAGAACAGGCCGATGCGGTCGATATTTTTACGTTTGAGCAATTTGCGGGTCATCAGCGATCCTCCATCTCATTCCATTGCGCGCGCTGGCGCACCATCAAAAGTACGAAGGACAGCGCCACGATGATGATGAAGAAGACCACGGCCATGGCCGAGCCGTAACCGATGTCGTAATAGGAGAACGCCGTGTTATAGAGGTAGATGTTGATGGTTTCGGATGCCGTGCCGGGTCCGCCTTGAGTCATCGCATAGATGATGTCGAAGCTTTTGACGGCGTCGATGGAGCGGATGATGACGGCGATCATTAGAAACGGCGCAATCATCGGCATGGTCAGGTAACGAAACTTCTGCCAGGCGTTGGCGCCGTCGATTTCGGCGCTTTCATAGGGTTCGCGGGGGACTGCAGCCAGCCCGCCGAGCACGATCAGCATGACGAGCGGCGTCCATTGCCAGGTTTCCACCAGCACCAGCGAGGGGATGACGGTGGACTGGTTATAGATCCACTCCAGCGGCCCGATGCCGATGAGCGACAGCAGATAGTTCAAGACGCCGAGCTGCGGGTGGAACATCATCGTCCAGACGAGCGCGATGGCGACCGGGGTCGCCATCATCGGCATCACGAAAACGCCGCGCAGAAAACCGCGCAGCGGAAATTGCGCATCGAAAACCAGCGCTGCCAATGTTCCGAGGAACAGGGGAGCGACAACCGACAGCACGGTATAGATGAGCGTGTGCCACAGCGATTCCCAGAACCTGAGATCGCTGGCGAGCCTGATGTAGTTATCAAAACCGATAAAGCTCTGCTCCTGCCCGAGCGTCCAGCGGTGCACGCTCATCCATAGGGTAAACACCCACGGAAAAACGATGACAGCCGAAATGACGACCAGTGCCGGTATGACGAAGGGCCAGTAGTTGGGAGCAAGCCTTGGCGGCTTGCTCCCTTCTGCGCGGCTGACGCCTGTTTTGGTGTTTTCGATGCTCACGGAGGCCATTATCCCTCGCTACGTGCCAGAACGGGTGCGAACTGTTCCGTCGCCTTTTTCAGCTCCGCTGCCGGATCTGCGCCGCCGATCATGTTGGTGAGGCCGACGCCGTAGATGTCGCGGAATTCCGTCACCGGAATGATGACGGGAAGGGCAAGCTGCGAGACCTTGCCGGAACCGACGACCGCATCCAGCCAGGCGGCCGGCATCTTCACGCCTTCACGCACCTTTTGGTCTTCGAGGATGGACTGGCGGAACGGAACGCCGGCACCCGCCTGCAACAGGCGCGCGCCCATCTCATGCGAGATCGCCCATTGGCAGAAGAGATAGGCAGCTTCCTTCTTGCTGCTGGCTTCGACGACGCCGAGGCCATCGCCGAAAGTGCCAGCGGCTTGAACGGCCGGACCCTTGGGCATGACGCCATAGCCGACCTTGCCGACCACGCGGGATTTTTCCGGGTTCTCGATCGGCGGGGCGAAACCGACGCCATCGAACCACATGCCGATCTTGCCCTGCAGGAAGGCCGATTGCGCTTCGGCCCAGTTGAAGCCGGAGACGCCGGGAGGGGCGGCCTTGGTCATCAGGCGCTGATAGAGCTTTGCCGCTTCCACGGCCTCCTTGGATTCGGTATCGATCTTTCCGTCCGCGCTGATCGGCTTTGCGCCGTAACCCAGCATCAGCGATGTCCAGACCGGGGTGTTGGCGTTCTTCAGGCCGCGTGCGACGAAACCATAGGTGTTGGTGGAAGGATCGGTGATCTTTTCCGCCGCCGTTACCAGTTCCTCGAAGGTTTCAGGGTATTTCAGGCCCTTGGCTTCGAACAGGTCCTTGTTCCAGTAGACGATCCAGTAATCCACCGAGAAGGGCAGCGAGCGCAGCACGCCGTCGCTATCCTTGGCAAACAGCATGCCGGCTTCGGCAAAGTCCTTTTCGACCAGCGACGGATCGGTGAGCGACGGGTCCTTCAGGAAGCCGCTGATATCGGCGAGCCATTTGCCCTTTTCGAACTGACGCTTCTGCACGTGGTAGCTCAGATGCACCACGTCGAAGCTCGGCTTGCCGGAGGAAAGCTCGATAACCACCTTCTGGCGCTGCTGCTGTTCCGGTGTCGCCTCGGCATTGACCTTGATGCCGGTCAGCTCTTCGAATTCGCTGAGGTATTTGATCAGCGTTTCGCTGCGCGGGCTTTTGACGAGGTTGACCTCAAGCGTCGTGCCGGCGTGTTTTTTCCAGTTCACCGCCGCCGATGCCGGGCGAATGCCGAGCACCGCGCTGCCGCCAATCGCAGCCGTGCCAGCCAGAAAGGCGCGGCGCGTGGGGTTGAGCAATGAATGCTTCATGTCAGTTCTCCTCCAGTTAGCCGGAAATTCTCCTCACCCCGGCTTGTTGCTTATTTTCATGCAATTCCAGCGAACGACGGCTCTGTCATCTGCCGGAATTGCCCTATACCGCCAGCGCCCTGTCCCTCGCATTGCGGATATGGGCGGTCAGCCGCTCTACGGCGTCTTCAACGGATCGTTTCTCGATGGCTTCGAGAATGGCGAGATGCTCTTTCATCACCGACTTCACATGGCCGGCGATGCGAAAGCGCTCCTGATTGATGAGGCGCATCTTGATGGAATTGACCCGGTAGGCATTCGAGATGATCGAATTGCCGAGCGCGTCGATGAAGGCATCGTGCATGCCCCAGTCCACCTGCTGGGCATGCTGGTCCAGCTCCGGCGATTCCCCGCTATTTTCAGCTGCTTCGGCAATATCGCGATGCTGTTTCAGCAGCTTCGCGATGGTCTCGTCGGAAGCCGAGCGGGTAAACAGCGCCACGGCTTCCTTTTCGAGGAAGATACGGAACTGGAACGCCTCGCGGATAAGGTTGATGTCGATATGGGCGACCTGCAAACCCCGCTGCGGCACGGTCTTGATCAGCCCTTCCGCCTCCAGCCGCGGAATTGCCTCCCGGATCGCCCCCAGCGGCAGACCCGTTAATTCCACGAGGCGGCGTTGCGAGATGAATTGCCCCGGACGAACATCACGCGAGAGAAGGTGATGCGTAAAGCTTTCATACGCCCGTTCCCGCAATGTCTGTTCGCCGGTATCGTCCATGCTCAACCTTTCAAGGTCCGTTCAAGCGGCCTGTTTGCGAAACAGCGCGTCGAATGCGCCTTCGATCTGCTGCCGATCCTCAGGTGAAATGGCGACGAGCGGCGCGCGCACATCCGTCCAGATATTTTCCCCTGTCGTGTGTGATACCAGCACCTTGACGGCGGGCGTAACCGGAAATTTCAGAAGTTCCACAACAAGATCGACGATGCGACTGTCGTCCTTGCCATCAACGGCCATGGCACGGACTTCCTGCGTCAGGAAATTGGCGACGCCGGAGATCGCGCCCTGGCCGCCGAGGCGAACGCCTCTGGCGAGATCGCGCTCATCGCCGATCAGGATAGCGAGATCGCCGTGTTCCTTCAGCAGGCGTTCGGTATGGCTCCAGTTGCCGGAGGAATCCTTGACGCCGGTGACGATGCCCGGAAACGCTTCCCTCAGCCGTCCCACCAGTTCGACGGACAATGTCACCATGGTAACGGAAGGGATGTTGTAGACGAGAATGTCGCGCGCGCCCTTGCCGATCTTTGCGAAAACCGCCGAAAACCAGGCAAACAATCCGTCATCGCTGACATTCTTGAAATAGGAAGGCGGGGCGAGAAGAATATTGCGGGCGCCTGATTTCAGGGCGTCCGCCGATTGTTCGGCCGCATCCTCAATGGAGTCCACCAGAACGCCGGTGACGATGCGCGATGGCGCAATGCCGGCCTCGATGAAGCGGGACAGAATGACCTGTCGTTCGCGGCTGCCAACCGAGCATCCTTCGCCGGTGGTGCCGAACAGCGTCACGCTATCACAGCCGTTTGACAGGCAGCGGCGGGCATGGGCGATCATGGCGTCGATATCGACCGTTCCGTTCGTCTTGAACGGTGTCGTCAGGGCTGCCGAAAGGCCAAATTTCTGGGTCAATTAAGATGCTCCTCCAAGGTGACCGCGGATTGATGGCATACTGACATGTTAGTTGTAAAGCAGTAATTGCAAGGTGATTATCTGGAACGTTCAGGGCGGGGGAGGAATTCGGTTTTCGACGCGGCGGGTGCCTTTTCTGTTCGCGGTCCGGGATGAGCCATCAAGGATGATTGGCGCGGATGCCGTTTCCTGCCCTTTTGCCCGCGTGTTTTCTCTCCCAGGGGGGCACGAAAAAATACGAAAATAAAATTTGACTGTTGGAGTAAAGATTTTTATCAGGCAGTCTGAATATAGGGATAAAGGGACCATAACCATGACCATTGCGGAGCCGACAGCGCCTGTAGCAGAGATCGAACAGAGCCGCGTCAAGCGTCTGAAAGCAGCGACGCGCGGCGCCCATGGCGATCTCGATACCTTCATCATGGCCGCGAAGCCGTTCGAGAGCCGGGAAAACTTCGGCAAATTCGTCGAAACCCAATATCTTTTCCATCGCGATCTCGACGTTTTCTTTTCCAATGCTACGCTTGATGGCATGCTTCCCGACCTCAAAGGCCGCCGCCGCCTCGCCATGATCGAGCAGGACCTTGCCGATCTTGGTCTCGCTATTCCGGAAGCCAAGGCTGCGCGTTTCACCGGCGAAACGCCGTTCGATCTGCCGGAGGCGATGGGCTGGCTTTATGTGGTCGAAGGTTCCAATCTTGGTGCGGCTTTTCTGCTGAAAGATGCGGCCAAGCTTGGTCTTGGCGAAGAATTCGGCGCGCGCCATCTGGCCGGCGCACCGGAAGGACGCGGCCTGCATTGGCGCACGTTCACTGCCGCACTTGATGAAATTGCACTCACGGTTGACGAGGAGGAGCGGGTTGTCGCGGGTGCCGAGGCTGCCTTCCGAGCGGTCCATGCCTATGCGCAGCAGCGCCTCGTTTGAGGTTTTGGCATAGCTCTTGACGAGCTAATCGCGATTGATCGTAATTTCGAAAACCCAGCGCCGTCATCCTCGGGCTTGTCCCGAGGATCTGCAACCGATTGATTTTACTGAACGTGGATAGATCCTCGGGACAAGCCCGGGGATGACGAGGAGTGTGAAGCGCGCCTCACCGCACTTTCAGGACTATTTCTACAACTTCCAATCATACGACTCTCGCATTCACTTCTGCCGAATAAACAGGCAAATATTTTGACCAAATGATAAATTTTTATCTTTTGGTCAAAGCTTCCTTCGCCCCAAAATTTTATCCATTTGATAAAATTATTTTATTTGGTCTGGCACGGAACCTGCTACTCTTTTGTCAAGTCAGGAGACACCTGACGTCAAAAAAGGGAACAGCAAGATGGAAGTTGGTGTTTTTATACCGATCGGGAACAATGGATGGCTGCTGTCTGAAAACGCGCCGCAATACAAGCCGAGCTTCGACCTGAACAAGGCGATCACGCTGAAGGCGGAGCAATATGGTTTCGACTTCGCGCTGTCGATGATCAAGCTGCGCGGCTTTGGCGGCAAGACCGAGTTCTGGGATTATAATCTGGAGTCCTTCACGCTGATGGCAGGCCTTGCCGCAGTCACCTCCAAGATCAAGCTGTTTGGCACCGCCGCCACGCTGGTCATGCCGCCGGCCATTGTTGCGCGCATGGCGACGACGATCGATTCCATTTCCGGCGGCCGTTTCGGCATTAACCTGATTACCGGCTGGCAGCGTCCGGAATATAGCCAGATGGGGCTTTGGCCGGGCGATGATTATTTCGGTGATCGCTACGAATATCTTGGCGAATACACCACTGTTTTGAAAGAGCTGCTGACAGACGGGCAATCGGATTTCAACGGCAAGTTCTTCAAAATGGAGGATTGCCGGATGAAGCCGGTGCCGCAGGGTGATGTGAAGCTCATCTGCGCCGGCTCCTCCAATTCCGGCATGGCGTTTTCGGCCAAGTTCGCCGATTACAGCTTCTGCTTCGGTGTCGGCGTCAATACGCCCAAGGCCTTTGCGCCCACCAATGAGCGGCTGCTGGCGGCGACGGAAAAGTCCGGCCGCGAGGTGAAATCCGTCGTGCTGACGATGGTGCTTGCCGAGGAAAAATCCGAGGATGCCTGGGCGAAGTGGGAGCATTACAAGGCGGGTGCGGATGTGGATGCCATCAAGTGGCTCGGCCTGCAAAGCGCCGTCGACACCAAATCCGGCTCCGACACCAATGTCCGTCACATGTCCAACCCCGTTTCCGCGGTTAACATCAATATGGGAACGCTCATTGGTTCCTATGAGGAAGTGGCGGCCATGCTGGATGAGATGAGTGAAGTGCCGGGAACGGGCGGCGTGATGCTGACCTTCGACGACTTCCTCGAAGGCGTCGAAAAATTCGGGAAATATGTGCAGCCGCTGATGAAGAGCCGCGCGCATGTGCAGGCCGAGCTGGAGGCTGCGGAATGAGTGAAGCCGTCATTGCGGGTTACAAGGGGCCGGAAAGCCGTTCGGAGAGCGTGACGCTTCCCGCCCGGCCGGAACCCATCACCCTCAAGCCCAGCGAGACCGCCGTTGTCGTGGTCGATATGCAGAACGCCTATTCGACCGAGGGCGGTTATGTCGATCTAGCCGGGTTCGACATAACCGGTGCCAAGGGCACCATCGCCAACATCAAGAAGACGCTGGATGCGGCGCGGGCGGCGGGCGTTCAGGTCATCTATTTCCAGAATGGCTGGGACAAGGATTATGTCGAGGCGGGCGGACCGGGTTCGCCCAACTGGCATAAATCCAATGCCTTGAAGACCATGCGCAAAAGGCCGGAATTGCAGGGCCAGCTGCTGGCCAAGGGCACCTGGGATTATGCCATTGTCGATGAGTTGCAGCCGCAGCCCGGCGATATTCTGGTGCCGAAGACGCGTTATAGCGGTTTCTTCAACACCAATATGGACAGCGTGCTGCGCGCCCGCGGCATCCGCAATCTGGTCTTCGTCGGCATTGCCACCAATGTCT
Source organism: Agrobacterium burrii (assembly GCF_017313405.1). NCBI lineage: Bacteria > Pseudomonadati > Pseudomonadota > Alphaproteobacteria > Hyphomicrobiales > Rhizobiaceae > Agrobacterium > Agrobacterium burrii. Next base: position 155,750 of record NZ_JAFLNA010000003.1, read on the forward strand.
GCGTCGAAAGCTCGCTGCGCGACGCCTTCCATCTCGAATATTTCGGGGTGATGCTGGAGGACGCCACGCATCATCTGGGGCCAGACTTTATCCAGCAGGCGACGGTCTACAATGTCGAGAAGTTTTTCGGCTGGGTCGCTACCGTCAATGATTTCTGCGGCGTTATCTCGCAGGCCGCACCCGTCACCGAGTAAGCAAGAACCACAAAGAGGAGAACGAAATGCCGAAAAAGATCATCGTACCTGTTGGCACCAGCAAGCCTATCGCTCCCTTCTCGCCGGGAACCCTTGCCGATGGCGTGGTTTACGTGTCCGGCACGCTGCCCTTCGACAAGGACAATAATGTCGTGCATGTGGGTGATGCCAGCGCCCAGACCCGCCATGTTCTTGAGACCATCAAGTCGGTCATTGAAACCGCCGGCGGCACGATGGAGGACGTGACGATGAACCACATCTTCATCACCGACTGGGCGAACTATCAGGCCGTCAATGTGGTCTATGCCGAATATTTCCCCGGCGACAAGCCCGCGCGATATTGCATCCAGTGCGGGCTGGTAAAGCCTGACGCGCTGGTGGAAATCGCCACCGTCGCCCATATCGGCAAATAGGGCGAAGCGGCAGATGATGCATTTCGAGGTTCATGGCCGGACTGATCCTGAGACGGCCACTATCCTGCTGTCTTCGGGGCTGGGCGGATCTGGTACTTACTGGACGCCGCAGATCGAAGCCCTTTCCGACCATTTCCGCATCGTCACCTATGACCATCGCGGAACCGGCAGGACGGGCGGCGAGGCGCCGGCGGAGGGCGGCATATCGGCGATGGCGGATGACGTGCTGGAGATTGTCTCGGCCCTCAACCTCGAAAAATTCCACTTCATGGGCCATGCGCTCGGCGGCCTGATCGGCCTGGATATCGCGCTCAGCCGGCCCGGCCTTATCGACAGGCTTGTTCTCATCAACGCCTGGAGCAAGGCCGATCCGCATTCAGGGCGCTGCTTCGATGTGCGGATCGAGCTTCTGGAGAAATCCGGTGTCGAGGCTTTCGTGAAGGCTCAGCCGCTGTTTCTTTATCCGGCCGCCTGGATGTCGGACCATCAGGAGCGGCTGGCACGGGATGATGCCCATGGCGTCGCGCATTTTCAGGGTAAGGCAAATGTGCTGCGGCGTATTGCGGCGCTTCGGGCTTTCGATGTCGATAGCCGGCTTGGCGAGGTCGACAATCCGGTGCTGGTGGTGGCAACGAAGGACGATCTTCTGGTGCCCTATACCCGGTCGCATCGGCTCGCCGATGGCTTGCCGCAAAGCGAGCTTTGTCTTCTCGATTTCGGCGCGCATGCCGTCAATATCACCGAGCCCGAGCTTTTCAACACAAGGCTTCTGCAGTTTCTGCTGCCGGGCATCCAGACATTCTGACAGGATTTTAGAGTAACATGACGAAACCACTTGATGACACGGCCCCCCTGGACAGCAAGGCATTGGCAACGCTTTTTACCGAGGCGCGCACCCACAATGGCTGGACGGACAAGCCGGTCAGTGACGAGACGCTGAAGGCGCTTTACGATCTGACGAAGATGGGGCCGACCTCGGCCAATTGCTCGCCCGGCCGTTTCGTGTTCGTGCGCAGCCCGGAAGCCAAGGAAAAGCTCCGGCCCGCGCTGTCTTCCGGCAATCTCGAAAAGACCATGGCGGCACCCGTGACCGTCATCGCCGCCATCGACAGCGAATTTTACGAGAAGCTTCCGGTGCTGTTTCCGCATGCCGATGCCCGTTCTTGGTTCACCTCCAGCGCGGCCATGGCCGAGGAGACCGCCTTCCGCAATGGCACGTTGCAGGCGGGTTATCTCATTCTCGCGGCCCGGGCTTTGGGGCTGGATACCGGGGCCATGTCCGGTTTCGACAAGGGAAAGGTGGATGCGGCGTTTTTTGCCGGCACGACGTGGAAGTCCAATTTCCTGATCAATCTCGGTCATGGCGATCCATCGAAGCTCTTCGGCCGCCTGCCGCGGCTTGGCTTTGAAGACGCCTGTGTGCTGGCTTGATGGCCTGTTAAGGAAGGATGGGTTAGATGCAGATGATGTCTCTTGAAAAGGAAGCGGCAATGGAGACGAAGACTGCAGAGCAGCGCAGCCTCGATTATAGAAACGCCATGGCGCGGCTCGGTGCGGCGGTCAATATCGTCACTACCAACGGTGCAGCTGGCCGTGCGGGCTTTGCAGCAACGGCCGTTTGCAGCGTTTCCGACAATCCGCCCACGCTTCTCGTCTGCCTCAACCGCAATGCCTCAGCCTATAAGGTGGTGAAGGCAAACGGCGTCATCTGCGTCAACACGCTTGCCGCGCATCACGAGGTGCTGAGCACGCTTTTTGGTGGCAAGACACCCGCCGACGAACGTTTTGCTGCCGGCAACTGGGGTGTGCTTGAAACCGGCGCGCCGGTTCTGGAAGACGCGCTGGTGTCCTTCGATTGCCGCATCCGCGAGGCCCATGATGGCGGCACGCATGATATTCTGATCTGTGATGTCGTTGATATGAAGATCAATGAGGGCGAAGAAGCGCTGATGTATTTCAACCGGCGTTATCGGATGCTTTGAGCGCGGTCTCCGGAGGCCACGCTTTCAAAGCGTGACAGTACCTATTCCCACGCCGTCATCCTCGGGCTCGTCCCGAGGATCTGCAACCGATTGATTCTATTCGACGTGGATAGATCCTCGGGACAGGCCTGAGGATGACGGAGAGGTTTCTTTGTCACCTCGATAAAAAGGGCGTTTCCGGTCTTCCGGAAACGCCCTCTTCATTTACTTGATCAGCGGCAGAAGATCGTTGATCGACTTCTTCGCGTCACCATAGAACATCCGCGTATTGTCCTTGTAGAACAGCGGGTTCTCGATGCCGGAGTAGCCCGTGCCCTGGCCGCGCTTGGAGACGATGACGAGTTTCGACTTCCACACTTCCAGAACCGGCATGCCTGCAATCGGTGAGTTCGGATCGTCCTGCGCTGCCGGGTTGACGATGTCGTTGGAGCCGATGACGATGACGACGTCGGTATTGGGGAAGTCGTCGTTGATCTCGTCCATTTCCAGCACGATGTCGTAAGGCACCTTGGCTTCAGCCAAGAGCACGTTCATGTGGCCGGGAAGACGGCCTGCCACCGGGTGGATGGCGAAGCGCACGGTCTTGCCGTCGGCGCGCAGCTTGCGGGTCAGTTCCGACACGGCCGATTGCGCCTGCGCTACCGCCATGCCGTAACCGGGCACGATGATGACACTGTCGGCATCGTTCAGCGCTGACGCCACGCCTTCGGCGTCGATCGCCACCTGCTCGCCCTCGATTTCCATCGCTGGACCCGTCGTGCCGCCGAAGCCGCCGAGGATGACCGAGACGAAGGAGCGGTTCATGGCCTTGCACATGATGTAGGACAGGATCGCACCCGAGGAGCCGACCAGCGCGCCGGTGACGATCAGGAGATCGTTGCCGAGCGTGAAGCCGATGGCGGCGGCCGCCCAGCCGGAATAGCTGTTCAGCATCGAAACGACGACAGGCATGTCGGCGCCGCCGATGCCCATGATCAGGTGATAACCGATGAAGAAGGCGGCAAGCGTCATCAGCACCAGCGTCCATGCGCCCGCACCGTTGCAATACATGATGAGCAACACCAGCGACAGGATCGCGGCGCCGGCATTGAGAACATGTCCGCCGGGCAGCTTCTTCGCCTTGCCGTCCACCTTGCCGGCAAGCTTGCCAAAGGCGACGACGGAACCGGTGAAGGTGACCGCGCCGATGAAGACGCCGAGGAAGACCTCGACCTTCATGATCGCCAGTTCGACAGGCGTTTTATGGGCGAGGATGGCGGAAAAACCCGTCAGCAGAGAACGCGCCGTTTCATCGAGCGAGGCGACATGCGCTTCCTCGATATGGGCGTTGAAGCCGATGAAGACGGCGGCAAGGCCAACGAAGGAGTGAAGGGCGGCCACAAGCTGCGGCATTTCGGTCATCTGCACGCGGTTTGCGACAAAATAGCCGAGAACGGCGCCACCGGCCAGCATCAGAAGCACGATGAACCAATTGCCGACATCAGGTCCGAAGACGGTGGCGGCGACGGCAAGGCCCATGCCCGTGATGCCGTACCAGACGGCGCGTTTGGCGCTTTCCTGGCCGGAAAGGCCGCCAAGCGAAAGGATGAACAGAACGGCTGCGGCAACATAGGCCGCGGAAACGATACCAATGGTCATAAACTGTCCCCTACACGGCTCAGGACTTCTGGAACATGGCGAGCATGCGCCGTGTCACGAGGAAACCGCCGACGATGTTGATCGTCGCGATCAGGACGGAAAGCGAGGCAAGGAGCACCACCAGCCAGTTGCCGGAACCGATCTGCAGCAGCGCGCCGATAATGACGATGCCGGAAATCGCGTTCGTCACCGCCATCAGCGGCGTGTGCAGCGAGTGGCTGACATTCCAGATGACAGAGAAGCCGATAAAGCAGGCGAGCACGAAGACGATGAAGTGGCTCATGAAGCTTGCCGGCGCAAACAGACCGACGAGAAGCAGAATCGCCGTGCCGGCGACCAGAAGCCCGACCTGGCTCTTGGTCTGTGCCTTGAATTCGGCCCGTTCCTTGGCGTGCTTTTCCTCCGGCGTCAGCTCTTTCGCTTTTTCCTTCGGCTTCTGCGCGGCAATCGCCTGGATTTTTGGCGGCGGCGGCGGGAATGTTATCTCGCCCTGATAGGTGACGGTTGCGCCACGAATGACGTCGTCTTCCATGTTGTGAACCGGCTTGCCGTCCTTGGCGGGCGTCAGATCGGTCATCATGTGACGGATGTTGGTGGAATAAAGCGTCGAGGCCTGCGCCGCCATGCGGCTCGGGAAATCCGTGTAGCCGATGACGATAACGCCATTGTCGGATACGACGCGCTGGTCGGGCACCGTCAGATCACAATTGCCGCCGCGCTCGGCGGCGAGATCGATGATGACCGAACCCGGCTTCATGTCAGCCACCATGTCGGCGAGCCAGAGTTTCGGGGCGTCGCGGCCCGGAATAAGCGCCGTGGTAATGACGATGTCGATCTGCGGCGCCAGTTCGCGGAATTTTTCCAGCTGCTTCTCGCGGAATTCCGGCGAGGAGGGGGCGGCATAACCGCCGGTCGCTGCGCCATCCTGCTGTTCGGCGAAATCGAGATAGACGAACTCAGCGCCCATGGATTCGATCTGCTCGGCCACTTCCGGGCGAACGTCGAAGGCATAGGTGATCGCGCCGAGCGAGGTGGCCGTGCCGATGGCCGCAAGACCGGCGACGCCGGCACCGATCACCAGAACCTTGGCGGGCGGCACCTTGCCGGCGGCGGTGACCTGACCGGTGAAGAAGCGGCCGAAATTGTTGCCGGCTTCGATCACGGCGCGATAACCGGCGATATTGGCCATGGAGGACAGGGCATCCATCTTCTGGGCGCGCGAGATGCGCGGCACCATGTCCATGGCGATGACGTTGGCGCCCTTTTCCTTGGCCTGTTCCAGAAGGTCCTTGTTCTGGGCTGGATAGAAGAAAGAGATCAGCGTCTTGTCCGAAGACAGGCGATCAATCTCCGACGTTTCCGGCGGGCGAACCTTGGCAATGATGTCGGAACCGGCGTAGAGCGCGTCCGCACTATCGACGACGGTGACGCCGGCTGCGCGATAGGCATCGTCGGAAAATCCCGCCGCCTTACCTGCGCCAGTCTCGATCACGCAATCATATCCGAGTTTCTGCAAGGCCTGGGCGCTATCGGGCGTCATGCCGACGCGCGCCTCGCCATCATATAATTCCTTCGGTGTCCCGATTTTCAAAACTGCTCTCCCATTTCCGTCTTGATAAGGCGTCATAGCCTATTTCAGGTATTTTTGTCCCGTCCCTGTTATTTTTCTACCTGCGGCGGATTGACAGGCCGGGAAAGGCCAGTTCGAGCGTTGGCGGTACGGCTTCAATAAAAAACCCGGCGTGTTGGCGCCGGGTTTCTGGTTTGCGGAATGATCGGGGATCAATCCATGGCGTGGATATCACGATCCTTGGTTTCCGGCAGGAACAGCAGGCCGATGACCAGCGTGATGCCTGCGAAAACGATCGGATACCAGAGACCGTAATAGATGTCGCCCTTCGCCGCGCTCATCGCAAAGGCGGTGGCGGGCAGAAGGCCACCAAACCAGCCGTTGCCGATATGGTAGGGCAGCGACATGCCGGAGTAGCGGATACGGGTCGGGAACAGTTCGACCAAGAGGGCAGCGATCGGGCCATAGACCATCGTGACGTAGATGACGAGGACGGTCAGGACCGCGATGATGACGACCCAGTTCACGGCAGCCGGATCGGCCACCATGGCGAAGGCGCCGCCGCCGGCAATGGTGTAGACGGCCATCTCGGCGGCTCCACCGGTTTCGGCCGGTGTTAACAGCTTGTCCGCCACCAGCTTGTCGGTCGCCACCATTTTCTTGTCGGTGGCGCGAACCGCCTCAGCATTGAGGCTGAGTTCCGGGTTTGCAGCGATGAAGGCGTCCAGTTTCGCGTCTGGAACCTGTGCCGCGCTGCGCACCAGCGGGTAACCGCCATCATGCAGCGCGATGTTGACCTGCTTCTGGAAGGCCCGGTCCTTGGCTGCCGCATCCGCGCCAGCTGCGACTGCATCGTAGCTGACAATGTTGACGTCGCCGATCTTGACGCTCGCCGGCTGGCCGGCCGTTCCGGCAACCACGTCATAGGGAACGGAGTTGCGTGTCAGGAACGAAGTGGCGATATCGCAGGATGTGGTGAATTTCGCCGTGCCTGTCGGGTTGAACTGGAACCTGCAGTCACCCGGAGCGGCGGTGACGGTGGCGCGAACGCTGGCCTGTGCCTGTGCCAGCGCTGGGTTGCCTGCCCATGTGAGCGCCTTGAACAGCGGGAAGTAGGTCAGCATCGCGAGGATGAGACCGGCCATGATGATCGGCTTGCGGCCGATCTTGTCGGAAAGCCAGCCGAAGAGCACGAAGAAGCCCGTGCCGAGGATGAGGGCCGCTGCGACCATGATGTTGGCCGACTGGCCGTCCACCTTCAGAATGCTCTGCAGGAAGAACAGCGCATAGAACTGGCCGGTGTACCACACAACTGCCTGGCCGATGACGGCGCCGACGAGGGCGATCAGGGCGATCTTGGCGTTTTTCCACTGGCCGAAGGCTTCGCTGAGCGGTGCCTTGGAGGTCTTGCCCTCTTCCTTCATTTTCTTGAAGGCGGGGGATTCATTCATTTTCAGACGAATCCAGACCGATACGCCGAGCAGCAGAACCGAAACGAGGAAGGGAATGCGCCAGCCCCAGGCGGCGAAGGCTTCCTTGCCGAGCGCGAACTGCACGCCGAGAATGACCACCAGCGACAGGAACAGGCCGAGCGTCGCCGTCGTCTGGATCCACGAAGTGTAATAGCCTCTGCGGCCATTGGGGGCGTGTTCGGCCACATAGGTCGCGGCACCGCCATATTCACCGCCGAGCGCCAGACCCTGAAGCATGCGCAGGATGACCAGGATGATCGGAGCGGCGATGCCAATCTGGGATGCGCCGGGCAGGACGCCAACGAGGAAGGTGGAAACACCCATGATGAGAATGGTGATCAGGAAGGTATATTTGCGACCGACGATGTCACCCAGACGTCCAAACACCAGCGCGCCGAAGGGGCGCACGAGGAAGCCGGCGGCAAAGGCCAGAAGCGCGAAGATGTTGCGCGTCGTTTCCGGATATTGGCTGAAGAAGTTCGCGCCGATATAGATCGCAAGCGAGCCGTATAGATAAAAATCGTACCATTCGAAGACTGTTCCGAGAGAAGAGGCGAAAATCACCTTCTTCTCTTCGCCCGTCATTGGACGGGCGGCGCCGCTTGCGGCTGCAACATTTGCCATTGTCTGTCCTCCACAGATGTCCCAATCGGCGCAGTGCGGAGCCCGTCTCTCTCCTCCGGACTCCCCTTTCGGGTGCAATGCGCATGACATCAGAGTGACAGAAAATTAACCCCAATAAGAGCGATGCTTTCGGATTATGACTTTAGTCTAATGTATAACGTGCAAAAATGTCGCGGGCCGGTTTTTGCGTGATTGCGCCGGGTGGCCTGAAGCGCGCCTTTTTTCTTGACACAAACAAGAAACCTTCTAATAGCTTCTCGCGAAGAAGGAGCATCACCTTGCGCATGCATGTTGCAGACATGAGTGTTATGGAAGGACCGGCACAATCCGCCGGCGATGATCCGCGCCTTTCTTATTCCATCCGAATTACGGCCAAAACGACGATTAAAACCGTCTGACGTCTCTGGCCACCGCTCTCTCCCCGGTTTGGCTGGGGATCGAGGAAGCCGCAATGCGATGCGGGTTCCCCACCTCACCCAAAAGAGGAGAGACAGAAAGAGAGCTTGATCATGGGTTTCAAAGTTGCAATTGCAGGCGCCACCGGCAACGTCGGTCGCGAAATGCTCAATATCCTTGCAGAACGTGGTTTTCCGGCCGATGAGATCGTGCCGCTTGCTTCCTCCCGTTCGCAGGGCACGGAAGTCTCCTACGGCGATCGCACGCTGAAGGTTTCCAACCTCGAGAATTACGATTTTTCCGACACCGATATTTGCCTGATGTCGGCTGGCGGCGATGTTTCCAAGAAGTGGTCGCCGAAGATCGGCCAGCAGGGCTGCGTCGTCATCGATAACTCGTCCGCCTGGCGCTACGACCAGGACGTTCCGTTGATCGTTCCGGAAGTCAATGCCGATGCGATCACGGGCTTTACCCGCAAGAACATCATCGCCAACCCGAATTGCTCCACGGCCCAGCTCGTCGTCGCGCTGAAGCCGCTGCATGATTTCGCCAAGATCAAGCGCGTTGTCGTTTCCACCTACCAGTCGGTTTCCGGCGCCGGCAAGGAAGGCATGGACGAGCTGTTCCAGCAGACCCGCGCCGTGTTCGTGGCCGATCCGGTTGAAACCAAGAAGTTCACCAAGCGCATCGCCTTCAACGTCATTCCGCATATCGATGTCTTCATGGAAGACGGTTATACGAAGGAAGAGTGGAAGGTTCTGGCCGAGACCAAGAAGATGCTCGATCCGAAGATCAAGGTGACCTGCACGGCCGTGCGCGTTCCGGTTTTCATCGGTCATTCGGAATCGGTCAATATCGAGTTTGAAAACGAGATCACCGCCGATCAGGCGCGTGATATTCTGCGTGAAGCACCGGGTTGCCTCGTCATCGACAAGCATGAAGATGGCGGTTACATCACCCCGGTCGAATCCGCCGGTGAAGATGCGACCTATATTTCGCGTATCCGTGAAGATGCAACGGTTGAAAACGGCCTCAACATCTGGGTCGTTTCGGACAATCTGCGCAAGGGCGCTGCCCTCAATGCCATCCAGATCGCCGAACTCCTGGTCAATCGTGGTCTCATCAAGCCCCGCAAGGCGGCTGCGTGATACGATTTTTTAAGGTTCGTTAAGTATAACCCGTCTGTTCTGTGTGGGGCAGACGGGTTTTTCAATGGCGACGATCACGGCCAGTTTATTTGCAGGCCTTGCTGCCGAAAGGCAATTTAGGCCACCAAAAGACAATTTGGCACCCGAACCCCTGCGGCGGAGACGTGTTGGTTCTCGGGATAAATTCCCCAAAGGATATCGAAGGCAGATTTTGATGCGGGCAATGAAGGCAATTCTGGCTGGTGTAGCCATGGTCTCGGTTTTGGCAGCGACGCCGGTTATGGCTGCGCAATGCAGCAACACTTCGGCGGGCTTCGATGCCTGGGTCGGCGCCTTCAAGCAGGAAGCGGCGGGCCGCGGCGTCAGCGCTTCGGTGCTCGATCGTGCCTTCTCCGGCGTCTCGTATAATCAGGCGACCATCCGCGCCGATCGCGGCCAGCACAGCTTCAAGCTGTCCTTCGAACAATTCATGCAGAAGCGCGGCGGTCAGACGATCATTTCGCGCGGCAAGACCATGAAGAAGAACAATGCCTCTCTCTTCGCCTCGATCGAAAAAGCTTATGGCGTGCCGGCCGGCCCGCTTCTGGCCATCTGGGGCATGGAAACCGGCTTTGGCGGCTTCATGGGCAACCAGCACACGCTTTCCGCCGTGGCGACGCTTTCCTTCGACTGCCGACGCTCGGATTATTTCACCGAGCAGCTTTATGCGGCGCTTAAGCTCGTCGGCAGCGGTTCGCTGAACGTCAACGCCAAGGGTGCGGCGCATGGTGAAATCGGCCAGACGCAGTTCCTGCCGCTCAATGTCGTGCGCTATGGCGTGGATTTCGATCGCGACGGACGGGTAGATCTCGTCGGTTCGCGTGCCGATGCACTGGCTTCCACCGCCAACTTCCTTGTCGGCCATGGCTGGCAGCGTGGTGCGGGTTACCAGCAGGGACAGGCGAATTATGCCGCCATCCAGGGCTGGAACGCCGCAAGCGTTTACCAGCAGGCCATTGCCTTCATCGGCAAGGCGATCGACGGCCAATAAGGCCGTCTCGCTTTTTCAATCAGAAACCTGTTTTCACAGATCCGGGCGGCGAAAGTCGCCCGTTTTGCCGTCCATAACCCACAATTCGCCGGTCGATATATCGAACCATGCGCCGTGCAGCTTGACCTTGCCGGCGGTTTCCTGCGCCTTGACGAAGGGGAAGCTACGCAGGTTGGCGAGGGAGTTGCGGATGGACACCCGTTCCAGCGCGGTCTGGCGCTCGGAGGCGGTCATGACATCGTTGCTCTGGATCTGCTCGGCCGCCGATTTGACCATGTTCATCCACTTGCCGATGAAGTCGCCGGGCGACAGGGGTTCGAGATTAGGGTCGAGTGCCGCCTGAATGCCGCCGCAACGGCCGTGGCCCATGACGACGATATCCTTCACCTTCAGAACCTGCACGGCATATTCGATGGCCGCAGAGGTGGCGTGATACTGGCCATCAGGCTCGAAAGGCGGCACCATGTTGGCAACGTTTCGCATGACGAACAATTCTCCCGGCCCGCAGTCGAAAATGGTTTCCGGTGCTGAACGGGAGTCACAACAGGCAATGAACAGGGTCTGCGGCTTCTGCCCGGTATCAGCCAGAACGCGGTATCTCTCGCGCTCGTCGACATAGCGGCCGCTCATGAAGTTCTTGTAGCCGTTCAGAAGAGTTTCCGGAAAATCTTTCATCTATCGCAGTACCGTTATGCTTGGACCAAGATCACGGGGCGAACCTGGCGCGTTGAAGACCAATCCTTTAGAGCATTTTCGCTTTTCTTCGAACCGCGAAACCGCTCCAACTTCCTGTTGCCGCATTTCCGGGCGGAAAACCGAGGGCCACTTTTCCTGGAAATGCTTTAGTCGCTATTTGCGCTTGCTGCGTGAAGGATGCAAGAGATGACGCATCTGCACCATGGCCATGGGTGTGGAAAGACTTGAAGCGTCTGTCTCCAGCGTCAATTCGTTCATCTCGCGTTTTTTGGTGCGGGCCAGAATTTCGAACACGCTGGCGGTGGCCAGCTGCAGCGCTTTTTCGTCGTCCATGCCTTCCAGCAGGCGGGCGAGGAAAAGCGCCGCCATCAGGTCGCCGAGGCCGTTCGGGGCATTCTCTATGGCGCGGTGCTCGGCCAGCAGGGCATGCCGGCCGCTGAGATAGAGGTTGCCGGTGCCGCCAGCCATCATTGGCACGGCAGAGGTGACCAGCATTTTCGAAGGGCCGAGGGCAAGTGCTGCATCCATGATGGCATTGTTGGTTTCAAGCTCTGCGCCGCTCATCCACGCCAGTTCGTAACGGTTCGGTGTTGCGACAGTGGCAAGCGGGATGAGTTCGTCGCGGATGGCTTCGGCGGTTTCAACCGGAATATAAAGCCCGCCCAAATCACCCATCACGGGATCACAGGCGTAAACCAGCGCCGGGTTTTTCTCCTTGAGATTGCGGATCAGCCGCGCGACCGAACGCACTTGTGCTGCGCTTCCGAAATAACCGGTCAGGACTGCTTTGACTTCGCCAATCCATTTGGCGTTTTCAAGGTCGGTCATGGCCTTGTCGAAGTCGTCGTCCTGAAAGCGCATCCGCGTGGATGGGCCATGGCCGGGATGCCAGGGCAAAACGATGGTGGGCACTGCCCATACCGGATGGCCGAGGGTCTCCAGCGCGAAGACCGCGGCGCGATTGCCGACCGATCCACGCATGACATGGCTGGAAATGACGATGATGGCGCCCTGGGTATTTTCCTGCATCACGGCCTTCTTGCTTTCAAATGCTGCAGAAGCCCGCAAGTGCCCCTGCCTGGAGATCAAGATGCGCTCTCATGACATATCGCAAGGCCGGTTTCCACCGTTAATCCCGCAAGGGTCTGTCCCGCAAAAGGATGGGCGGGGTGCTTTTTAGTGGCTTTCCGGGTTTCCGAAAAGCGCGTTACACTTTTCGGTCCAATGCCCTATAGTTGTAATATGCTCGATCTCGTCATCGCCTATTGGCCCCATATCCTTGCCGTCCTTTCCATTTTGATGGGAACCGTGGCGGCCGTACATGCCACGATGACGAAGGAGGAGGTCCGTTCCGCACTCGGCTGGGTGGGTGTCATCGTGCTGTCGCCCATTGTCGGCGCGGTCATCTATGCCATTGCCGGCATCAACCGCATTCGTCGGTCCAACATCACGCAGCAGCGATCCTTCATGCAGGACGAGATCATGGATCGCGTGGCGCGGCTGGATGCGAGCGGTGAGTTGATTGCTACGCGGTTCGGCCGCCGTTTTGAAGCGATGAAGACACTCGGCGACCGGGTGACACGCCACGCGCTGACGACGGGCAACGCCATCGAGCCGCTTGTGACGGGTGACGTTGCCTATGCCGCCATGCTGGAGGCGATAGGCGAGGCGAAGCGGTCGATCATTCTCGAAACATATATTTTCGACAATGACAGGATCGGCGCCCGCTTCGTCGCAGCGCTTGAGCAGGCAAAACTGCGCGGCGTGGAAGTGAGGGTGCTTATCGATGCTGTCGGCGCGCGTTATTCCGTGCCGAGCATCCTGCCGACGCTCCGGGACAAGGGCATCATCGCCGACGTCTTCAACGGCAATGTTATCATGGGACTGCGGTTGCCCTATGCCAATCTGCGCACCCACCGCAAAATACTCGTGGTGGACGGGCGAATCGTGTTTAGCGGCGGCATGAATATCCGTGAGGGTTTCACCCTGGAATTCGGTGGCGAAAGCCAGTCGCACGACACACATTTCAAGATCACCGGGCCGGTGGTATCGGATTTTTTCTCCATCGCGGCGGAAGACTGGCGTTTCACGACGGGGGAGCTTCTGGACACCCCGGTGTGGGATATCGCCATTCCTGACGGTGTGCCGGGTTCGCAGATCGTCGCCCGGGTTTCCTCCTCGGGACCGGATAAAAGCATCGAGACCAGTCACAAGATGCTGATGGGTGCGTTTTCCGTCGCCCGTTCCTCCATTCTCATCATGTCGCCCTATTTTCTCCCCGATCGGGAGCTTATTTCGGCACTCATAACCGCAGCAAGGCGGGGAGTGGTGGTCGATATCATCGTGCCCAAAAGCAACAATCTGGTGCTTGTGGACAGGGCGATGACAGCGCAGTTCGACCAGATGTTGAAGAATTACTGCCGCATCTGGCGGGCGACGGGGGCTTTCAATCATTCCAAGCTTCTGGTGATCGACGGGCGCTGGACCTATATCGGTTCTTCCAATCTCGATCCGCGTTCGCTGCGATTAAACTTCGAGATCGATCTCGAAGTTATGGATGAAGAATTTGCCGGGGTGATCGGCGACCGGATCCGCAATGCGCGGGCAACCGCCTTGCCGGTGCGGCTCAGCGAACTGAATGCGCGGCCATTCGTTGTTCGTTTTGTGGAGCGTGTCCTGTGGCTCGCTTCGCCCTATCTTTGACCGGAGACATTGACGCGTGAAGAAAAACGGTTTGTTGAACAGCGAAAAAACGGCCCTGGCGACAAATAGCAGTTTGCCCGCCTTCGTCATGCAGTCGCTGCGCGACCATCGTCAGCGGCAGAAAGCGGTGCAGGGGGCGAAAGATCATTCCTTCCCCATCATCGCTTCCTACAATGTGCACAAATGTGTCGGTCGCGACCGCAAGTTCGATCCGGATCGCACCAGCCGCGTCATTCAGGAAATCGGCGCTGATATCATTGCCCTTCAGGAAGCCGACAGCCGTTTTGGCGAGCGCACCGGCCTGCTCGATCTTGCCCGGCTGGAGCGGGAAAGCGGCCTCATTCCCGTGCCGGTGCAGGCAGGGGTAAAGGCGCACGGGTGGCATGGCAATGTCGTGCTGTTCAGGGAAGGTGCCGTCCGGGACGTGCATACGCTGAAACTGCCGGGGCTGGAGCCACGCGGCGCGCTTGTCGTGGAGCTGGATTTGAAGCTGGGTGGTACATTGCGCATCATCGCCGCCCATTTCGGTCTCTTGCGGCATTCCCGCGCTCAGCAGGCGAAGGCGCTGATCGGCCTTCTGGAAGCGCGCAACGAATGCCCGACCATCCTCATGGGAGACCTGAACGAATGGCGTCTCGGCAATGGCTCGTCGCTCAATACGTTCCGGGACGCTTTCGGCGCGCTGCCGCCGGCGGTGCCGAGTTTTCCCTCCAACCTGCCGGTACTGGCGCTCGACAGGATCATCGCCAACCGTGAAGGTCTGGTCGAGCAAGTGGAGGCGCATGACAGCGCGCTGGCGCGTGTCGCTTCGGATCACCTGCCGTTGAAAGCCGCGGTCCGGACAGATCTGCTTCAGGCCTGATCCCGCCACAACACGGCACGTCGCCAGCCGAGGCCCAAGCCGGGCCGGGTTAAAGCCGCTGCGCCGCCGCCAGGTGGTTGCGCGAGCGCGCTTCCAGCAACGATGTGCGAATGGCTTCCATCAACCGCTCACGATTGTTTCGGGTCTTGCCCCTGTCGAGATTTTGCGCGGAAAGCGCGAGATCAAGACCCTCATGCATCACTATCGAATAGGCAACGGTTGTTGCCCAGTTTTCGTCGTCCTGCTCCATCATGTCGCCCCTGAACTAAATCATTTAGTCCGAATCACCCAGTTCTTGGAAATTACCACAAAATACAAAGCATAAAATAGCATTGTTTCTTTGGGTTTCCGTCAATTGGTGAGGCTATATTGCTTTTTAGCAGTTCTATTGCGGTGCGATATAGGTGCTTATTCCAGTTAAGCATTTGAAACTGATTCAATTTCAGGAGATTCGCATAGACATTTCTGTCCATAAAAAACGCCGCGCATCTGATGATGCGCGGCGGGCTTGCTTCGAAGGTGGCGGTGGATGGGAGTATTGGGTCAGCCGGCCTTTTCGAGCTTGTAGTCCGAATTGGCCGGTTCTTCCTGTTTGTGCTGGATGAGCGGGCGGTTGCCGGAGAGCTTGCGCACCAGCACGTAGAAGACCGGTGTCATAAAGATGCCGAAGAACGTCACGCCGATCATGCCGGAGAACACTGCGACACCCATGGCCGCACGCATTTCCGCACCAGCGCCTGTCGAGATGACCAGCGGCACCACGCCCATGATGAAGGCGAGTGAGGTCATCAGGATCGGGCGGAGGCGAAGGCGGCTTGCCTCCACTGCCGCCTGAAGCGGCGTTCGTCCTTCGAATTCCAGCTCTCGGGCAAATTCCACGATCAGGATCGCGTTCTTCGCCGAGAGGCCGACAAGGACGACAAGGCCGATCTGCGTAAAGATGTTGTTGTCCCCTCCCGTCAGCCAGACGCCCGTGAGAGCTGCGAGTACGCCGAGCGGAACGATCAGGATGATCGCGATCGGCAAGGTCAGGCTTTCATATTGGGCGGCGAGAACCAGATAGACCAGCAGCAGCGCCAACGGGAAGACCACGATGCTGGAGTTACCGGCGAGGATCTGCTGGTAGGTCAGGTCTGTCCATTCGTAGTCGATCCCGGCTGGCAGGTTTTCGGCAAGGATTTTCTCCATGGCGGCCTGCGCCTGTCCAGAGGAGAAGCCCGGTGCCGGACCGCCGTTGATATCGGCTGCAAGGAAGCCGTTATAACGGTTGGTGCGCTCCGGTCCTGTTGTCGCATCCACTTTCAGCAGCGTCGAAAGCGGGATCATCTGGCCGGTGGATGAGCGAACCTTCAGACGGCCGATATCCTCCGCATGGGCGCGGAATTGCGCGTCCGCCTGCACACGCACGCTGTATGTCCGCCCGAAGGCGTTGAAGTCGTTGACATAAAGCGAGCCGAGATAGATTTGCAGCGTCTGGAAGACGTCGCTGACGGAGACGCCCAGCTGTTCGGCCTTGGCGCGGTCAAGATCGGCGAAGAGCTGCGGCACGTTGATCTGGAAGCTGGAGAAGATGCCCGCCAGCTCCGGTGTCTGGTATGCCTTGGCGATGACCGCCTTGGTCGCTTCGTCGAGCGCCTGATAGCCGTAACCGGCGCGGTCCTCGATCTGCAGCTTGAAACCGCCCGTCTGGCCGAGGCCGTTGACCGGCGGCGGCGGGAACATGGCGATGAAGGCATCCTGAATGCCTGCAAACTTCTGGTTCAGCTGCATGGCAATGGCGCCACCTGATAGTTCCGGCGTCTTGCGGTTTTCGAAGTCGTCGAGAACCGCAAAAACGATGCCGGAATTGGAGCCGATGGTGAAGCCGTTGATCGACAGGCCGGGGAAGGCGATAGCGTGGCTGACGCCCGGCTGTTCGAGCGCGATGTCGCTCATGCGCTTGATGACGCTTTCCGTCCGGTCAAGCGTTGCTCCATCAGGAAGCTGGGCAAAACCGATCAGATACTGCTTGTCCTGCGCCGGCACGAAGCCGCTCGGAACGGCGCTGAACATGCTGTAGGTGGCTGCGACCAGCGCCATGTAGACCATCATGACAAGGCTCTTGCGCGTCACCAGCCCGCCGACGGTTTTGCCATAGCCATTGGAGGCGGCCCCGAAGGCGCGGTTGAAGCCGCGGAAGAACCAGCCGAAAATCCGGTCCATGAAGCGGGTCAGCCAGTCTTTCGGAGCGTCGTGTTCCTTCAGCAACAGGGCTGCAAGAGCGGGTGAGAGCGTCAGCGAGTTGATTGCCGAGATGACGGTGGAAATGGCGATCGTCAGGGCGAACTGCCGGTAGAACTGGCCGGAAAGGCCGGAGATGAAGGCGAGCGGCACGAAGACGGCGACCAGCACCAGCGCGATTGCGATGATCGGGCCGGAGACTTCCCGCATGGCCTTGTAGGTGGCGTCACGCGGCGATAACCCGTTTTCGATGTTTCGCTCGACGTTTTCCACCACCACGATAGCGTCATCCACCACGATGCCGATGGCCAGCACGAGGCCGAATAGCGTCAACGCGTTGATGGAGAAGCCGAAGGCATACATGACGGCGAAGGTGCCGATGATCGAGACCGGAACGGCGATCAGCGGAATGATCGAGGCGCGCCATGTCTGTAGAAAGAGGATGACGACCAGCACCACGAGGCCAACGGCCTCGAGGAGTGTGTCAACGACCTTCTCGATGGAGGAGCGCACGAATTTCGTCGTGTCGTAGACGATTTCGTATTTCACGCCATCCGGCATTGCCAGCTGCAGATTGTCCATCGTGGCGCGGACATTGTCGGCGATTTCGATGGCGTTGGAGCCGGGAGCCTGAAGCACTGCAACGGCCACGGCAGGCTCGCCGTCGAGCAGCGAACGCAGCGTGTAGTCGGCCGCGCCCAGTTCAATGCGGGCGACGTCGCGCAGGCGGGTGATCTGACCGTTCGCGCCGCTCTTGACGATGATGTTGCCGAATTCCTCCGGTGTCGTCAGACGACCCTGCGCATTGACGTTGAGCTGTAGATCGACGCCATTCGGGCTTGGCGAAGCGCCGATGACGCCGGCTGCGGCCTGGACGTTCTGCTGGCGGATGGCGTCGGAGACGTCGCTGGCGGCGAGATCATGCTCGGCGACTTTCTGCGGATCGAGCCAGACGCGCATGGAATAGTCACCCGCGCCGAAGACCTGCACCTGACCCACGCCTTCGATGCGGGCGAGACGATCCTTGACGTTCAGCGTCGCATAGTTGCGCAGATAGGTGATGTCATAGGCATCGGTCTTCGACACCAGATTGACGACCATGATGAAGTCGGGCGAGCTTTTGACGGTGGTGATGCCGAGTGCGCGGACTTCCGCCGGCAGGCGCGGTTCGGCCTGCGACACGCGGTTCTGCACCAGCTGCTGCGCCTTGTCCGGGTCCGTGCCGAGCTTGAAGGTGACGGTCAGCGTCAACACGCCGTCGGACGTTGCCTGGCTGCCCATGTAGAGCATGTCCTCGACGCCGTTGATCTGTTCTTCAAGTGGCGTGGCGACTGTTTCGGCGATAACGGCCGGGTTTGCGCCGGGATAGGTGGCGCGCACGACGACGGATGGCGGAACGACTTCCGGATATTCGGAAATCGGCAGGGCGCGCATGCCCAGAAGGCCTGCCACCACAATCAGGACCGAAAGCACGGCAGCGAATACCGGCCGGTCGACAAAAAATCTGGAAATATTCATATCCAGTCCCTCTCCGGGTATATTTGGAAATGCAAAGGCCGTTCCGGCGGCTTTTGTGCCGCCGGTTGTGGCCGGTTCTGTCTGGAATGCGTCTCGCTGGGAAGCGGGACGGAATTATTGCGAAGTGGCGACCTTGTCTTCCGCCTGCGGTGCGATGGTGGCACCGGGGCGAATGCGCTGCAGGCCGTTGACGACGATCGTATCACCGGCGGCAAGGCCGCTTTCGATGATGCGCTGGCCATCAGCCGGTGCACCGGGCTTGATCTGGCGGTAGCTCACCTTGTTTTCGGCATCGACCACGAAGACGAAGCGCTTGTCCTGGTCCGTGCCGATGGCGCGATCACTGATGAGGATGCGGTTTTCTGGCTTCGGTTCGCCCATACGCACCCGCACGAACTGGCCGGGGATCAGCCTGCCATCAGGATTTTCGAAGACGGCGCGGACACCGATGGTGCCGCTGGCCGAATCCACCTGATTGTCGATCAGGTGCAGTGTGCCCTTGATCGGCGTGCCTTCATCCGAAAGCGTGCCGATTTCCACCGGAATCTGTTCGAGTGCGGGCAGGGCGTCGGTCGTCTGCGGCAGTTCGGCAAGCGCTTTGGCCACCGTTCCTTCACTGGCGTTGAAGCTGGCATAGATCGGGTTGACCGAAACCAGCGTTGTCAGGGCAGGCGATGTCGAGCCGGCGGCGACAAGGTTGCCGGCGGTGATTTCGATGCGGCCGACCCTGCCGGAAACCGGGGCGAGGATTTCGGTGTAGCCGAGATCGAGCTGAGCCGTCGTCAGCGTGGCGCGGGCGGCGCGAAGCTGGGCTTCGGCATCCGCAAAGGAGCTTTGACGCTGGTCGAGATCGCTCTGGGAGATGGTGCGGTTATCGGAAAGCCTGCGGCCACGGTCGAGTTCCGTTTTCGCAAGGCTGACCTTGGCTTCAGCGGAAGCGACCTGGCCTTCAGCGCCGGCAACAGCGGCCTGATAAGGGGCCGGATCGATGGTGAAGAGGGGATCGCCTTCCTTCACCAGCGCGCCTTCGCGGAAATGCACGGCCTTGATCTGGCCGGCGACGCGGGAGCGGATCTGCACCCGATCGACGGCTTCGAGACGGCCGGAAAATTCTTCCCAGCGCATGACGTCGCGGCTTTCCACCTTGGCGACGGTGACGGGGATCGCCGGCGTTTCGGCCGGGGTGGAGGCTGCCGTCGCGTCGCGGCTGGTGGGCAGGTCAAAAAACAGTGCTGCAGCTGCAACGGACATGGCAAGTCCGATGCCGGCACCCGTCAGGGCCCGGCGCTTTGTGTTGAGCGTCATGGGATTCTCCTTGGCTCGGTTCAGGAGCCGTCAGTGTCTTAAAATATGCGGTATCAGTGTCTCAACTGGTCAACGAAGGTCTTGAATTCCGAACAGACGGATGAGACCCATCCGCCGCCCTCTCCTTGATAAAGCCCCGTCCAGCCGACGCCGGCGGGGAATACATGCTGCCGGACGCTGACGCCTGAGGCGAGGAGCCGGTCGGCATAATTGACCGTTTCGTCGCGCAGAGGATCGTCCTCGGCGGTAAAGATCAGCGCGGGCGCCACCCGGTTCAGCCGCGTACACTGGCAGGGCGCGGCATAGGGGTGGAAAAACCCACAGGCCTTGGCAAGGTAATGGCTCCAGCCATCCGCCCAGCGTTCACGCATGCCGATCCTGTCCGCGTCGCGAAAGGATTCCGTCGTCATCATCGGGTCGATCATGGGCGACAGAAGAATTTGCCCGGCGAGTTTGCCCGGCATGCGGTCACGGGCTTTAAGCGCAAGTCCCGCCGCCACATTGCCGCCTGCCTCTTCGCCGGCCACGAACAGCAGCGATTTCGCGCCGCCATAATGTTTGCGGTCCCGGCTCAGATGATCGAGCGCATCGAAAGCGCAATCGATCACCATCGGAAACTCGTTGCCGGACGGCTTGCTATAGTCAGCCTCGACAACGATGGCGCCGCTTTCCGCCAGCGCTCGCGCCACCGGAAGTTCCGGGCAATTGCCGCCCTTTTCCAGAAACGAGCCGCCGCGCAGATAAAGGATCACGGGCGGGTGGCTGCACAGGCCGGCACTCTCATATCGGCGCACGGAAAGCTCAGATGCGGAGCCTCCACAGCGTTTGATATTTTCCCAGTGCGCGTTCATCTGATCCGGTCCCGTGCGCCGCCATCGACAGCTCACCTTATTTGCAAAATCTGAAATTCATATTATTGTTCGAGAGAAAACGATCAAGTACGTCAAAATGAAAACACTATTCCAAAAAAACGGATAATAGCTAAATGGATCAGCTCTCCGCCATGCGGGTCTTCACGCGCGTCGTCGAGACCGGTAATTTCAGCCGCGCCGCCACCGCGCTGAACATGCCCAAAACCACCGTCACCAACATGGTGCAGGCGCTGGAGGCGCATCTGCAGACCACGCTTCTCAACCGCACCACGCGGCGGGTGATGCTGACGACGGACGGCGCTCTCTATTACGAGCGGGCCTCACAAATTTTGTCGGAAATCGAAGAACTGGATGGCAGTATGTCCAGCGCGCAGGTGCAGCCATCCGGCCGGTTGCGGGTGGAAATGGCCGGTGTCTTTGCGGACCTCGTGGTTATCCCACATCTTTGCGAATTTTACCAGCGTTATCCGCAAATCCGTCTCGATCTCGGCGTCGGCGACCGCTTGGTCGACTATATTGCCGAAAATGTTGACTGTGCGCTGAGGGTAGGTGTGCTGCGCGATCAGTCGCTGATTGCCCGTAAAGTGGGCGAACTGCGGTTCGAGACATTCGCCTCGCCATCCTACATCGAAAATTTCGGCATGCCGCAGGAACCGGAGGATCTGGAGAAGGGCCATTATTCGGTGGGTTATCTCAATGCCACCACCGGCCAGATCATGCCGGCCTCCTTCGACAATGGCGTGCGCAGTGTCGAACTGACCCCGAATTATGTGGTGTCGGTCAATGACAGCCGCACCTATCTCAATGCTGCCCTGGCGGGCATGGGCATCGTGCAATTGCCGATCTTCATGGTGAAAGATCACCTGGCGCGCGGCGAACTGGTGCCGGTCCTTTCGGAATGGCAGCGCGAAGCCATGCCGATCTACGTGGTCTATCCGCAGACGCGGCACGTCACCAACAAGGTGCGCGTCTTTGTCGACTGGCTGGCCAAGCTGGTGCACGGCATGGTCTGAGGCGGTCAATCAACGCCCGACCCTTGCGGCGACGAAATCGATGAAGGCGCGCACGCGGGCGGCCAGATGTTCGTGGCCGGCATAAACCGCGTGGATGACTTCCATCTCCTCGGCATTGTAGTCCTCCAGCACCGGCACGAGCAGGCCGGCCTCGATATCCGGTTCGATATGAAACTCGCCGACCCTTCCGAGCCCTAATCCCGTCAGGCAGAGCCTTCGCATGGCCATGCCGCTGTTGACCGCGACATTGCCGGTGACGGGAAGACGATAGACCTCCGCCGAGCCGGGATCGCGAAACGGCCATTCATTGAGGCTGCGGCTGAAATTGAAGCTGAAGCAATTGTGCTGCGCCAGATCCTGCGGTTTCTTCGGCATGCCGTGTTTTTCGATATAGGCGGGGGAGGCGACGATGATCCGGCGCACCTCTTTCAGCTTTCTCGCCTTCAGGGACGAATCTCCCATCGCGCCCGAGCGGATGGCGATATCGGTTCGCTCTTCGATCAGGCTGATGACACCGTCCGTCAACGAAATATCCAACTCGATTTCGGGATAAAGCGAAAGGAACTCGGGTGCGAGCGGCAGGAGATAACGTTCGCCGAAGCCCAGCGTGGCGTTGACGCGCAGCAGGCCGCGCGGCACCACCTTGCCGCCGCTTGCCACGATCTGCTCGGTTTCGGCTATGTCGGCCAGAATGCGCCTTGCCCGGACAAGATAGACTTCTCCCTCCGGCGTCAGCGTCACCACACGGGTGGAACGGGCGAGAAGACGGGTGCCGAGGCGGTCTTCGATGCGGGTGACGAGCTTGCTCACCGCCGAGGGCGACAGCTTTAGCCGACGTCCGGCGGCGGAAAAACTGCCAAGCTCTGCCGTCGCCACGAAGACTTCCATTTCTCCGGCCCGATTGTCCATTGTCGCACCACCTGTGAAATAAATTCAAAAGCCTTTATCCATTTTCGCCGATTATCATGCAAGTCCCCTTCGCCCATATTGCATCCATAGATTTGATCCAACCGGACGGCACCGCTGTCCAGAACGCCCGCGACCCCGCTGGGCGAAGAGGTATTCGTCATGCCATTGGCCATATTTGCCCTGACGATCGCAGCCTATGCGATCGGCACCACGGAGTTTGTCATCGTCGGCCTTCTGCCGACGGTGGCAAACGATCTTCACATTACCCTGCCGCTTGCCGGCCTCATCGTCAGCGTCTACGCGCTGGGCGTCACCTTCGGCGCGCCTATCCTGACGGCTCTGACGGGAAAGATCGAAAGGAAACCGCTGCTGCTCGGCCTGATGGCCCTGTTCGTCATCGGCAACAGCGCCGCGGCGCTTTCTCCCAGCTACGAGACGTTGCTAGTTGCCCGCGTCATCGCTGCCTTTGCCCATGGCGTGTTCTTCTCCGTCGGCGCAACGATTGCCGCCGATCTCGTGCCGGAAAACCGTCGCGGTTCGGCAATCGCCATGATGTTCATGGGTCTGACGGTTGCCATCGTCACCGGCGTTCCGCTCGGCACCTATATCGGCCAGGTCTTCGGCTGGCGTGCGACCTTCTGGGTTGTTGCCGGGCTTGGCGTCATCGCCTTCCTCGGTATTGCCTCCCTTCTGCCGAACACACTCAAGAAGGCGCCGCCTGCCAGCCTGCTTGATCAGGTCCGTGTGCTTGGTTCCGGCCGCCTGCTCATCGTTTTCGCCATGACCGCGCTCGGTTATGGCGGCACCTTCGTCGCCTTCACCTTTTTGTCGCCGATCCTCCAGGATGTTACCGGCTTTTCGGAAAAAAGCGTCAGCCTGATCCTCGTGCTCTATGGCATTGCCATTGCGGCCGGCAATATCGGCGGTGGCAAGATCGCCAACCACAACCCGGTCAAGGCGCTGATCGGCCTCTTCCTGGCGCAGGCTATCGTGCTGCTCGTCTTTTCCTTCACCGCCGTCTCGCCGGTGCTGACGCTCATCACGCTGGTGGCTCTCGGTTTCCTGTCCTTCGCCAATGTTCCCGGCCTGCAGCTTTATGTGGTGCAACTGGCTAAGGAACATCGTCCCGGTGCGGTTGACGTTGCATCGGCGCTCAACATCGCCGCCTTTAACCTCGGCATCGCCATCGGCGCATGGCTCGGCGGTCTGGTGGTGGAATCGCCGATGGGTCTTGCCGCAACCCCATGGGTCGGCGCCATCCTCGTCACCGTCGCCCTGTTGCTCACCCTCTGGAGCAGCGCTCTTGATCGCCGCGCCGCGCTGACGCTGAAGACGGCTTAAGTTTTTTACATCAATTCCCGGTCATTTCCCTGGGACTGGCCGGGCAATTCAACAGGAGAAAATATATGTTTGATGTTACCGCCAATGGCGCGTCCATTCCGGCGCTCGGCTTCGGCACCTTCCGCATTCCCGGCCCGGATGTCCTGCGCATCGTTCCGCATGCGCTGAAAGCCGGGTTCCGCTATATCGATACCGCCCAGATTTACGGCAACGAGGCCGAAGTGGGTGAGGCCATCGCCGCCTCCGGCGTGGCGCGGGGCGATATCTTCCTCACCACCAAGGTCTGGGTTGAGAATTACCGGCACGATGCCTTCCTCGCCTCGGTCGATGAGAGCCTGAAAAAGCTGAAGACCGATTATCTCGATCTGCTGCTTCTGCACTGGCCGAACGAGGTGGTGGCGCTTTCCGAGCAGATCGGCGCGCTGAACGAGGTCCGGCAGGCTGGCAAGGTCCGCAATATCGGCGTTTCCAACTTTAATACGGCGCTGATGGCTGAAGCGGTGAAGCTCTCAAAAGCGCCGATGGTCACCAACCAGATCGAATACCATCCCTATATCGATCAGGATGTGGTGATGGCGGCTGCCAGAGAAGCTGGCATGTCGGTCACCGGTTATTACGGCATGGCTGACGGCAAGGTCTTTGCCGATCCGCTGCTGAAGGATATCGCCTCAAGTCGGGGCAAATCGGTGGCGCAGGTGGTGTTGCGCTGGCTGGTGCAGCAGAAGGGCGTTGTTGCCCTGTCCAAAACCGTCAGTGAAGCCCGCGTCGATGAGAACCTCGCGATCTTCGATTTTGCGCTGTCGGTTGATGAAATGGCGGCGATCCGCGCTCTCGCCAAGCCGGATGGCCGCATCGTATCGCCGGATGGGCTGGCGCCCGTGTGGGATGAAGCTGCCTGAGTTAGGACGGCCGGGAGGGGTAACTCCTCCCGGTTTCATGCATGTGCGGGAAACCGCCACGAATGCCGAAAATGGTCACACGTTTGGACTTGCCAAGATGACCACCGGGCACGACAATCTGCGCAAATCTTCTCTGCTTATCTCGGAAAACTGGAGCGGGCGAAGGGATTTGAACCCTCGACCCCAACCTTGGCAAGGTTGTGCTCTACCCCTGAGCTACACCCGCTCAAAACCGCTGGTCCGGGGTAGTTCGCTGGACTGCGGACCGCCGAAGTTCGGCGACGGGTGCTATATCGCTCAATCGATTTTGGAATGCAATAGTTTCTTTCACGGTTTCGGTGGAAATCCTTCCGGCTGCTGCATTATTAGAAGGGACGCGTCGGAGGCGACGCCAGACGCAGTCAGGTGCGGGCGAAAGCGTTGTTTCGGCTGATCTTTATTCCCACGGCAAAGGGCGCACGGATGACCGATAGTGCAGAAAATAACCTGTTTACATTTGGTTAAAATCTGATTCGACAAGTGATTCGTTCGGGTGTACAAAATTGATGCCCACGAAAAAAAGAAACGATACTTGGCATATCATCATCGGGAGGATGAGCCTTGTCGTACGCAGCTTTTGAAAGAGTCGGCGCACAATTGTCGCCAGAACAGATCACCGATCTGCAGAATATTTTCGATGGTGTTTGTTTCGAGTGCCTTCAGGATCGCAGCAGCCATGTTGCCAATGAGTGTGCAGCAATTTTGATCCGCAGCGCCCAGCGCGGCATTCTGGATCATGAGATGTTGCGCGACATAGGGCTCGCGGTTCTGCGCCGCCATTGATGGCATCATTTCACAAAAAAAGCGCCCGAAACTCTCGGGCGCTTTGCTGTGTTGAGCCCATTGGAAACCGTCGCGGCTCAGCTTTTTTCCTGCACATGCGCTTCGAGGAACCACAACGATTTGTCGAGATCGCGTGAGGCGGCGGTGAAGATGTCCGCGGTTGTAGGATCGCCGGCTTCATCGGAATCGTCGATCGCCTTGCGGATCATGTTCGCGACTTCGCCATAACGGGCAATCAATTCGTCGAGATGGTCGTGGATTTTATAGATATCGGTCGGATAGGCCTTGAGCTTCGTCGTCGAAGAGACGGCTTGCAGGCTGCCGAGCGCCGTGCCGCCAAGCTGCACGACGCGTTCGGCAATCGTGTCACCGTGATTGTCGAGCTGGGTGCGGAACGTGTCGAGAAGCTCGTGGACGGCGATGAATTGCGGGCCTTTCAGGTTCCAGTGCGCCTGCTTGGTGACAAGCGCAAGGTCGATCACCGAGGCCAGCGATTCATTCAGAATGCCGATCACTGTCGATTTCGCGTTGGAAGGCAGATCGTTCTTCGTCTTGTGCGTCTTCATCGATGTCTCCTGAAGTTGCGGACGGAATGCCGCTTTGGAAAAGTCTGTCGATTAACGTCCGGGCCTGTGGCCCTGTTCCATGTTAAGCACTGCGGCGGCAAAAATCCTGCGCAATCATCATGTCATTCGTAAAACAGGCAGATGCGCCGGCCGTCTATGTTCTCGACGCGGATCGGCATGTCGTAGATATCCCCAAGAATCTCCGGCCGGATGATTTCTTCCGCCGGTCCCTGATGGCAGATACGGCCCTCGCGCATGGCGATGATGGTGTCGGAATACCAGGAGGCGAAGTTGATGTCGTGCAGCACCAGAACCACGGTCTTCTTCAATTCGTCGGCTGCCTTGCGCATGATCTTCATCATGCTGGAGGCGTGTTTCATGTCGAGATTGTTGAGCGGCTCGTCAAGCAGCACATAATCCGTATCCTGACACAGAACCATGGCTACTAAGGCGCGCTGGCGCTGACCGCCGGAAAGCTCATCCAGAAAGCGGCCGGCCAGCGGTTCGAGATTGAGATATTCCAGCGCCCGGTCGATATGGACCTTGTCCTCTATGGTCGGGCGGCCCTTGGAATAGGGGTAACGGCCGAAACCGACGAGATCGTGCACCGTCAGGCGCGAGGAGATGTGGTTGTCTTGCCGCAGGATCGAGAGGCGTTTTGCCAGCGTATCGGATGGGGTTTTGGTCACATCCAAACCGTCCACCGTCACGGTTCCTGCGTCCATGGACATCAGCCGCGCGACGATGGAAAGCAGCGTGGATTTTCCCGCCCCGTTTGGCCCGATGATCGAGGTGACGCCGCCTGTCGGGATGGAGACGGACACGCCGTCGACGACGAGCGTGTCGCCATAAGATTTGCTGATCTGACTGGCGATGATCATCGCGCACCCCGCTTCAAAATAAGACCGATAAAGACGATACCGCCCAGAAATTCGATGATGATGGAAAGCGCCGTATCGAAGGCGAAGACCCGCTCCAGCACGACCTGGCCGCCGACGAGGCAGATGATGGCGATGAGGATCGCCGCCGGCAGCACATAGGCATGTTTGCTGTTGCCGGTGAGATAATGGGCAAGGGCGGCGACCAGCAACCCGAAGAACATGACCGGGCCGACGAGCGCGGTTGAGACGGCGACGAGCACGGAGACCAGCACGAGGATGACCGTGACCGTGCGCTTATAGTCGACGCCGAGGCTGATGGCTGTTGCCCGGCCGAGCGACAGGACGTCGAGCGTGTGCATGAGACGCAGCCCGATGATGGTCACGACGCCGATGATGATTGCCGAGATCGTCAGAAGCGTGGGGTCGATGGAGTTGAAGCTGGCGAAGAGCACGTCCTGCAGCACCGTATATTCGTTCGGATCGAGCACGCGCTGCATGAAGCCCGAGAGGCTGCGGAAAAAGACGCCGAAGACGATGCCGACCAGCACGAGAAGATGCAGGCTGCGTTCTGCGCCAACGAAAAGCCAGCGGTAGAGCAGGGCGGAAAAGGTGACGAGCAGCGCGGTTTCAACAATGAACTTCAGCTGCGGATCGATCATGACAACGGTTGCCGAGCCGAAGACGAAGATCAGCCCGGTCTGCATCAGCACATAAAGCGAATCGAAACCCATCACCGAAGGGGTGAGGATGCGATTGTTGGTGACCGTCTGGAACAGCACGGTGGAGACGGCAATGGCATAGGCCACCAGCAAGAGGGACAGCAATTTGATGCCGCGGAACGGCAGCACGAAACTCCAGCTTCCTTTCGCGCCGAGCGTCATGAATGCGGCCATGGCGATGAGCGCGACTGCCGCAAGCAAGAGCAGAACGGTTTTTGCGCGCCGGTCGGGATGTCTCTCACGCATGGTGGCGTTTCCGCAGCAGGAGATAGAGGAACAGCCCGCTGCCGATGACGCCGACCACGGTTCCGATCGGTACTTCGTATGGCGCGCGCACGGTCCGGCCGATGATGTCGCAGGTGAGAACGAAGACCGCGCCAAGCGTTGCCACCCACGGTACCGAGCGGCGCATATTGTCGCCGATCATCAGGCTGACGACATTCGGCACGATCAGTCCTAGAAAGGGGATCATGCCGACGGTGACGACGACGACGGCGCTGACGAGCGAAACGATGGTGAGGCCGAGCGCCATCACGCGGCGGTAATTCAGGCCGAGATTGGTAGTAAAGCCGCGCCCCATGCCGGCCACGGTGAAACGGTCGGCGGCGAGATAGGCGGCGATGGCGAAGATGAAACCGACCCACAGCAATTCATAGCGGCCGCGCAACACGCCGGAAAAATCGCCCGTCATCCACGCGCCGAGCGATTGCAGGAGATCGAAACGATAGGCGAAGAATGTGGTGATGGCGGAAATGACGCCGCCGAGCATGATGCCGATCAGCGGCACCAGCAGCACGTCGCGCAGCGGCACCTGTCTGAGGATACGCAGGAACAGTGCAGTGCCGGCGAGCGCGAAAACGGCTGCCACCAGCATCTTGCCGAAGATCGGCGTTTCGGGTGCAAGCAGGGTGACGACCAGAAGGCCGAGGCCGGCGGATTCGGTCGTGCCGGCCGTCGAAGGTTCCACGAAGCGGTTGCGCACCAGCATCTGCATGATGAGACCGGCAATCGCCATCGAGCTTCCGGCCAATATGAGCGCCAGCGTGCGCGGAATACGGCTGACGAGCAGCACGCGCAATGAGTCCGTGCTCGTTTCCGGCGCAAAGAGCGTGGCGAGCGAAACGTCGCTCACGCCGACGAACAGGCTGACGATGGCGAGCGTCAAGGCCAGAATAAGGGCTGATATCAGTGAAAGGGACTTCACGTTGGCAGTTTCCGGAAAAGGCGAAAGCTCCCGGCGGCCTCAAGCCATCGGGAGCTCTGATGATATTCGGCAGGGGTTACTTCTTCTCGGAGACGGCCTTGTAGACCTGATCGAGCAGGGTATTGAGCGCCGTATAACCGCTGCTGACGATATAGGCCGCCTGCGGATCGAGATAGACGATCTGCTTTTTCTTCCAGGCGTTGGTCTGGTGGATCAGCTCGTTATCCAGCACCTGTGCGGCGGCCTTGCCGGGGTCCGTGGCGCGGCCGACGCCGGCATCACGGTCGATCACGAACAGCCATTCGGGATTGACCTCGGCCAGATATTCGAAGGATACGACGTCTCCGCGGTCGAAGCGGTCATCGATGTCGGCGGCGACCGGCTTGAAGCCGATTTCGGTGTGCAGCCAGCCGGTGCGCGAGCTTGGGCCATACACGCCGACCTTGCCGGCATTGGTCAGGAGGATCATCGCCGTGCCGGAATTTGGGGCGATTTCTTTCAGCCTGGCGACTTTTTCGTCGAGGGCGGCGTCGAGCTTCTTCGCTTCTTCCTGCTTGCCGAAGATATCGCCGAGCTTGGTGATATTGCCTTTGACGCTGTTGATGAATTCCTTGGAATCGATCGACATGTCGATGGCGGGCGTGATCTTCGCGACATCGGGATATTTCGCCCGCGAACGGCCGCCGACGATGACGAGATCGGCTTCAGCCGCATTGATTGCCTCGTAATCGGGCTCAAACAGCGTGCCGACCTTCAGATATTTGCCGTCGGCATATTTCTGCAGATAGGCCGGCAGGTTGGAGCCGACGACACCGGCGGGTTCGACACCCAGCGCATCGAGATTGTCGAGCGAGGGAATATCCAGAACCAGAACCTTCTTCGGCGCGGCTTTCAGGACGGTCTCGCCCTGTGCGTGCTTGATCGTCATTTCCTGCGCGCCCGCAGTCATCGCGCCAAGGCTGAAGGCCGCTGCCGCCAGCAGCCGAACGGGGAAGGTGAAGTTGATGGCCACGAATATGTCCCTTGCAATATGGTTCCGGACCGGCGGAAAGCTTTCCGTCGGCTTAACTTGATGTTCGCTATCAGCTTTATTGGCAAGGTCGGCGGAAATCAAAAATATGTTTTAGAACGGTTCTGAATTGCGGTGAGCGGGAAATGTGTGAGCGGGAGAGCATGGCTTACAATCTCTCCGGACGTCACCCTCGTGACAAGCCCGAGGATTACGGAAGCACCGTTTTCACTCGCGTCGCTAACCCGGCCTGTGTCCGCACGCCTCAATCCGGTGGCCAGTCACCAACAATTTCGCGCCTCTCTAGCTTCAGCGACCGGTCCGGCTGCACGCGATAGGTTTCCACGGCAAACCGTCCGTCGTCCATGACGAATTCGTTGCTGAGGGTGCTGCCGATGGGGGATTTGGTCAGTTTGGTGCGGGGCTGTCCGCCATAGGTGATGCTGCCGGGAATGGGTTCTACGTCGGGGGCGGCGGTGGAGCAGCCGGCAAGGGCCAGAACCATCATGATCGCGATCGTGCGCATGTTTTTCTCCCAGGTTTGGATAGCGATCATATCACGGCCGCGACTGTGTCAAACACCCCCGTGGCCGTGAATAAAAAAAGCCCCGTATCCGAAGATACGGGGCCAGTTGCCTTGGGAGGCTCTTGGTTTCTCAGTCCTCGTTGGCGGCAAGCTGCGACAGCACCTCGCCACGGCCGCGGATGCGCATGATCAGCGGGATGATGAAGGCGGCTGCCGCGACAGCGAACAGGCCGACGGCGATGGGTGAGGTGAGCAGCACCGTCGGGTCGCCCTGACCGATGGCGAGTGCGCGGCGAAGCTGCTGTTCGGCAAGCGGGCCGAGGATCAGGCCGACGACAGCAGGGGCAATCGGATAACCGAAGATGCGCATGACGTAGCCGAGGATGCCGAAAGCGAGCAGCATGCCGAGTTCGAAAACCGACGGGTTGGCGCCGATGGTGCCGAGCGTGGCAAACAGCAGGATGCCGGCATAAAGCCAGGGCTTCGGAATGGTCAGCAGCTTCACCCACAGGCCAACGAGCGGCAGGTTGAGCACCAGCAGCATCAGATTGGCGATGAACAGGCTGGCGATCAGGCCCCAGACGAGCTGCGGATTGGTGGCGAACAGCAGCGGGCCGGGCTGCAGGCCGAACTGCTGGAAACCGGCAAGCATGATGGCGGCGGTTGCCGTCGTCGGCAGGCCGAGCGTCAAGAGCGGCACGAGTGTACCGGCAGCGGACGCATTGTTGGCGGCTTCCGGGCCGGCAACACCTTCAATGGCGCCGTTGCCAAATTCTTCCGGATATTTGGTCAGCTTCTTTTCGGTGGCGTAGGAGAGGAAGGTACCGATTTCAGCGCCGCCGGCAGGCATCGCGCCGATGGGGAAGCCGATCAACGTGCCGCGCAGCCAGGGTTTCCACGAGCGCGCCCAGTCCTGTGCACTCATCCAGACCGAACCCTTGACCGCCTCGACCTTTTCGTCGCCGCTATTGCCCTGTGCGACGATGAACAGCGTTTCGCCGATGGCGAACATGGCCACCGCAAGCGTCGTGACTTCCACGCCGTCGAGCAGGTCTGGAATGCCGAAGCTCATGCGGGTCTGGCCGGTCAGCTGGTCGATGCCGACGATGGCAAGCGCAAAACCGATGAACAGCGATGTGAGGCCACGCAGCGCCGAATCCCCGAAAGCGGAAGACACGGTAACGAAGGCGAGCACCATCAACGCGAAATATTCGCGCGGGCCGAAGACCAGCGCCAGCTTGACGATGTAGGGTGCAACGAAGGCAAGCGCGATGGTGGCGATGAGGCCGGCTACGAAGGAGCCGATGGCGGCGGTGGCCAATGCCGGGCCGCCACGGCCCGCACGGGCCATCTTGTTGCCTTCGAGTGCTGTCACGATCGAGGCGCTTTCGCCCGGCGTGTTGAGCAGGATCGAGGTGGTCGATCCGCCATACATGCCGCCATAATAGATGCCGGCGAACATGATGAGTGAACCGGCCGGATCAAGCCGGTAGGTGACGGGCAGAAGCAGCGCGACCGTCAAAGCCGGCCCGATGCCGGGCAGAACGCCGACGGCGGTGCCGAGCGTGACGCCGATCAGCGCATAGAGCAGGTTCATGGGTTGGGCGGCAACCTCAAGACCGTGCAGAAGGAATTCAAAGGTACTCATGGACAGATGTCCCCCAAGTCGAGCAGAAGGGCGGGCGGAATGGCTGGCTTTCGCGTCATCGCGTGCCGGCGGTTTCCTGTGATCCCGAATTTGGCTGGAATGGCTGTTAGAAGAACAGCCGTTCCAGAGGCCCGGCGGGCAGCGAAAGCTGCAACAACCGCGCAAAAACGACCCAGATGGCAAAACTCAGCACGATACCGACCGGGATCGAGAACCAGAGCTTGCGTTTGCCGAAGGCGCGCGCCGTGAAGGCAAACAGCAGACCCGTGGCAATGGAGAAGCCGGCTACATTAAGCAGCAGCATCTGCGCGGCGAGACCGGCAATGACCCAGACGACTGGAGCGATTTCCTGCCTGTCCCGTTCGGGAAAATCACCGCGCCAGGCCTCGATGGCTGTCCAGAGCGCCAGGCCGACAAGACAGAAGCCGATGGCGTAAGGCACGGTTGCCGGACCAACCGGCGAATAACCGGTGACGCTGGCAAGACGGGCGCTGTCCCAGAAGATCACGCAGGCGATGAGGACGAGGAAGACGGCGATCGCCAGCGCCGCCCAATCAGGGCGGCGCTTTTGATGTTGTGAAGGGTTGGAACCCTGGCTCATTTTACCAGTCCGATGTCTTTGAGGATCGTTTCGGTGGCGGCGGTGTCCTTGGCAAGCTGTGCCTTGAACTCGTCGCCGGAAAGGTAGGTGTCCATCCAGCTCTTGGTCTTCAGGGTTTCCTGCCACTTGGCGGATTTCGCCAGCTTCTCGATATCGGCGCTGACGGCCTTTTCCTGTTCCGGCGTCAGGCCGGGAGCAGCGGCGATCATGCGCCAGTTCTGGACGACGACATCAAGGCCGCTTTCCTTCAGCGTCGGTGCGTCAACGCCTTCCAGCTTCTCTTCGCTGGAAACAGCGAGCAGACGCAGCGTGCCCGCCTTGACCTGGCTTTCGAATTCGCCGTAGCTCGAAATACCGGCTGTGACCTGCGAGCCGAGGATCGAGGCAAGCGCTTCGCCGCCGCCGGAATAAGCGATGTAGTTGATCTTGGTCGGATCGACGCCGGCTGCTTTGGCAATGAGGCCAACGGCGATATGGTCGGTGCCGCCGGCAGAGCCGCCGCCCCAGGACACGCTGCCCGGGTCTTTCTTCAGCTGGTCAACGAGGTCGCCGATGGTCTTCAGCGGCGAAGAAGCCGGAACGACGATGGCTTCATATTCGCCGGTCAGACGGGCGATCGGCGTCACTTCATTGAGGGTGACGGGCGCCTTGTTGGTGAGGATCGCGCCGACCATCACGTAACCGCCGACGATGAGGGCGTTCGGGTTGCCCTTCTGCTGGCTGGCGAACTGCGCAAGACCGATGGTGCCGCCGGCGCCCGGTACGTTCTGCACCTGAACGCTCTTGGAAATGCCTTCTTCCTGCAGCACGGTCTGCAGGGAACGCGCGGTCTGGTCCCAGCCGCCGCCGGGGTTAGCCGGGGCAATGATGGTGTAGTCCGCTGCAACCGCCGGAAGCGCGATCACGCCTGCCAGAAATGTGCCGATAAGAAAATGTTTCACTTAGAAAACCCTCCTCAGGATGCCCTTTTGGGCGTCGTTTTTCGTTTATGCGGAAGGGGAATCAAGGCGCATCCGTGCCGGCGCTGAGAACTCAGCGTGGGCCATGGCAATCCTAAAGATTTCCTCCCGCATCTTCTTCCGCCTCCACGGAATGAAGAAGAATTGCAGAGCACCATAAAAAGCTGTCATCTAACTGACGCTACGCAAGTCCTTGCGCATTTACTCTCTATTAATTTCTGCCGGACGTCCACAGAGGTGTGTGGTGCGAGTTTGCTTTGTACTTTGGACGCTCACTCCACCCTCATTCCTGTGCTTGTCACAGGAATCCAGCCGGCGCGCGTCTGCGTGACGGAAGGACTCCTCTCAGCCCAAGGACTTGGGCTGGCTGGATCCCTGTGACAAGCACAGGGATGAGGAGAACTCCAGCACGCGGCATTCTCAACCCTACTGCGAGCGCAGCGCCTCGTTCCAGCGTTCGATCAGGCGGCTGCGCTTGACCTGGTCCAGGTAGACCATCAGGCCGGGACTGACGGGGACGGGGCGCAATTGCGCGCCGTGGATGGCCTGCATGGTGTTGGCGGTGTTTTCGCCAGCCACTTCCGGGCTGACGGCCGGAATCTGCAATTGCCGGGCCATGATCGTCTGGCCTTCCTTGGACATGAAGAATTCGAGATACCGGCGGCCGAGTTCGGGATTGGCGGCGGCTTCCGGCACCAGCCCGATGCGCGACATGACGACGGTATAATCCTTGGGCAGCACGATGCCGACATCGGGATGGCGCGAGGCCCAGTCCGCGGCGTAGGAGCCGAGAATATTATAACCCAGCACGAAGCGCCCGTCCGAGACGCGCTCCAGAATGGCCGAGGAGGTGGAATAGACCTTCACGCCCGCCGCCCCCATGGCCTTGATGACGCTCCAAATATCGCCGAACTGCTCCTGATCCCTTGACATGAACAGGAAGCCGACGCCGGAGCGCTCAATATCATAGGTGGCGATGCGGCCATGCACCTCTTTTGCGTGGCGTTCGAGATAATTCACGAATTCGGCGCGGGTGGAGGGTGGTTTTTCGGTGGTGAAACTCGGCTTGTGATAGACGAAGACCGCTGGCTCGAAGGTCAGCGCATAGGCGGTGTTGCGCCAGTTGGCCCAGGCGGGCCAGCGGGCGCTCATGGCGAGATCCGAGCGTTGTGCATAACCGTCATTGCTCAGTTTTACCTGCAGATCCATGGCGGAGGAAAAGGCGAAATCGGCGGTCTCTTTGCCCGCATCGGTTTCCTTGACGATGCGGTCGTAGATTTCGCCCGTCAGCATATCCTCGTAATGGACGGCGATATCGGGGTTGGCCTTCTGGAAACCCTCGATCATCGGCGTTGCCAAAGGTTCATCCAGAGAGGAATAAACCACCAGCGTTTGCGCATCCGCCTTGCCTGATGGGGCCGGAAATACGGCAACCTGCGCAAGCGCGGGCGAGGCCATGCAAAGACAGAGGCAAAGAAGAAGACAGATACGCATGGAAAAGATCATGCCGCAGGTGCTTGCCATTCACAAGCGGTAAGGGCTTGGTTAAACTCGGCAATGCTGCAGGAGGAAGATTTGCGTATTTTGCTGGTCGAGGACAATCAGGTGCTGTCGGAAGGGTTGTCAGCACTGCTGCGCGGCAGCGGCTATGCGGTGGACGTGGTTTCCGATGGTGCTTCCGCCGATGCGGCGATTGCGGCGG
Source organism: Agrobacterium burrii (assembly GCF_017313405.1). Taxonomy (NCBI): domain Bacteria; kingdom Pseudomonadati; phylum Pseudomonadota; class Alphaproteobacteria; order Hyphomicrobiales; family Rhizobiaceae; genus Agrobacterium; species Agrobacterium burrii. The sequence continues at coordinate 191,192 of NZ_JAFLNA010000003.1, forward strand.
AAAATTTCGATCTGGTCATTCTCGATCTCAACCTGCCGGAAATGGACGGCATCGAGGTGCTGCGCTCCATGCGTTCGCGCCAGGACAAGGCGGCGGTGCTGATCCTGACCGCACGCGGCACGCCGGAAGAAAAGGTCAAGGGGCTCGATCTCGGCGCCGACGATTACATGATCAAGCCGTTCGACATTACCGAATTCGAGGCAAGGGTGCGGGTGCTGCTGCGCCGCAATGCCGGCCTGCGCTCCTCCGCGCTGAGTTTCGGCAAGGTGCTGTTCGACCTTACATCGCGCACCTTTTCGGCCGATGGTCGCCCGCTCGATATTCCGGCACGCGAGGTGGCGCTGCTGGAAGTGCTGTTCATGCGGGCAGGCAAGGTGGTCGCCAAGGAGGCGATCGTGCAGTCGCTGACCGGCTTCGATGACGATATTTCCGCCAATGCCATCGAGCAATATGTCAGCCGCCTGCGCAAGCGGCTTGCTCCCCACGGGCTGACGGTGAAGACGGCGCGCGGCATCGGTTATTATCTGGAAAAGTTGCCGGAGATGGCTGAATGAGACAGGCCGCCTATTCGCTCAGGCGGCGACTTTTAGGCTGGCTTCTCATTTCCACCGCCATCATCGGCTGCATTGCGCTCACCGATACCTGGCGCGAGGCGGTCAACACCGCCAATGTCGTCTCCGACCGGGTGCTGTCCGGTTCGGCGCTCGCCATCGCTGAGCGGGTGGTGGTGGCCGAAGATGGTTCGCTGGAAGTGGACATTCCCTATGTGGCGCTGGAAATGCTGACATCGGCGGCACAGGACCGGGTGTTTTACCGGGTCGACGGGCCGAACGGGCAATTCCTCACCGGTTACCAGAACCTGCCGACGGTGGAAAACCCGGCCGGCGATACGCCCGCCTACAGGGACGCCGTGTTCCGCGATGAGCCGATCCGCATCGCCGCCATCCGCCGTTTCGCCTCCACCGGCATCAATTCCGTGCCCTTTTCCGTCACGGTCGCCGAAACCACGATTGCCCGCAGCCAGCTGGCGCAAGCGATCATCCTGCGTTCGGCGCTGCGCCTGCTTTTGATGATCGTGGGGGCGGCGATCATCGTCTGGATCGCGGTGACGATTTCTCTCAGGCCGCTTTACCGGCTCAGCGAAGCCATTGCCGAGCGCAGCCCCAACGACCTGCACCCCATCCGCCAATCCGTGCCGGTGGAGGTGGAAAATCTGGTGGAGACTGTCAATTCCTTCATGGTGCGGCTGCAATCGGCGCTGGATGCGCTCCGGCATTTCACCGGCAATGCCAGCCACCAGCTGCGCACGCCGCTTGCCATCATCAGCACCCAGCTGGCGCTTTCCGCCCGCGCGGGAAGTCTTGAGGAAGCCCAGGCGGCGGCGCTGAAGGGCGGCGCGTCAGTGGCGCATGCCGAACATATCCTTGCCCAGCTTCTGCGCATGGCCAATATCGACGCCGCCGGCTCCAGCGAAAAACACGATTTTTCCGCGATAGACCTCGTGGCCGTTGCGCAGAACGTAACCGCCGATTTCGTGCCGCGCGCGGCCGACGCCGGTATCGATCTCGGTTTCGAAGGCGAGGGTGAGGCGTTCATTCGCGCCGAGCCGCTCCTCATCGGTGAGCTGATCGGCAATCTCGTCGGCAATGCCCTCAACTATGCCGGCCGCGGCGCGGAAGTCACCGTCCGTGTCGGCAAGCAGGCGGGCGTTGTCTGGCTGGAAGTGGAAGATAACGGCCCCGGCATTCCACCGGAAAAACGCGCGATAGTGCGCCAGCGCTTCGCCCGCGGCGAAGCCAACGCCGCCCCCGGCGCGGGCCTCGGCCTTGCGATCATAGAGGAGATCGCCGGGCTGTTCGGCGGGCGGTTGATGCTGGAGGATGGTGCGGACGGGCGCGGGCTGAGGGCGCGGGTGGTGTTTGGTGTAACGGAGAAGGCATCGTAGGGTGCGGGCTTGTCAGGCGGCTGTATCCGCGGATGATTTCGCTACCAGGGAAAGTCTGTAGCCTAAGGCATCGGCCACCTTGGCAATCGTTGCCAGTTCAGGATTTCCTTCACCGCTGAGCGCCTTGTACAAAGTCTGACGGGGAAGGCCGGTCTGTCTCGAAAGATCAGTCATGCCCTTGGCCCGCGCCACGACGCCGAGAGCGTGGGCAAGCTCCTGTGCGTCGCCGCTCTCAGTGGCGTCTGCTATGTAAGCGGCAAGTGCTTCGTCACTATCAAGATAGCGGGCAGCATCGTAATCGCGTGTCACAAGTGGCATGGTCTCATTCCTTGAGCGCTCTGGCCAGTTTCTTGGCTTTGGCAATGTCGCGGGACTGGGATGCCTTGTCGCCACCGCACAGCAATATGATCACGACATCGCCGTTCCGGATGAAATAGACCCGATATCCGGGTCCAAGATCGATCCTGAGCTCACTGACGCCTTCGCCGACCGGCTTTACGTCTCCGGGATTGCCATCTGCCAGCCTGTAAATGCGCCGTGCAATGCGGGCGCGCGCCTGCAGATCGCGAAGGCCCGCCAGCCAATCGGCAAACTCGCTTGTTTCCCGGATCGTGAGCATGGCCAAATGTAAACTATGGTTGTCACTCCGTCAATGACGGACGCATCAACCCATCCGCTCGGAAGCATAACTTCCCGGGCTTGGCGGGAAGACCACGGTGCGGTTGCCGTTGATGAAGGTGCGGTGGTGGATATGGGCGTGGATGGCGCGGGCGAGCACCTGGCTTTCCACATCGCGGCCGAGCGAGACATAGTCTTCGGCCGATTGCGCGTGGGTGACGCGCACGGTGTCCTGCTCGATGATCGGGCCTTCGTCGAGATCGGCGGTCACGTAATGGGCCGTTGCGCCGATCAGCTTCACGCCGCGCTCATAGGCCTGCTTGTAAGGGTTTGCGCCCTTGAAGGAGGGGAGGAAGGAGTGGTGGATGTTGATGATTTTACCCGACATCTTGCGGCATAGGTCATCGGAGAGAACCTGCATGTAACGGGCGAGCACGACGAGTTCCGTGCCGCTGGTCTCGACCAGGTCCATAAGCTGGGCTTCGGCCTTCGGTTTGTTTTCCTTCGTAACCTTGATGTGGTGGAAGGGAATGTCGTGGTTGACCACCACTTTCTGATAATCGAAATGGTTGGAGACGACGCCGACAATGTCGATGGGCAGCGCGCCGATCTTCCAGCGGTAGAGAAGGTCGTTGAGGCAATGGCCGAAACGCGACACCATCAGCATCGCCTTCATGCGCTGGCCATCGGGATAGATATCCGACGCCATGCCGAATTTTTTCGCAACCGGCTGAAAGCCTTCGGTGATGGCCTCAAGAGACGCGCCTTCCTCCGAAATGAAGGAGACGCGCATGAAGAATTTGCCGGTTTCCAAATCGTCGAACTGCGAACTGTCGACGATGTTGCAGCCTTTTTCCGCCAGATAACCGGAAATCGCGGCGACGATGCCGCGGGTTGATTTGCAGGCTACGGTCAGAACATAGGATGTCATGCGTTTTCCCTCAAAGACATCGCGCCGGCATGAACCGGCGCTGTTTGGCGCGTTCCATAACGCAGCTTGGCGGCAGAGCAAAGCGCCAAGACGAACGCAGCCAAAGTCATAAAACGGGAAAGGCACCCGCGCCGTGCCGGAAGCGACATGGAATGTTCCACGGCCAGCACGGCGGCGGGCGCTTGCGACAGGGTGGTTACCGGCTTCAGGCGCGGCGCAGGCGCATGGCCGGGCGGCCGCGGCCGTCAATCAGCTCCAGCGTGCCGCGGCGCGGCTCCAGCCGGAAGGAGCGCGCGCCCTCCAGCGCTTCGATGAACTGCCGTTCCTGGCGCATGATATCCGGGGCGCAGGCCATCTGGGTGGAAATCATCCGGCCGAAATCGACGCGGTTGCGGCTGATTTTCACTTCGCCGCCGATGCCGTTGCAGCCGACATTGGCTGACACGCGGCCCTCGCGGGAAATTTCCAGCGTCGCCTCACGGCGGCCGCGAACCCGCTCGCCACGGATGTCCTGCACCAGCCAGCGCCCATCGATACCGGCTTCCGGCTCCGGCCTGCCCGGATTTGCCCCAACGCGTTCCAGCACGAGATCGGTATCGTCACGGCCGCCGGTCAGCACGGAATAACGGCGGGTGGTGGTGAAAAGCAGCCGGTCGCGGTCACGGATTTCGGCGCTCAGCGCATAGGAGCGGCGGGCGCGGATATCGCGGTCGTCATACCGCAGCACGAAGGGCACCGGCACCTGTCCGCGCGGGCGGATGGTGGTTTCAGCAATCGTCTGCGATGGCGCATCCGCCAGCGAAACGTCGATCAGGCGCACGGTCACGGTCACGCCCGGCGGCAGAGCGATGCGCTCACGATAGGAAACGCTGCCGCGCAGGCTTGCCGGTGCGGCCGCCGCACCGCTCGCCGCAAAAAGCGGGGCGAGCGCGAGAAGCCCGGCAAAACTGCGGCGCGAAAGAAGAGGCTGGCGGTCGTTCATGGTGCTTGCTCCGTTCGAATTTCAGCGGATGATAGAAAACGGCACTGAACGGGCGATGAACCAAAGGTGTCTGTTCGCGTGCTTCAGGCTTCGTCCTCGGTATCTTCCGCCAGGGCAAGAGCGTCCCGCCTGTATTCGAGAAGGTCGCCGGGCTGGCAATCCAGCGCTTGGCAAATGTTTTCCAGGGTCTCGAAGCGCACGCCTTTTGCTCTGCCGGATTTCAGGATCGACAGGTTCTGTTCCGTGATGCCGATACGGGCTGCGAGTTCCTTCGAGCGCATTTTCCGTTTTGCAAGCATGACATCCAGATTGACGATAATCGGCACGGGCGTTTCCTAGATGAATTCACGGTTTTCGTCAGCGATGCGCGCCGCTTCTCCAAGCACCCAGCCCACCACAATCAGCAGACCGCCGGCAAAGCCCGCAAGCATTTGCGTGCTCTCGAAAGAAAAGGAGATGCTCGGCACCGGATTGCCCATCGTCAGGAGGAAGGACGCCAACCCGGTCATGATGATCTGCGCCGGCAGGAGTGCTGTGAGGGCAACCCCGATATGGATCAGTCTCTTGCCCGAGGCCTGCGTGAATATCTCGCCTCTTTCGAAGAGGCGGAAAAGATGGGTGGCGAACCACAGGCCCCCGAGTGCTGCCAGAAGCGGCAGAAGCCCGATGACGAAACCGGAAAAGCGAACGAAGTCCGTCAGCAGGTAAGGGGTGGCGGGCGGCAGGATCTGCTTTTCGATCACCTCCCGCAGGCTTTCCGTATCCGTCCACATGGCGGCATAGCTGGCGATGAGGAGGCTCGCGAGAAGGAAGGCGAGGCATATCAGCATACGGCTGACACGCGCTATGCGGTGGCTGACGGAGGGGTCGGTCATCAGGTGATCCCGTGGTTCCTGTTCCTCCAATTCATGTAGGGCGATAAATTTATAACGTCAATCGAGGTCGCACCCTGCGCCGAAATCCTGTTACGCATGCTGGAGGGTTGCACCCTCTCCCGCCAGCATGCTTGGTTAGGCCTATCGAGCTTGCATGTCGATATTGGTGATCTGGCCCCGGCCGTTGAGGCTGAGTGACCAGAGCATCTGGCCCTTTTCGAAGGTAACCTTGAATTTATGGAGATCGCCCGCTTCGGTCGTCTCTTTTCCAAGGTACTGCACAGCCGTCACTTTGCCACGGCGTTTCAGGTCTCCGGAAACCGCGCCCGCATTGGCCCTGACGTCGGCGACGATATCGTCTTCGAAGCGCGAAAGGTTGAGGCTGCCGCTACGCGCTTCTTCAAGAACGGTCCGCAAGGTGCGTTCCGCCGCAGCGGGGTCCTGACCACCCGCTGCCTGGGCGGGAACCAACAAAATGCAGGCTTGCAGCAGGGCGCTCGCCACAGCGATGGCAAGTAATTTCTTCATTATCGAAATTCCTTTGTACAAATGACGACCGGCTCGGCCGACGACGGCCAATCTCGATCAGGAATATCGATTTTGCAATATTTTTTATCGTAAAACGATAATTAATTGCTCTATGTCATTGTTTCGTTCGTTGCTGATCACCAGCGGACCGCGAGAGAGGCCACCCCGTTACCGTGGCGGCCTCCCAGAAGCCTCAACCGCGAAAACCGTCCCGCAGCGTTTCGAACTTCGCCAACTGCTCGGCCCGCAATTCCTTGTTTTCGTCGCGGCGGACGAAAATCTTGAACATGGCGCTGCCGGCGGCATTCATGAACCAGACGGAACAGGAGCGGCGGCCGTGAAAACCGCGATCGACGAAGGTGATCGTGGCGCAATTGTCCTTCTTGATGTGACCGCCGATCGGGCTGTCGCCGTGGATGTTGAACCAGCCATGGCTTTCCGTGCCTTCTGGCAGGTGGCCGGGCACTTCAAACACGATATCGCCGGTCTGCACGATCATCAGGACTTCGCCCCAGCCGCGCATCTCGTTCCAGATCGCGTCGAACTGATCAGCGGCAGCGGAAACGGCCGCACCTTGCGGCAGGATCGCCAGAATTTCGGCCGGCGTTACCTCGGCCTTGGCGGCGATGGCTTCGACGATGCCGTCAGGCTTTTCGGCAAGGGCGGCGGCGGCGCGGGCCTGCCTGTCGTCGTCGGTCTTTTGGGCTGCAATGCTCATCGGGCGGGTCTCAGGCGGCAATCGAACGGCGTTCGCCATTCTTGTCTTCATGGATGATGACGTCGAAACCTTCGAAATGCGGGCCGGAAAGATATTCGACCTTGCCGCGGTTTTCGCCGGCCTTGGCGTGGGCAGCGCGGAACTGTTCGGACTTCGTCCAGGCAAGGAAATCGTCCTTGGTGGCCCAGAGCGTGTGCGAGGCATAGAGCGTGTGGTCGTCCGCCTTCGGGCCTTTCAGCATGTGGAATTCGATATAGCCCGGCAATTCGCTCAGGTGCGATTTGCGCTCGCGCCAGATGGATTCGAAGGTTTCTTCGTAACCCGGTACGACGCGAAAACGGTTCATTGCGATAAACATGGAATTCTCCCTTTAAGTTTCCTGTTTCAGTCAGGATATCCAGCCGCGGCGACGTTGGGAAGAGGCTCACGACAAAGCGAACAAAATTACTCCACTTATTGATTGCGCGGCTCATAAACATGTGCAAATAACTCAAGTTAAATGGTGCGGGCAAAGCCGCGCCCGCCCGTGTTTGGTCGTGTTTCAGGATAACGCCATGTTGAATTTTCGCCTTCGCCCGCTTGTTTTCGCCGCCCTTGTGCCCGCCGCAATCGCCTTTGCCGCGCCGGCTGCCACGGCTTCGGACAAGGGTAATCCGGAGGCGAAACGTATTGTTGCGGTGGGCGGAACGGTGACGGAAATCCTCTATGCGCTGGGTGCGCAGGACCGTATCGTGGCGCGCGACAGCACCAGTAGCTATCCGGCTGATGCGCTCTCCAAGCCTGACATCGGCTATATGCGGGCGCTGTCGTCGGAAGGCATTCTGTCGCAGAAACCGGATCTCATCCTCTCCGAGGACGGCTCCGGCCCGGCGGATGTCGTTGCTATTCTCAAGGCCAGTGCGGTGCCTTTCGTCACCGTCGATACGCCGCCAAGCGGCGATGCGATACCGAAGAAGATCGAGGATATCGGCGCGGCCGTGGGGCTTTCTGACAAGGCTAAGGCGCTGGCTGCTGAAACCAAAGCCGGGCTCGATGCGCTTGCCAAGGATGTTTCGACTGTCTCTGAAAAGAACAGGAAGCGCGTTCTTTTCGTGCTCTCCAGCGCCGGCGGCCGCGTCATGGCGGCGGGCAAGGATACGGAAGCCGCGGCGATCATCGAAATGGCCGGCGGCATCAATGCCGCTCAGGAAATCAGCGGTTACAAGCCGCTGACGGATGAGGCGGTCATTGCCGCCGCACCCGATGTGGTGCTGACGATGGCGCGCGGCGACCACGCCGCCAAGGCGGCCGAGATTTTTGCGCTGCCCGCCTTCCAGTCCACGCCGGCCGCCGCTGCAAAGGCGCTGATCAGCATGGACGGGCTTTACCTCATCGGTTTTGGTCCGCGCACGCCGGCTGCCGGCCGTGAGCTGGCAGCCAAGCTTTACCCGGAGACGGTAAAGCCGTGAGCCTTGCCGCCTTGAGTTCCGCTGAGGGCAGGGTTGCCGGCGACAGATCCCGGCAGGGGGTCGTCACGCTTGCCGTGCTTGTCGGCATCCTGCTGTTTGCCTGTGGTGTGTCGCTTGTCAGCGGCCCGACGGGCGTCGGCATTTCTGAACTCTTCGCCTATCTTACCGGCGGTGCGGCTGAGCTCGACGCCCGTGACAAAATCATTCTCGAAGCGGTGCGCCTGCCACGCACGGCGCTCGGCATGTTGATCGGCGCGGGGCTTGGCGTCTCCGGTGCGATGATGCAGGGCCTGTTCCGCAATCCGTTGGCTGATCCCGGCATTGTCGGCGTCACCTCGGGTGCCGCGCTGTTTGCGGTTGCCGCCATTTCTCTCGGGGAAGGTGCGCTTGCCACGGTCGCTGTGTTTTTCGGCCCGCATTTTCTGCCGCTGATGGCGTTTTTCGGTGGGCTCCTGAACACCTGGGTGCTTTATCTGATCGCTACGAAGGACGGCGCCACCTCCACCACCACGCTTATTCTGGCAGGTATTGCTGTTGCGGCAATCAGCGGTGCACTGACCGGGCTGATGATCTTCATGGCCGATGATCGGGCGTTGCGCGACATCACCTTCTGGTCGCTCGGTTCGCTCGGCGGGGCGACGCCCGCCAAGGTGCTCGCCACCTTGCCGTTCATCATCGTCGTGCTTGCCATCATTCCCTTCGTCGCACGCGGGCTGGATGCGCTGATTCTGGGTGATGCCGCTGCCTTCCACATGGGCATTCCGGTGCAGCGGCTGAAGCGGATCGTCATCCTGGCGGTTGCCGCCGCCTGCGGGGCGAGTGTGGTGGCGGCTGGCTCCATCGGTTTTGTCGGCATCGTCGTGCCGCATCTGTTGCGGCTTGCCATTGGTCCTTCACATCGCTTCCTGCTGCCGGCCTCGGCGCTGGGTGGTGCCGCATTGCTGCTTTTGGCCGATAGTTTCGCCCGAACGGTGGCGGCACCGGCGGAATTGCCCATCGGCGTCGTCACGGCGCTGATCGGCGCGCCGGTCTTCCTGTTCCTGCTGCTTGGGCGCGGCGGCTTTTCCATGCGGAACGCGTCATGATCCGGGCCGAAAACATCACCCTCATCCGCTCCGGTCGCCGCTTGCTGGACGACGTCAGCGTCGACCTGAAACCGGGCAAGGTCAATGTCATCATCGGCCCAAACGGTGCGGGTAAATCCACGCTGATGAAGGTTCTGTGCGGTGAGCTGCCTCCAGAGCATGGTTCGGTTACCTATAACGACATCGCCCTGCCGCTGTTCAAGCCGGTGCAGCTTGCCCGCCTGCGCGCCGTGCTGCCGCAGAATACCCAACTTGCCTTTCCTTTCACCGCGTTTGAAATCGTGCGCATGGGGGCGGTGGCGCAAGGCTCGCGTGCACCGGATGAACAGGCCCGCCGGGCGCTTGCCAAGGCCGGGTTGAGGGGTTTCGAGCAGCGCTCCTACAACATGCTGTCGGGCGGCGAGCAGCAGCGGGTGCAATTTGCACGCGCCTTGGCACAGGTGCCTTTTCCGGTGGAAAACGGCGAGGTGCGGGCGCTGTTTCTCGATGAGCCGACGGCAAGCCTCGATATCGGCCACCAGATCGCAGTCCTGGAAACGGCTCGCGATTTCGCAGCCGGTGGCGGTCTGGTGCTGGCCATCCTGCATGATCTTAACCTCGCGGCGGAATTTGCCGATCAACTTATCGTCATGCATGGCGGTCAGGTGACGGCGAGCGGTCCCTCGCTCGACACGATCAGCGATGAGACGATTGCAAGGGTCTATGGTATTGGCGGCGTCGTCGGCCGGTTGCCGGCGCGGCATATTCCTTACGTTCTGCCGCAGTCGCGGCATCGCTAGGAGAAAACCGCTCAGCTTTCCGGGCGGGTGGCGATGAAGAGCGCCGAACCGAGCATGACGGCACCGACGATCACCGCGCGCAGAAGCGGCGGGTCGCTCAGGAACCAGAAGGCAGCGTAACTCACCGTCATGGCCGAAAGCGCGGCGATCTTGGCCTTGCGGGCAATTGCGCCGCGTTCGCGCCAACGCCGAAGCGAAGGGCCGAATCTGGGGTGGCTGAGAAGCCATGCCTCGAGCCTGGGCGAAGAGCGGGAAAAACACCAGAGCGCCAGAAGCAGAAACGGCGTGGTGGGCAAAACGGGAAGAAACGCGCCGACAATGCCGGTCGCGACCATAAGCCAGCCAAGACAGAGGTACAGAAGGCGCATGGCTATGCCGGTATCATGACTTATCTACTCATGATAGAGCGGGTGTGAGAAAACCGCGAGCCTTGTTGCCGCAGGCCCCTCGCCAGACCGGGAAAACCGGCGGTTTTTGCCATCACATTTGGCGTGATCGAACCGTTACGCGCCGTCGCAGGTCGCCTTTAGGGTTGAAAGCGCGACGCTCAGTCTTTATCCCCTTGGGCCGCGATGTCCGGAGCATAACCGGACCACCACGGGTTAAGAAGAAGGAAACACCATGGCCAAGCTGATCCACTCGATGGTCCGGGTGCTGGACGAAAAGCGTTCGGTGGAATTTTACAAACAGGCTTTCGGGCTTGAGATTGCGGAACGCGCCGAGTTCGAGAATTTCACGCTGATTTATCTCAGCAATGCCGAGGGCGATTTCGAGCTGGAGCTGACCGTCAACCGGGCGCGCGAAGTGCCCTATGCGCTGGGTGATGGTTACGGCCATCTCGCCGTCAGCGTTGCCGATGTGGATGCGGAGCATCAGCGCTTCACCGAGATCGGCCTGTCTCCCGGCAAGATCATTGAGGCCGAACACAAGGGCCAGCCTTTCGCGAAATACTTTTTCATCTGCGACCCGGATGGTTACAAGATCGAGGTATTGCAGCGCGGCAACCGGTTCAAATAGGTTAGAGAAAAGATCATGGGAGAGGCGGGCATGGCAGAGGCAGGCGTCAAACTTGGGGATAGCTGGAAACGCGTTCTTTCCGCCGAATTCGCCAGCCCCTACATGCTCAAGCTGAAAGACTTCCTGCTTGCCGAAAAAACTGCCGGCAAGCGCATCTTTCCCAAGGGCGCCGAATATTTCCGGGCGCTAGATCTGACGCCGCTGGATGAAGTGAAGGTCGTCATTCTGGGGCAGGACCCCTATCACGGGCTGGGCCAGGCGCATGGCCTGTGTTTTTCGGTTCAGCCCGGCGTGCGCATTCCGCCGTCGCTCGTCAATATCTATAAGGAATTGCAGGCCGATCTCGGCATCCGCCCGGTCGGCCACGGTTTTCTTGAGAGTTGGGCGAAACAGGGCGTGCTTCTGCTCAACAGCGTGCTGACGGTGGAAGAATCCCGCGCCGCCTCACATCAGGGGCAAGGCTGGGAGAAGTTCACCGACGCCGTCATCCGCGCCGTCAATGACGAATGCGACCATGTGGTGTTCCTGCTCTGGGGTTCCTATGCCCAGAAAAAGGCGGCCTTCGTGGACCAGAAAAAACATCTGGTGCTGCGCTCTCCGCACCCTTCGCCGCTTTCGGCCCATAACGGCTTTTTCGGCAATGGTCATTTTTCCAAGGCGAATGCCTTTCTCGTCTCCCACGGTCGCCAGCCGATCGACTGGCAGTTGCCGGAAACGGCGGGAAGCGATAAAAACCTTCTTTAGATACTCATAAATACCTTTACGCTTTGCGGTTGTCGGGATTAAAGATAACCGGACTATAAAGTGAAGGATTATGCCCGTGTCTCTCCTGTCTGCAGAAACCTCCGTCTCGCTGCCCGATCCGCTGTCGATCGTTGACGCTTTCGAAGATCATTTTTCCGAGCATATGGAGATGGAGCGAGAGGGGCCGACGGTGCGCTTCAAGACCGAATATGGCCATGGCAGCTTCAGCGCCGAAGGTGGCCGTTTTGCCGCGCGGGTCAGTTGCATTTCCGAACATATCCTGATGTCGGTGAAGGCCATGGTGGCCGAGCATATTGTCGAGTTTTCCGGCGAAACGGGGCTGGATTTCCGCTGGAGCGGCCATGGGGCCTATCAGCGTGAATTGCCCAATCTCTTCATCGGCAGGGTTGCCCGCGCCTATAACCTCACGCCGCATATGCGCCGGCTGGTGGTATCGGTTGAAAGCGGTATCGAAAGACTTGTGACCGGCGGCATGCATGTGCGCCTGCTTCTGGTGCCCGATCAGGCCCGGGCACCGGTCTGGCCCTATCTCGCACCCACCGGCGCCATCGTCTGGCCGGCCGGCGACGATCTTCTGATGCGGCGCGTTTATACCATCCGTTCCGGCGATATTGGTCGCGGCGAGGTGGATATCGATTTCGTCATGCATGAGGGTGATGACATGCCGGGCGCAACCTTCGGCGCGACGGCAAAGCCGGGTGATGTTCTCGGCATCATCGGCCCGAGCGGCACTTGCCCGGAAGCGGAGCATTACGTCTTTGCCGGTGACGAAACGGCGCTGCCGGTGATGCTGCGCATGGCAGCCGAAATGCCTGTCGGCAAGACGCTCAGCGTCTACGCCGAAATTGACGACGAGGCCGAGCGGCAGGAGATTGTCTGCGCCGCCAATGTTGAATGGACATGGCTTTATCGTCGCGGCAAGCCTGCCGGCACCTCCGGCCTCATCGAAAAGGCGCTGCGCGACCACGCCTGGAGTGCGGACCACGAGGGCCTGCATGTCTTCGTCGCCTGCGAAAAATCCGAGGCGAGGGCGGCAAAATCTTTCCTGACCGACGAGATCGCTTTCCCGAAGGCGTCGCTGCGCTCTGTCGGTTACTGGACCATGGGCGCTGCCGACGATCATTGATGTCGCCCTGCGCGACAGATTGAACAGTCGATTTTATTGTTCACCGATCGGGAACAATCCGTTCCTGTTGCGGGTCTATGCCTGACGCAGCTCTTACCCCATCTTTACGCCATGAACAAAGCGGGCCCGATTGCGAGGCCTGCCAAGGCGAAAAGGGGTTTATCATGCTCAACCAGATCAAGGGCCTGCACCACGTCACATCAATGGCGGCCAGTGCGCGCGAGAATAATGGCTTTTTCACCGATACGCTCGGCCTGCGCCGGGTGAAGAAGACCGTCAATTTCGACGCGCCTGACGTCTATCACCTCTATTATGGCGATGAACTCGGCACGCCCGGCTCCGTCATGACCTATTTCCCGTTCCCGCATATTGCCCGTGGCCGTCCCGGCACCGGCGAAGTGGGCTCGACGCTGTTTTCCGTTCCGGAAGGCTCGCTCGGCTACTGGCAGGAGCGTCTTTCGAAGGCCGGCGTGGATGGCCTGAAGGCCGATGAAGCCTTCGGCAACAAACGTCTGCATTTTGCCGGCCCTGACGGAGACGGTTTTGCGCTGGTCGAGGTCAGAGATGATGCCCGCGCACAATGGACCGGTAACGGCGTTGGCGAAGATCAGGCGATCCATGGTTTTCAGGGTGCCTCCTTGCGTCTTCGCGATGAAGGGGCGACCGCCGAGCTGTTGAAATTCATGGGATATCAGGAAGTGGACCGTCAGGACGGCGTTTTGCGTCTGGGCATTCCGGGCGGCAATGGTGCTGATGTCATCGACATCGAAACCATGCCGAATATCTCCGGCGCACGGCTGGGTGCAGGGTCCGTACACCACATCGCCTTTGCGGTTGAAAACCGGGCGACGCAGCTGGAAGTGCGCAAGGCGCTGATGGATACGGGTTATCAGGTGACGCCTGTCATCGACCGCGATTATTTCTGGGCGATCTATTTCCGCACCCCCGGCGGTGTGCTGTTTGAGGTGGCCACCAACGAACCCGGTTTCGACCGCGACGAGGACACCGCTCATCTCGGCGAGGCGCTGAAGCTGCCGAGCCAGCATGCGCATCTGCGCGCCCAGCTGGAAAAGCAGCTGGAGCCGCTGGGTGATGAGAAGGCGGTTTAATCCGCTCGATTGCGCTTGGCACGACGTTCCCGTGTATTTCTTCTCCCCGAGGGGGAGAAGGTGGCCCGAAGGGTCGGATGAGGGGGCAACGCCGGCGATAGATCGAGAGCTTGCCCCCCCATCCTGCTGCCGCGACCTTCTCCCCGGCGAGGAGAAGAAACAAGCGGCGCTCGCTCGCTCAACATGATTGCTCCGCCTGGCTGAAAAAAGCCGCGGGGTATCGCTGAACCTCTTCCTTCCAGAAAGGATTTTTCCCATGACCAAGGACACCTATTTCCACAAATCCCGCGCTGGTGCGGCCAGCGCGCCGCTTTTCCTCGTGCTGCATGGCACGGGTGGCGATGAGAACCAGTTCTTTGATTTCGGCGCACGGCTATTGCCGCAGGCCACCGTCCTCTCACCCGTCGGCGATGTGTCCGAACATGGCGCGGCGCGTTTCTTCCGGCGCACGGGCGAGGGCATTTACGACCTGGCCGATCTTGCCCGCGCAACGGTGAAGATGGCCGATTTCGTCAAGGCGAACCGTGAGCATTACCAGTCCGGGCCAATCATCGGTCTCGGCTTTTCCAACGGCGCGAATATTCTCGCCAATGTGCTGATCGAACAGCCCGAGCTTTTCGATGCGGCGGTGCTGATGCATCCGCTGATCCCGTTCGAGCCTAAGATTTCTCAGGCCAAATCGTCACGCCGGGTGCTGATCACGGCGGGAGAGCGCGATCCGATCTGCCCGGTACCGCTGACGACAGCGCTGGAACGGAGCCTTCAGGCGCAGGGTGGAACCGTGGGAACGGTATGGCATCCGGGCGGGCATGAAATCCGCTCCAGCGAGATCGATGCTGTGCGGGAATTTCTGGCGGTTTACGGGGAGTAACACTTGCACTATCGGCGTTTTACGCCGGGTGGGGGGCTTCGGCTCCACATCAGCGAGCCTCTTCTCACCAGCCTCAGCGATACCCGCATTGCTGCAATTGCGCCTCGTAACGCAGTGCCATGTTGGCGGAGCGGCGGGCGGCCTTCTGGACGGCGGAATTGTTGCGCCAGCTGCCCTTGGCATAACCGGCATGGCCGGAATAATAGGCGAGGTAGAGATTATAGGGGTCGTTCAGCGAAATGCCGTTTTCGCGGCGGCTTTTGGCGTGATACCAGCCGACGAAGTGGATGGCATCGGTGAAATCGGTGCGGCTTGCTCCCCGGCGGCCGGTTTCACGCTGGTAGACACTCCATGTGCCATCCAGCGCCTGGGCATAACCATAAGCGCTGGACTGGCGCGTCCAGGGAATGAAGCCCAGGAGCTTGGTGCGCGGCGGCCGCGCATAGGGGCGGAAGGCGGATTCGGTATAGATCGTCGCCATCATGACAGGCACGGGCACGCCGAACTCCCGTTCAGCCGCTTTCGCATCGCGTCGCCAGTTGTTGAAGATGCCGTTTCGCTGCTCGAAAATCGCACAGGCATTGGTGACCTGCGACGGTGCGGTGGCGCAGCCGGCAAGAACGAGCATCAAAAAAACTACGGCCAATACGCCACGCATAACGGAACCCTTTCGTTCCGCTATTCTTAAATTGCTAACCATTAACGTCGGGTTTTAAGACAAGGTTAATTCAAATGCTGCCGATCAAGGACCTGTTAACCCGCTGAAAATTCCTGTGTCCGGGATGGGGCGAAAACGTGCGTTGCGCTTCTGCCGCGCGCCTTTTTTGGGATGCATTTATCCCCGCGCGTCCCCGTCTCGGCCGATCAGGCTATAATCGCCTCATCCCGATCATTGAGCGTGCGCGCGGCGCAAGATGGGCGGGGCAGGCGGCCAAAACCGGGGAGTTTCCCGATGTCACGGTTGAGGCGGCCGGCATATGTCCATCCTCCAAACAGGAACCGGTTTGGCGGGCGGCGTATATGTTGAGACCGGGGCCGCATCGCCTGCAAACCCTCAACCATCCGTTCAATACCCCGCAGCGATGCGGCCCATTTATCGCCTCTCAACACTGCTTCCGAATTGGGGCGGTGATATCGGCGCATATTTGGATAAAAAGCGATCGCTGTACAAAAATGAAAATCGATAAAATTGTAGCAATCGGCTTAAAGCGGTCGAAAACAGTCGTGTGCCATTGTGGGATCACAGACGGAGAGCGCCTTTGAAAAGAGACGCTTCCAAAAACAGAAATCGAGACCGGCACAAGCCGGCGGATCGCCAAACGGGGTATGAAATGTTGAAGAAGATTATTGCTGCTGCCATCTGCGGAATTGTCGTTGCTTCCATGTCCACCCATGCCGATGCGGCGGGTGCTGCCGGTTTTGCCCGTGGTTTTGCCGCCGTCGAAAAGAGTGCGGTAACGCAGATCGGTGTTTCGGCTCCCGGCGGTTTCGATGGCTGCGTTCTTGCCGCCGGCCAGTGTGTTTCGACGATTGCCGCGCCGCTCAACGGCGAGCGCCGTGATGAGCTGCTGCGCGTCAATCGCGATGTGAACGCCACCATGGGTGCGCTCGATGATTATTTTTCCGGTTTCGCAACCGATGTCCCGGCAACGCCTTCGTTGAGCCTTGGCGATTGTGGTGATTGCGCCGCCATCAAGCGCACGGCCCTTGCCGGTGCCGGCTGGTCTTCGAGCGCACTGCGCCTTGCCTTTTCGCTGAACAATGACGGATCGCTCGAAAAAGTACTGATCGTTACCACCGACAAGGGCGACATTGTTCTCGGCAATGCCCACTTCTCTCCTGCTGAGCGCGAAACCGCGCTTTAAGCCCATTTTTTCATGCCTGCCAGACTGCGCCGGTTTCTCCTGATCCTGTTTGGATCAGGGAGCCGGCGATTTTTTTCGTTCGGCCACAGCAATGCCGGCCAGCGCCATGACGAGTGCTGCGATCTGGTAGGTGTGCAGGGTTTCGCTGAGGACGACAACTGACAGCAATGTCCCGAAGACCGGCACGAGGTTGATGAAGAGGCCGGCGCGGTTCGCGCCGATCTGTTCTACACCCTTGATGTACAGGATCTGCGCGATGAGTGACGCAAAAATGGCGGCATAGACCACCAGCACCCAGCCCTTCTGATCCGGCCAGACGACGTTGTCTCGCGACATTTCCCAGAAGACCAGCGGCACGGAGGTGAGCAGCGCGAAAAAGGCGGGGATGGCCATCAGCGTGCGCCAGTCGACGGTGGGTTTCCAGCGCAGGATGACGGTGTAGATGGCATAGACCAGCACGGCCAGCAGCATGATGGCGTCGCCCGCATTCATTTCCAGTTGCAGCAGCGAGACCGGATCGCCATGCGAGGCGAGCAGCGCTACGCCTGATATGGTGAGGCAGAAGCCGACGATCTGACCGAACAGCACGCGGGTGCGGAACAGGATGAAGTTCAGGACGAAAATGACCATGGGAATGCCGGCCTGGATGACGGCGGCATTGATGGCCGAGGTGTGCTGCAGGGCCGTGTAGAGAAAAACGTTGAAGGCGGTGTAACCGACGCTGCCGAGCACGAAAAAATAGGGCAGGCGCTTTTTCACCACCGGCCAGTCCTTGATCAGCTGCGGCACGGAAATGGCGAAGATGATGGCGACGGCGAAGACCCAGCGCAGGAAGGTGAAGGCCATGGGGCTGATGTGGCCGACGGCCAGTTTGCCGGCAACGGTGTTGCCGCCCCAGCAGAGCGTGGCGATGATGAGGGCGATGTAGGCTTTGGAGGGCACGCTGATGTTTCGCTTCTTCACGGGGCGGGATAACGGCTAAGGGGTGAATGGCGGTCTTGCGCCCGCGCTTGCCCCCCACGGGGCGAGATAATGCGGGAAATCCGCGCCTTGTCACGGAAAAAGCAAAATTCTCCATAAGAAACAGGGTCGCTTTCCGTAAAACAACACAGTATACATTCGCGGGTTTGGGTTTCCCATCGGGTTATCGGGCGCGCAAGCGCCATGAGCAGGAAAGCAAGAAATGACGAATGTTGTGGTGGTCGGCTCGCAATGGGGCGACGAAGGCAAAGGCAAGATTGTCGACTGGCTGTCCGAGCGGGCAGATGTCGTCGTGCGGTATCAGGGCGGCCATAATGCCGGTCATACGCTTGTCATCGATGGCATCAGCTACAAGCTTTCGCTTCTGCCGTCCGGCGTCGTGCGTCCCGGCAAGCTCGCCGTCATCGGTAACGGCGTCGTGGTCGATCCGCATGCGCTGATTGCTGAAATCGGCCGTCTGGAAGTGCAGGGCGTCAAGGTCACGCCGGAAAACCTGCGTATCGCCGACAATGCCACCCTCATTCTTTCGCTGCACCGCGAACTGGACGGCATGCGGGAAGACGCCGCCTCCAACAGCGGCACCAAGATCGGCACCACGCGTCGCGGCATCGGCCCGGCTTACGAAGACAAGGTCGGCCGTCGCGCCATCCGCGTCATGGATCTGGCCGACATGGAGGCGCTTTCCGCCAAGGTCGATCGCATTCTCACGCATCACAACGCGCTTCGTCGCGGTTTCGGCGCTGCCGAAGTTGCGCATGAAACCATCATGGAAGAGCTTGGCTCGATTGCCGAGCGCATCCTGCCGTTCAGCGAAACCGTCTGGCTGCTGCTCGACAAGAAGCGCCGCGCCGGTGCACGCATTCTGTTCGAAGGCGCTCAAGGGTCGCTGCTCGATATCGACCACGGCACATATCCTTATGTGACCTCGTCCAACACTGTTGCCGGCCAGGCCGCTGCCGGTTCGGGCATGGGTCCGGGTTCGCTGGGTTACATTCTCGGCATCACCAAGGCTTACACCACCCGCGTTGGCGAAGGCCCATTCCCGACCGAGCTGAATGACGAAATCGGCCAGTTCCTGGGCGAAAAGGGCCATGAATTCGGCACCGTCACCGGCCGCAAGCGCCGCTGCGGCTGGTTTGACGCGGCACTGGTGCGCCAGTCGGTCGCCACCAACGGCATTACCGGCATCGCGCTCACCAAGCTTGACGTGCTTGACGGTCTCGATGAGCTGAAAATCTGCGTCGGCTACAAGCTCGACGGGCAGGAAATCGACCATCTTCCGGCAAGCCAGGGCGCGCAGACGCGGGTCGAGCCGATCTACATCACGCTGGAAGGCTGGAAAGAATCGACCGTCGGTGCCCGAAAATGGGCGGATTTGCCTGCTCAGGCAATCAAATATGTCCGTCAGGTCGAGGAATTGATCGGAGCGCCTGTCGCACTCCTGTCGACAAGTCCGGAGCGTGACGACACCATACTTGTGACTGATCCGTTTGAGGATTAATGTCCTCGGCGATCTAGATTCATAAACCATATCGGGCCGGTACGTCGCCGGCCGCGACGAGAAAGTGCTTATGGCGGATTTTGTAGCAGTCATTCGCAAGGCCGTGGATGGCTTGGCGAGCAATACTCCCGAAAACCGGGCGAAGGTTTACGACAAGGCGCGCAGTGCGGTTGTGCGCCAACTCGAGAATATGAAGCCACGTCCGCCGGAAGAATTGTTGCGCCGGCAGATCGCCAAGCTGGACGCCGCCATATCCGAGGTGGACAGCGAATATGCCGAGGCGCTTCCGGCGTTGGAGGAGGATGATGCATTCTCTTCCACTGCCGAAGAGGCAGCAGCGCCCGCGCCCTACCATCAGCACGATATCGACGAAGATCGCGCGGCCCATGCCGCCGAGCCTGTCGAGGCGGAAGAGCCGGCCGCGACTGAGATCGCACAGCCTGAGCCAGCTTATGAAGAACCCGCCGTCGAGGAAGAGCCTCGACACGAGGCGCCCGTTTCCGCGGCAGCCGAGCAGGATGAGCAGGTTTACGAGGAGCAGCGGGAAGAAGACCGCGAACCGGAAGAGCTCTATGAAGCGCCCGCTCCGGTAGTTCCTGTTGTTTCCGATGAGACGCACGGAACCTATTTCACCCGTGCGGAGGAAGAACCGGCCTATCGCTCGGCGGACGAGCACGATCGCGAATTCGAGACCGCGCCGCGCGAAGAAGACACGTCCGTTCCCGCCCATTGGGCAAAGCCCGTGGATGAGGACGACTGGCGCAAGCTTGAAGAAACGCAGGCCGACGATGATGTGCGCCCTGCTGACGACTATGCCGATGTGCGTGCCGAGACGGACGAGCGCCCGCTGGTTGCCGGTTATGCCGCGCAGCATTATCAGGACCCGGCGGTGAATTTCGAGCCGGAAAAGCGCGATGCGGATAACCGCTTCGGCCATGCGGCAGTGGATCACGATCCGGTCTTCGGCCGGCAGGATGAATTTTCCGAACCGCGCCAGACGGACGATGCGACTCCGAAAAAGTCTGCCGTTGTTGAGGATTTCTCGTCCTACTTCCAGGACACCGAGATTGCCATTCCGGCCAAGGACGCGCCGGCTCTGCCGCGCGCCGACAATGATCCCTTCGGTGATCAGACACCGGCCAAGGACAATAAGGAACGCACCCCCTGGGACGATCTGGACGAGCTGATCGGTTATGACGGCGCGTCGTCTTCCAGCCGGGCAACTGCGGACGATACGCCCGCCGTGGGCGCAGGTGCTGCGACGCCCGCTTACATGGTCAAAAAGAAGCCGCGCCGCAACTATGCTTCGCTGGTGCTTGCCCTTGTCGGTGCCGGGCTTCTGGCAGGTGGCGGTTATGCGCTGTGGATGAACCGCGACGCCCTGAACGACATGGTCGGCGGGCTGGTGCAATCGGCACAGAATGGCGGTCAGACCCAGACGCCTCCGGCCAATACTCCGACGGGCGAGGCGCAGACATCGACGCCGCCGGCAACCCAGCAGCCGCCCGCCACCGGGCAGCAGCCGGCAAATCACCAGGCGCCGACGCATGGCGACGATGGTTCCGTGACCGGCACGAAGTTCACCCAGCGGCTTCTGGCTGACGGGACCGAGCGTGACGAGGGACCAGCGCCGGGCGCGAACGGCCAGCCGGTTACGGCAGAAGGCCAGTCGGTTTACGAACAGAACGTTGCGCCGCCGCCTGCGGGTGAGGCTCCTGCCAATACTGCCGGCGCGCCCGCCGGAACGCCCAATGGAACACCTGCCGGCACGCCGCCGGCACAGCAGCCCGCCGCTGCCGCCACCGGTGACCGCATGTTCCTTTACGAGGAAGTGCTGGGCCAGACCGTTCCAACGGCCATTCAGGGCAGCGTTTCCTGGTCGCTACAGCAGGAAAATGATGCGGAGGGCAAGCCATCGCCGACCGTTCAGGGTCAGATCACGGTTCCCGGCCGGGGCCTGAGCGCGCTCATCACCTTCAAGCGCAACACCGATCCGTCGCTGCCGGCCAGCCACCTGATCGAGATCGTCTTCTCGGTTTCGCCCGGCTTTGAAGGCGGAGCGATCGACAGCGTCCAGCGTATCGCGATGAAGAGCACGGAGCAGGATCGCGGCAATGCCCTGATCGCGGTGCCGGCCAAGATCACCGACGATTTCCACATGATTGCGCTCAACGACTTCCCGGATGCGATGAAGACCAATCTGGAGCTGCTGAAGAGCCGCAACTGGATCGATATTCCGGTCTCCTACCGCAATGGCCGCCGCGCGCTGCTGACCCTGCAAAAGGGCAATGACGGCATTGCCGCCTTCGACAAGGCGCTTAGCGAATGGGCGGCGGCTGCACCTGCTGCCGGCGGTCAGTGATGATCTTGGGGGCGTTCCACCGATAGCTCGCCCCCTCATCGCCTCGCTACGCTCCGGCACTTCTCCCCGGCGGGGAGAAGAAACTGCCGCGCCCGATTGCGCCTTCAGACATAGTCCCTGACATTTGACGCGGAATGAGACGCCGCCGCAAATTCTTCTCCCCGCCGGGGAGAAGTGCCGGAGCGCAGCGAGGCGATGAGGGGGCAACGCCCACCGGCTCTCCGCAACCATGCGTTGGGCAAACAAAAAGCCCGCAGACCTTGCGATCTGCGGGCTTTACATTGATCAGCGTTTCAAGGGCCGTTTAAGCATCCACCACGCGCAAGGCGCGCGCGGCTTCCAGCGCTTCCTTCTGCACCGCTTCCTGCACCTTCTCAAAGGCGCGCACCTCGATCTGGCGCACGCGTTCGCGGCTGATGTCGAACTCGGAGGAGAGTTCTTCCAGCGTCACCGGGTCTTCCGCAAGGCGGCGGGCCTCGAAGATGCGGCGTTCACGGTCGTTCAGCACGCCCATGGCCTTGGCCAGCATGCGGCGGCGGGTTTCCAGCTCGTCCTGCTCGATCAGCACGGCTTCCTGGCTTTCATGGTCATCCACCAGCCAGTCCTGCCATTGGCCGGATTCGCCTTCGGAGGCCTTGATCGGCGCGTTCAGCGATGCGTCGCCATGCAGGCGGCGGTTCATCGAGATCACTTCTTCCTCGGAAACCTGCAGCTTGGTGGCGATTTCCTTGACGTGTTCCGGCTTCAGATCGCCATCGTCAATTGCCTGGATACGGCCTTTCAGCCGGCGCAGGTTGAAGAACAGGCGTTTCTGGTTGGCGGTCGTGCCCATCTTCACCAGCGACCACGAGCGCAGGATATATTCCTGGATCGAAGCCTTGATCCACCACATGGCATAGGTGGCCAGACGGAAACCGCGTTCCGGATCGAACTTCTTGACCGCCTGCATCAGGCCGACATTACCTTCGGACACGACTTCGCCGATCGGCAGGCCGTAACCGCGATAACCCATGGCGATCTTGGCAACGAGACGCAGATGGCTGGTGACGAGCCGATGAGCGGCGTCGCGGTCGCCATGCTCGGCGTAACGCTTGCCAAGCATGTACTCTTCCTGCGGCTCCAGCATCGGAAATTTGCGGATGTCGTCGAGATATCTGTTGAGACCGGCTTCACCGGCCGTAATCGTAGGCAAACTATTGCGGGCCATAAAGCACCCCCTTATCTATGGTCTGGAACGGCACCCTCTTTGGGCTGGCAATCACCCGCCCCGAGGCACACCGTAAGCTGCGGGTCGTTACCGACCCCGCACGAACCCATGTAACAAATATGTATGCACCCGCCGCGTTTCAAGCGACGGCTGTGTTCACAGCTCTGTTATGTGCCGACAGCATTGTCTCTGACCTGTTTAACTTTCGAACGGTAGATTCGTTCCGAAAAACCGCCAAGGCCGGAGCGGACCATCAACTCATACATCACCCGCCGGCGCATGGGATTGTGCAGCCGCACGACATTGGAGCCGAGAAATTGCGTTTCCCCACGGCCAAGCGCCTGTAAATCAGGGTCAGCGGTGATCGCGTTGGCGTAGGTCGCGTGAAATTCCCGGCGGCAGACATAGGTTTTATATTTGGTCATGCCGAAGCAGACGAGGCTGTGGCCATGGGTGCGCAGAAAATCGGCGACGGCCACCGTCACCTCCGGCCAGGCGGGGTTGAAAGTATCGTCGAAGACGATGACGCCGTGCGGTGCGATGACCTCCATCGCCAGTTTCGCATCCGCCAGCACGTGATGCAGGTGGTGGCCGCCATCGATGCTGAAGAAACGCGCCGGGCCGATGCGCGCGGTGATCTCGGCGGGAGCCAGCCGGGTGCTGTCGCCCCTGATGATCAGGTTCTCATCCATGGCAAAACCCAGCCGGCGGCCGTTTTCCATAAGCCGCTCATATTGGTCGAGGCTACCATCCTCGGGCGGATCAAGATCGAACAGATCGACGCCCAGCACCTTTTCCTGCGTCTGGGCGAATTTGCGCAGCAGGAAATAGGAACGGCCGTAATAGACGCCGATTTCCGCCATGCCGCCCTTGAGGCCGTCTCTTGTCTGCGCCTGCAGCAGCGCCTTGAACACAAGCGCGTCGGGCGGGTCGATATAACCTTCTATGCTGCGTAGATCCTGAAATATGAACCGGCGGTCTTCGATATTCATGCGCGATAGATCCCGTCATCATGCCGGTTCCGCTGAGGCTTTAGCATCGAACGGACGGCGTTGCTTGCAGCGTCGGTTATTCGGCAAGCTCGGCATGCGGACACGGCGTTCACCGGAGCGGTTGCAAGCTTTCCGGGGCCGAGGAGGTGCGACGATTGAAGCGAAATTGGGGCGGTCTACAAAAAGGACCGACTGCGGAATATCGCTATCCGCTAATCTTTTTTTATTATCCGGGACTTCCGGCGAGATACATGGCGCGGTTTTTTTGACCGCGCCATACCAGTTTTCAGCTGCGCAGGGCTTCAAGCAGCTCTTGCATATCGTCAGGCATATCGGTTTCGAACTCCATCACCTCGCCGGTGCGGGGGTGTTCGAAGGCCAGCAGATAGGCATGCAGCGCCTGTCGTGGAAAACGGTTGACGGTGGATCTCGCCGGTTCTTCCAGCAGGTTCGCCTTGGTGCGGAAGGCTGCGCCATATTCGGGATCGCCGATCAGCGGGTGGCCGATATGGGCCATGTGCACACGGATCTGGTGGGTGCGGCCGGTTTCCAGACGGCACTCCACCATGGAGGCGAGGCAGGATGCATCTGGCTTTTCGTGGAACCGTTCGATCACCTCGTAATGGGTGATCGCCTCGCGGGCGTCATCGGTATCCTCGCGCTTGACGGTGCGTTTGGTGCGGTCGGCGCCACGGCCGAGTGCGGCGTCGATGGTGCCGCGCAGCGTGCGCGGGCGGCCCCAGACGACGGCCTTGTAGGCGCGTTCCAGCGGCCCGGTGCGGCCGTGATCGGCAAATTGTGCGGCGAGATGACGGTGGGCATTATCGTTTTTCGCCACGACCATGACGCCGGAGGTTTCCTTGTCCAGCCGGTGCACGATGCCGGGGCGCTTGACGCCGCCAATGCCGGAAAGGCTGTCGCCGCAATGGTGGATGAGGGCGTTGACCAGTGTTCCCGTCCAGTTGCCGGCACCCGGATGCACGACGAGACCGGCGGGCTTGACCAGC
Organism: Agrobacterium burrii; assembly: GCF_017313405.1. Taxonomy (NCBI): domain Bacteria; kingdom Pseudomonadati; phylum Pseudomonadota; class Alphaproteobacteria; order Hyphomicrobiales; family Rhizobiaceae; genus Agrobacterium; species Agrobacterium burrii. The sequence goes on from NZ_JAFLNA010000003.1 coordinate 215,904, forward strand.
ACGATCAGGTCTTCGTCCTCATATTCCACAACCAGCGGAATGTCCTCGCCCTTGGGTTCAGGGTCTTCCGGCTCCGGCATGACGATTTCGATGCGATCGCCCGGATGCACCTTCTTTTTCGGCTCGGTCACGGGCGTTCCATTGAGCAGAACCGCGCCCTGTTCGATCAGCGCTTTCAGGCGGCTGCGTGACAGGTCGCTGCCAACTTCGCCCACCAGCCACACATCTATGCGGCCTTCGGCGTCTTCCCCGGCAATCAGGACTTTCCTTGCGTCTCCGCCTTGTTTAAAGGGGTCGTTCATTGTTATTTTTCCGATCCATCAGCATTTCAGGGAACCCGATGACGCAGATCGAGCCAGACGAACAGGAAGACAAGCCGCTTGATCCGGCCGTGGAAAAAGTTCGCCGCAAGATGATCCGTTTGCAGATCGTGTCGGGCTCCGTGATGTTTATCAGCCTTATGGCCGTCTTCGGCGCGGTTGTCTACAAGGCGATGGGGCCGTCGAAAACCGTTGCAACGCAGAGTGCTGCGCCAAATCTTGCCGTTCCCACCGGCAACGGCCCGCTGGCCGTCACCGCCAGCCTGCCGCAGGGCTTTGTGATCGACAATGTCAGCTATTCCGGCGGCGACATGCTGTTTTACGGCAGGCTTGCCAATGGCACCCGCAAGGCGCTGGTCTTCAACGTCGCGGCCGGCCGTTTTCTGGCCGATGTGACTGTTGATGCCCAGTGAGGGTAACGAGGGTGTGCTGCTGGATGGGCGGGCGCTGATTCCGGTCGATGACCCGGCCGATCCGCGCATCGCCGCCTTTCGAGATATTCGCGAGCGCGACCTGACCGGGCGTCAGGGGCGCTTCATCGCCGAAGGCACGGTGGTGCTGCGCATGCTGGCCGCCGCCCACAAGGCGGGTGGCGCCTTTGCGGCGGAGAGCATTCTCATCCTCAAAAACCGGCTGGCCGGCGTCGCCGATATTCTTGCCGATTTTCCGGCCGATGTTCCCGTCTATGTTGCCGAAGCGCCGGTGCTTGATGGTATCGTCGGTTTCCACCTGCATCGCGGCATTCTGGCGCTCGGCCGCCGGGTTCACGACCGCGGGCTTGAGGAAATGACGGCAGCGCTTCCCGCCTCTTCGCTGGTGCTGGTGGGCTGCGGCATTTCCAACCACGACAATCTCGGCGCGATGTTCCGCAATGCGGCGGCGTTTTATGCCGATGCGGTGTTGCTGGACGAGACGTGCTGCGATCCGCTCTATCGCAAGGCGCTCAGGGTTTCCGTCGGTTCGGTGCTGTCGGTGCCCTATCACCGCGGCGGCGGTGCGTTGGAGATGCTGGAGCGGCTGTCCGAGGCCGGATTTGCGATCTGGAGCCTGTCTCCGAACGGCGAGACCGAAATCCGCGATATTTCCCGTTCCGAGCGGATGGCGCTGGTTATCGGCACGGAAGGTGAGGGGTTGCCGCAATCGGTGCTGTCGCGGTTTCATACCGCGCGGATTGCGCAATCGCCGCAGCTGGATAGTTTGAATGCGGGTACGGCTTCGGGGCTGGCGCTTTATCAGATGGCGGGGGTTATGGGGCGGGTGTGATCGGGCGGCATCGATGTGTGCCGAGGAGGCTTACAGTTAACTCTGTGTATGCCGCTTCACCCCCCTCTGCCCTGCCGGGCATCTCCCCCACAAGGAGGGAGATCGGCAAGACGCACGACCGCCACTTCATTCTTAAATGTCGAGATCGCCGAATTCACAAATGTTGAGATGGTCGAAACCTCGCCGCGTATCGATCTCCCTCCTTGTGGGGGAGATGCCCGGCAGGGCAGAGGGGGGTAAGCCGCACCCACTGAGGCGGACTATCTCGCACCCACCAGCCTTACTGTTCCCGCTTCCCCATCAACGCACCCGCCCGCACTGCAAGACTATCGCGCCCTGACGCACCAGAGGCCTTGGCCAGCAACCCCGGAATAGGCGATTTCTCACCCTCCTGTGCCGCCGTCAGCGCGATCATCCTGGCGGCGATCCTCGCGATTTCGCGGCGGATCGGCTCGTCATTGCCGGTGCCGCGCACATTCAGCAGGCGTTCGGTGAGCGCCGTTCCCTGATTGCGGATATCCTCGATTTCCTGTTCCAGGCCTTCCGGCGACGGTGCCGTTGGCTCAACCACGGCGGAGGCTGCGGCCTCCTCTGTCGTCACCGCCTGCGCCACGTCCTCCGCAACGACGGGTACGGTTTCGGGCGCCTCGGCTGCGGCAGGGGCTGCCGGTGGCAACTGGCTCGCTGCTTTCTCGACCGGCACGGCCGGGTTCGGCAGGCGAATGATCATGTCGTTGGCGCGACCGCCGGTTGCCGCAAGCTGTTCCTTGAGGCGGGCGACTTCCTGATTGCGCAGCGTCAGCATCGTATCGAGATCGGCATTTTTCGCCATCACGGTAGCGACCTGGTCTTCCAGTCGGGTGACCTTGCGGCTTTCGCGCGCAACCGCCGTCATGGCCTCCTTGTTACGGGCCGCCACATCCTGCAATTCGCGGGTCGCGGTCTCACCTTCCTTGCGAAAACGCGTGGCGCTCTGTTTTGCCTGCTCGGCTTCCAGATCGCGGGTGGCAGAGGTGATTTTCGTGTCATCCAGCTCGCGCGTCAGATTGGTGAGGCGGGCGGTGAGATCAGACATCTGGGCGGCGCGCTCATTGGCGGCCTGTTCCTGTTGCGTCAGGTTCGTGGCAATCGCATTGGCGCGTTCTTCGCTGGTATCGAGGGCGGCGCGTAATTCGCCGATTTCCAGCGTCAATTCCTCGATTTTCAGCGAAAAGCCGCGGTTCTGTTCGCCAAGGCGATAGGCATCGCTGGAGGCGGCTTCGTTGGCGAGGCGCAGCGAGGTGTTTTTCTCCCGCTCGGTATCCAGTTCTTGGCGGACCTTGGCGTTTTCGGCGGCGTAAAGCGCGCGCGCCATATCCTTCTGGGCGCGGACTTCCTGCGGGCTGATGGGCATGGTCGCGCGCAGGCGGTTTTCCGTATAGGCGACAATGCGGCGGTGGATCGCGGGCGCGATCAACAGGGCCAAAAGGGTTGCGGTGAGAAAACCCAATCCGAAAAGAATGGCATATTCGATCACGCGGGACAGTCTCCGAAACTCAGATACGCGCGCATTCGGAAAGAGGAGCGCGAAAGCACGTTACGCTATTATTGCAACCGTGGGGAGGGGTCTCCCTAGGCAATTAGCAGGGCGGGAGGTTGCCGCCTGTTTCTTCTCCCCGCCGGGGAGAAGGTCGCGGCAGCGGGATGAGGGGGCGAGGGTCGTGAGATACGGCGACGGTGCCCCCTCATCCGACCCTTCGGGCCATCTTCTCCCCGGCGGGGAGAAGAAAGCTGCCGCAATGCTTCATCCTATAGACCACCCTTAGCTCCGCTTAGACCTCAGCGAATCAGAAGGGGTTCCAGGTCGGCTGCTGGGTGAGCTTCAGGTAACCTACATTGATGCCGAGGCGCGCGCCGATGCCGGTGCGGATGGGGGCGAGCGTCACGTCGCTGCTTTTCAGATAGGTCATGCCGACGCCGGCGACGATGAAGGCGGAACCGCTGACGCCGCCGTAACGGCGGTAAAGCGCATCGACCGATGGTAGGTTGTAGACCAGCATCATGGCGCGGGTGCCCTGGCCGCCATAATCGAGCCCGAGCGACGGGCCTTGCCAGAAGACCGGGTGCTGGCCGGCATTCTTGGTGTAAAGCGTGCCTTCGCCATAGGTGAGGCCGGCAACGAAGGCGCCGGAGCCTTCCTGGCCGAGAATGTAACCGTTCGGAAGTCCGTATTGCTGGAAGGCGCGCTCCACCACCTTGGCAAGGCCGCCGGTGGTTTCACCGAAGAATCCGTGGCCTGCGTCCACGACTTCCTGGATGGAATATTGATCGCTGGTCTGGGCAAAGGCCGGTGCGACCCACATCAAAAGGCTCGCAAGGAGCGCGACAATCTTTCCCAGTCCGAGGCGTGCAATGGTGCGGGTTTTCGTAAGGCGCATCGTCATGTCCGTCCGTCTGTTTCGTTAACGCATCAGCCCGAAAAACCGAATCGATTTTCGCAAGGGCCGATGCGTAGAGTCAAAGTTCTACAGCATCTGTCGTGCATCCTGACGGATACACGGGGCTCCAATGTGGCCTGTTAAGGCATTTGGCATTTTGAAACCATCCTATTAACAATCGGTTTACCAAATATGGTGTCATTATGGCTTAACAATTTCCACACCGTCCGCGCCTCCCTTGCGCAGGAGAGAATTTTATGACGAGCAAACTCAATATCACGCTGTCCGGTCCCGATCTGGCGGCTCTTTTGTGCAGTCGTGTGTGCCATGATGTGATTTCTCCTGTCGGCGCCATCAATAACGGCCTCGAATTGCTGGACGAGGGCGGTACGGATGACGATGCGCTCGATCTCATCCGCACCTCAGCCGTTAACGCATCCGTGCGGCTTAAATTTGCCCGGCTTGCTTTCGGCGCTTCCGGTTCCGCCGGCGCTTCCATCGATACCGGCGAAGCTGAAAAGGCTGCGCAGGATTTTGCCGCTGCCGAAAAGAAGGCTGAAGTCAGCTGGAGCGGTCCGCGCGCCATCGTGCCGAAAAATCGTGTCAAACTGCTGCTCAACCTGTTTCTCGTCGCTTATGGCGCAATCCCGCGCGGCGGCAATGTGGATGTGGTGCTGGAAAACCCTGACGGTGACGCCAGGTTCGAAATCGCCGTCAAGGGCCGGATGATGCGCGTGCCGGCCAAGTTCGTGGAAATTTACGAAGGCCGGCTGGAAGAGGCTGTCGACGCGCATTCCGTGCAGCCCTATTACACGCTGCTTCTGGCGGAAGAGGCCAATATGACGGTGGAATACAAGGTGCATGAAGATCGCATCGTCTTTACCGCAAAGATGGCTGCCGAGTGACCGCTCAATTGCGGACGTGATTTTGCGAAAAGGCTGGGGCTGCGTCTGCCGACGCGCCGGCCTTTTTTCTTTTTGGGGAGCGCGTTCATGGTTCGTCTGACAACCGCCCGTCTCATCCTTCGGCCGCACGCCATCGGGGATGAAGCGCTTTATCGCGCATTCTGGGGGGCGGATGTTCCACCGATCGAAGGGCTTACCTCGATTGCGCCGCTGGATGCGGAACTCGCCTTTGCCCGGCTTTTACGCTTTATCGGCCACTGGTCCGTTTATGGATTCGGCCCCTTTGTGGTGGAAGAGCTTGCCACGGGGCGCATCGTCGGCGAGGTGGGTTTTGCCCATATGCGCCGCGGAAACGGCGCTGATTTCGATACTGCGCCCGAGGCGATGTGGAAAATCGACGGAGAACTGAACGGCAAGGGCGTCGCGACCGAGGCGGTGGAAGCGGCAACACGGTGGTTCGACAGCAGTGGAATTTCGCCGCGGACGGTCTGCATGATCGATCCGCTGAACAGCCCTTCATTGGCCATTGCTGCCCGATTCGGCTTTCGGCCATTCCGCGAGACGGTGTTCCGTGAACACCCCATCCGGCTTTTCGAGCGTGTGGGCGGCAGTCAGGTGAGCGGGTGAAGGCGCTGCCTTGATCGTGTTTCAGTCCGTCCTGAAACCCGTTTGAGGTCTCGGGCGGCGGCGGTTTGAGCCAGGGGTTGGTGCATACCAACTCCTGGAGCACCTCATGCGCAATTTTCTTCTGGCGACAATTGTCATCTTCTCCCTTGCCCCCGCCGCGATGGCGGAAAGCACCATCGGTTTCAGGCAGATCAAATTGCCGGATGATGCCGGTGCAAGAGCACTCAATGTCTCATTATGGTATCCGGCCATTCCATCGGGAAAAACCGAGGTCGTGGGTGAAAACGCTGCCCTTTACGGTCTTGAGGTCCAACCGGATGCTTCCATTCCAGCCGGTTCTCGTCCTCTTGTGCTGTTGTCGCACGGGTTTGGCGGAAGCTGGCACAATCTGAACTGGCTTGCCGGGGAGCTTGCGCAGGACGGTTATGTCGTGGCCGCGCCGGATCATCAGGGCGAATCATTTACCGAGGAAAATGCTGCCGAGATCGTCCCCTTATGGGAGCGGCCGCGTGATATCGGCAGAACGCTGACGGCACTTCTTGGGGATAATCAGCTTGCCGGCGAGATCGACAGGACGCGCATCGCCGTGATTGGCCATTCCCTTGGCGGCTGGACCGCTATGGAACTGGTGGGAGGCCGTTATAGCGCCGAACTTGCCTTGAAGGGCTGCAATGCGGAGAAAGCGCCACCGCAATGCAAGGCGCCCCGGCTCCTGGCCAAGGTTGGCATTGTTGGCGGTGGCAAGGCTGATCCGCGCCTTTCGATGGATATGAGGGATGTTCGCATCCGCGCGGCCATTGCGCTTGATCTCGGCCCGGCTGCCGGGTTTCTGCCGGAAACGCTTGAGGGTGTGGACGTGCCGGTTCTGGTTCTGGCTGCCGGTGTGGAGACGCCCGAGATCGCCGCGATCAGGGCCGATTCCGACTATATCGCCCGGCATCTGCCAAAAACCACGACGGTCTATCGGGAAATACCGGATGCCAGCCACTTCAGCTTCATGCAGCTCTGCAAAGCCAATGGTGAAAAAATCGTTGAGGCGCTGTCACCGGGCGAAGGTTTCGTGTGCCGGGATGGCGGGGGCAGGGGCCGCGCTGAAATCCACGCGCAAATCGCGGAGATAATCGGCGGCTTTCTCAAAGAGAAACTGCGCTAATAAGGCTATGCGCCTGATAGATGGGGGACGCCTCGCTGAAACTTTTCGGTCTTGCGCGGCGTCCCGATCTTTCAAGCCTTATTGAGTGGGTAATATCGAAAAACGAGATCTTCCGGGTCGCTGCGCGGCGCAGACGGGTCGAGAGAACCACCGATTCGCGTGGCAACGGCAGCGGATTTGCTGTTTTGCGGTGATACGTAGCTCACCAGCGTCGGCAGCTGCAGGATTTCGAAAGCCCAGCCGCGCAGCGATATGGCGGCTTCGGCGGCATAACCTTTGCCCTCGTGGCCGTCATAAAGCAGCCAGCCCAGTTCCTTTTCGGGAAATAGCGGGCCGTGATTGATGCCGACCTGGCCGATGCATTCACCCGTCTCGCCAAGTTCGATCATCAGCGCGCCGTGTCCGAAGAAGTGCCAGTTGGCCAGATCGTGGCAAAAAACGCCCCAGGTTTTCCAGAGGTCATAGGGTCCGCCGACACCGAGAGAGCGCGGTGAGGCCATGAAGGCCAGATAGGCGGGGAAATCCGCCATGGTCTGCGAGCGCAATGTCAGGCGTTGGGTTTTGAGAGTGGGGATAGGGTGGTTCATGGCATTCGTCCTTTTTGGGAGTGCCAATATGCGCTTTCTGTTGCGTCTGAATGAAGCGGGCATGTTTCGGCCGTGACGCACAACAAAAAACCCGCTGTCGCCAGCGGGTCTTTTAAAACTGTCCTGTCTCGATAAGAGGTCAGGCGGTTTCGAGGAATTCCGCAGCGCCGTCAGGCTCGCGCAGAACATAGCCGCGGCCCCAGACGGTTTCGATGTAGTTCGCGCCGCCTGCGGCGTTTGCCAGCTTCTTGCGCAGCTTGCAGATGAAGACGTCGATGATCTTCAGTTCCGGTTCGTCCATGCCGCCATAAAGGTGGTTCAGGAACATTTCCTTGGTCAGCGTCGTGCCCTTGCGCAGCGAAAGCAGCTCGAGCATCTGATATTCCTTGCCGGTCAGGTGAACGCGCTGGCCACCCACTTCAACCGTCTTGGCATCGAGATTGACGATCAGTTCGCCGGTGGAGATGACCGACTGCGCATGGCCCTTGGAACGGCGGACGATGGCGTGAATGCGGGCGACAAGCTCGTCCTTGTGGAACGGCTTCGTCATGTAATCGTCGGCGCCGAAGCCCAAGCCGCGCACCTTGTCCTCGATGCCGGCCATGCCGGAGAGGATGAGGATCGGCGTCTTGACCTTGGAAAGGCGCAAGGTTCTCAAGACTTCGTAACCCGACATGTCAGGCAGGTTGAGGTCGAGAAGAATAATGTCGTAATCGTAGAGCTTGCCGAGGTCCACGCCTTCCTCGCCGAGGTCGGTCGTGTAGACGTTAAAGCTTTCCGACTTGAGCATCAGTTCAATGCTCTGCGCTGTCGCGCTGTCGTCTTCAATCAGTAGAACCCGCATAATTATCCCCTTTGCCGCCCGCGAACCGGTAAAACATTGCCTCGCGCGATGCGGATCCAGACGTTGCCTGATTTGCAGGCTGCCACCAAATGGTTAACAAATTCTAATTGCCTTTGGCAAGGTGTATCGAATTTATTAAGCAAAGAAGGCATTTCGCTGTTTTTGCACGTGAATCCACCATCGCCAAAATTGAAGCTTAACGTGAGGATTTCTCGCTAAGTGATTCAATCGACTCTTACATCGTCTGGCCCATTTTTTGGACCTGGCATTTACCGACCCTTAAATGATCGTGTTTATCATTAACGATGCCCGTAAACGAAAGGTTAACGACGGTGGTTTTTTATTAACGTCGGGTAACTTTTAGGAATCATTCCGGCACAGGGATTAACCTTTGCGGAATGACGGGCGGGTTAAACGGGCCGATCAGGGGGGCATAGTGCCTTTTTGATCCGGGTCTCGCTATCCATGGAGTATTGCGTATGAAGTCGCGTGACAGCCTGGTTCGCCTGAAGGAATTTCAGGTCAACGAAAAACGTCGGCAACTTAACCAGTTGCAGCAGATGATGTCCGAATTCGAGCGGATGGCAAAGGAACTGGTGCATCAGATCTCGCTGGAAGAGAGCAAATCGGGGATTACCGATCCCTCGCATTTTGCCTATCCGACCTTTGCCAAGGCCGCGCGCCAGCGTGCGGATAATCTTCAGGTCTCCATTCGGGAGCTGAAGACCCAGCAGGAAGCCGCCGAAGCTTCGCTGGAAGAAGTGCAGGCCGAATATGAAAAGGCCGCTGCCCTCGAAAACCGCGACGGAGCAATCCGCGCCCGCGCCTGACAACTGGCGCGAAATCGGACGAATGATCGTCCTCATTGACGGCTGCCGGTGGATCAGGAGGCGGCTTTCAATGACGGGACGGCATGCGTTTTTTTGAAAGGCCGCCCCGCAAAGGGCGGCCTTTTGTTTTGGCGCGATGCTCCGCGTCTTTCCGCGGGACGGCGTCGCCTGATTTTTATTGTCCGGGGGTGGGGAAAGGCGTAATTTAAGGGGGTTCCGACCGTGAGCCGGAGGCTTTGCGTGCGCGCCTCAAGCGGGCGCGCACGGCTATGGCAGGGAGGGAAAAATGGCCCGCCAATATATTGATTGCCGCGAATTCCCCAGTGACAGCAAATGCACGATCGCCATCTCCGCCGATTCTCCGGAGGAATTGATGGAGGCAGCGGTGCACCATGCCGTGGCGGTGCATGGGGCCAAGGATACGCCTGAATTTCGCGAGGAAGTTCGCCACAGCATGCATGCGGGGACGCCGCCGCTGAAGGTGGCGTGACGGGAAGCCCGACGCGTATTTATGAATGACGCAATATGGGAAGGGTTGCGAGAGACCGGCGCGTATGCCGCTTGTTTCTTCTCCCCGCCGGGGAGAAGTCCGCGGCAGCGGGATGAGGGGGCAAGGGTAGAAATATTCGGCAACGTTGCCCCCTCATCCGACCCTTCGGGCCACCTTCTCCCCCTCGGGGAGAAGAAATATGCCGTGACGTTTGCGAATATTCTGCCCTTTTACAGAATTAAGCGCCCTTATCCCTGGATGACATCCGCCCATTCTTTATGGCGCAGCGTCTGGGCCTTGAAAAACGGGCAAAGCGGAATGATTTTCCAACCGCCCTTGCGGGCCTCATCGATCGCGTGGGCGGCGAGAGCCTGGCCGACACCTTTGCCGCGCAAGGCATCGGGCACGCCGGTATGATCGATAATGATAAGGGAAGGGGAGGTGCGCGAATAGGTCATCTCGGCCTTATGGCCATCGACGGTTGCCGAATATTCGCCGTGCGATCCGGTTTCGGTTGTCTTGATATCCATGATGTGCGCCTCCTTGCTGTTCGTTTTTGCCACTGTAACGGCTTGCGCCTGAATTGAAACAGCGGGAAAGCGAACGCAGCGGACACAAACCGGCGACAATCATTTTACCGTGGGACTGGCATGCTATGCGGGGAAATCCGAAATCAAACCAAATGCTCCGTCGAAAATCCGACGGAGCATTTTGATAATTCGGTCTGGGCGCGTTGCCGCGCCGGCGCAATATCAGTGGCGATATTGCTGAATGCGCGTGGTGCGCAGGCCGGCAAGGCCATGATCGGAGATCGAGGACTGCCAGGACAGGAATTCTTCAACGGTAAGCGTATAACGCTCGCAGGCTTCCTCGAGGCTCAACAGTCCTCCGCGTACCGCTGCAACCACCTCCGCCTTTCTGCGAATGACCCAGCGTCGGGTATTGGCAGGCGGAAGATCCGCGATCGTCAGAGGGCTGCCATCGGGGCCGATGACATATTTAACTCGTGGGCGTATCATTTCGGTCATTGGACACTCTATACAAACTCAAGACCATATGACGGGAACTTTAGCCCCGTACCTTTAAAAATTGCCTAAGCAGGTCGTGACAATTTATTAAGAATTTGAACGGTTTCGCCTGATTTGTTCGAGTCGCCTTATTTTGCCGGGAAAAAATTTTTCCAAAAATCGCAATTTTTGTCGTCTGTCGGTTGTTTTCCTCACAGCGCTGCAAGTGAAAGGCACGTTTTGCCGTTGCCCTGGGTAAATTCGGCCGATCCTTCATGTTGCAGCCGCAGGCGGTCGCCGGCGTTGAGGGGAAGGATGAAGTTAGCCGATTGCGAGGTGCCCGTATTCGATGTGTTGCCGGCGATGCCGAAGACACCCGCTGCGCCATTGACGGAGAGCGAGACGCGGTGGCCGGACGAGGAAACCACGGCAAGCGACAGGATGGCCAGATAGAGACCCTTTGCGGGAGCGACGAGTTCCCTTCCGCCCCCCGCGCCGACCGGATCGCCAAGAGCAAAACCGCCCTCATTGACGAACAGCAGCGAAAAACCCGCCGCCGAACCGTTGGCGGGCTTCGTCGTGCCCGCCGGCAGGCCGGCGACAGCGAGCGGGCGGTTGGGCATCGAGACCCGCCCGTCGCCGCTGCACAGAAGTGCCGTGTGCCAGGAGGTTCCGTCCGCGCTGGTCTTGATTGAAAACCCGTCATCGCCGGCAAGGCCCATTTCCGCCCGGCCGCTCCAGCCGGTCTGGAACAGCAGCGAGGCGGTATCGGCCTTGCCCGCCTTGTTGACCGTCAGGCGGTGGCTGCCGTCTTCCGGCGGATGGGTGAAGAGGCTGGCGGGGGAGGCGAGCGCTAGGTGGTTGGTGGCGTCGGCATCCGTGCCGATACCCAGCCTTTCGAGCCTGCCTGCGGCGGGCAAGGGCATGTCCCGCCATGCGCCGTCCCGCAGGAGGCGATATTTGCCCTCAGTGGCAAACCAGGCGGACCAGCCGGGCTGCGGCGTTATCGAGAGCCACGCGCCGTCCTGCCGGAAGGCAAGCTTTCCGGCTTTGCCGGCCCATTCGCCGGCGGCATCTGCGGAGAGGAGGAAGCAGTCTCCTTCCGCCGCATTTTCGGGTGGTGCGGTGACGGTGGCCTTGATGGTGAGTTGGACGATCGCATCGAGCCTTTGCAGCGCTTCATTGTGGGTCACGTGTTTCTGTGCCTGCGAGGGCAGGATATAGGGAAGGTGAAGTTTCGCCGTCTGGTCCGTCATGGTGTCTCTTTCGCGCTCGGGGGGCATTTGCGAGAGAGTTTGATGCGGTTTGGCGGGGCGGGGATGAGTGGGGATGAGATTATTTTTTGTTGATGGTGATGTTTTCCGGGCTCTACGGCCTCGGCGTTTGCGGCTTACCCCCCTCTGCCCTGCCGGGCATCTCCCCCACAAGGAGGGAGATCGACTCGAGGCGAGGCTCCGGCCATCTCGACATTTGAGAATGAAGCGGCAGTAGCACTTCTTGCCGATCTCCCTCCTTGTGGGGGAGATGCCCGGCAGGGCAGAGGGGGGTGAAGCCGCATACGCCGAAGCGAACAAACCTGCCCGATCACCCCTTCAGTTATGGCGCGATTTCCACCGCCATCGCGCCTTCAGCAATAAAATCCGGATTGGCCAGCGCATCCTCGCCATCGCCCCTCACCGCATAGGCAAGCAGCCGGCCTTCGCAATCGAGCGTCCGGCCGCCGGCGGCGCGTAGCACGGCGTCGCCGGCTGCTGTGTCCCACATCATGGTGCGGCTGAAGCGGGGGTAAATATCGGCAGCACCTTCGGCCAGCATGCAGAATTTCAGCGAGGAGCCGACGGAAATGCAGTCTTTCAGCCCGTGTTCGGCCACGAAAGCTTCCGTCTTCGCCGTACAGTGCGAGCGGCTGATGAGCGCGACGGGAGAAGCGCCTCGCTGGCGTGCGCGGATGGGGTGGCGCGAAAGGATCGCGCCTTGCCCGGAAATGGCGAGCTTTTCGGCCTCGTTACCTTCGCCCGTCCACGCCTGTCCACGGCAGGGCGCGTAAACCACGCCGGCAACCGGAACGCCATTGCGGATGAGCGCGATATTGACGGTGAAATCGTCCTTGCCGGAAATGAATTCCTTGGTTCCGTCAAGCGGATCAACCAGAAAGAACTCCTGGCCCGTTTCCGGCTGGATGCCGTTTGAGACGGCCTCTTCGGCGATAACCGGGATGTCAGGAAAATGGGTCGCCAGCGCCGCAAGAATGATCGTCTCGGCGCGTTGATCAGCCTCGGTCACCGGCGAGCAGTCATCCTTGTACGACACATGCGGGCCGGCGCGATGGACCGCCATGATCGCCTGCCCGGCGTCCAGCGCCGCTTTCGTCAATATGTCGATCATCTCTTTGCCGTTGCCATCCCGTGCCGGGATCTTTCGATCCTCAATGTCGCTACTCCTTTGCCCGTCGCCCGTCAAATAATGGCGGTAGACAAGACTAAAATAAGCATTCCGATGTCATTTTTTCAGCACTTCCTGCCAAAATCATGGCTCTTTTGATCGGGAAACGGGCAGTCCATGTGGAAATTCCAAATTTTGTGCAGGATCGCCCGTTTTTGACTTCACATTTTTAACGAACACGATATGCATTTTGGGAGTGGGGATGCTCGCAGGGGTTCCCCCGATAATTAACATAACGAGGCGTGGCTCATTTGAGGCCATACCCGGGGGAAAGACATGGAGTATTTTATCCAGCAGCTCATCAACGGGCTGACTCTTGGATCGATCTATGGCCTCATCGCTATCGGCTATACGATGGTTTATGGCATTATCGGCATGATCAACTTCGCCCATGGCGATATTTTCATGCTTGGCGGCTTTGCCGCGCTGATCGTTTTTTTGATTGCAACATCGTTTTTCGCCGGCATTCCGGTGGCGCTTCTTCTGCTTTTGATGATGGTCGTCGCCATGCTGATGACCGGATTGTGGAACTGGGTGATCGAGCGCGTCGCCTATCGGCCGCTGCGCGGCTCCTTCCGTCTTGCGCCGCTGATTACCGCCATCGGCATGTCGATCGCGCTGTCCAACTTCATTCAGGTGACACAGGGTCCGCGCAACAAGCCGATCCCGTCGATGGTGACGGAAAGCTATCACTTCGGCGCCATCACCGTATCGCTGAAGCAGCTGATCATCATGGTGGTTACCTCCGTTCTGCTGTTCGCCTTCTGGTATATCGTCAACAAGACCCCGCTCGGCCGGGCGCAGCGCGCCACCGAACAGGACCGAAAGATGGCCGCCCTTTTGGGCGTTGATGTCGACAAGACGATCTCCATCACCTTCATCATGGGTGCGGCGCTCGCTGCCGTCGCCGGTACGATGTACCTGATGTATTATGGCGTGGCTTCGTTCAGCGACGGCTTCGTTCCCGGCGTCAAGGCCTTCACCGCGGCCGTTCTCGGCGGCATCGGCTCGCTTCCGGGCGCCGTTCTCGGTGGCCTGTTGATCGGTCTGATCGAATCGCTGTGGTCGGCCTATTTCTCCATCGCCTACAAGGACGTCGCGGCATTCGGCATCCTGGCTTTCGTGCTGATCTTCAAGCCGACCGGTATTCTCGGTCGTCCGGAAGTCGAGAAGGTGTGATCCCATGACCAATATCGCTTCCGAAAATGCCGCTTCCAGCCCGAGCCTGATGGCGACGGCTGTGAAGGAGGGGCTGATTGCCGGCGTCATCTCGTTCGGCATGTTCATTCTCTATATCGGCATCATCACCTATCAGGACATCAACAACCAGCTGATCTGGGGCACCCGCTGGGGGCTGCTGGCGATCTTCGTCGCTGTCGCCGCCATCGGCCGTTTCCTCGTGGTCGGCTTTTTCAAGCCGTCCATGGATCGCCGCAGGCTTGCCAAGGCGAAAACCGGCATTCTGGAAATCTCCGAGGAAAAGGGCTTTTTTCACAAGCACTTCCTGAAGCTGGCGCTGGCGCTGCTGCTGCTTTATCCTGTCATAGCAGTGCAATTGTTCGGCTTTCAGGGCTCGCTGAAATACGTCGACAATTTCGGCATCCAGATCCTCATCTATGTGATGCTGGCCTGGGGTCTCAATATCGTCGTTGGGCTGGCCGGTCTGCTCGATCTCGGTTACGTGGCCTTTTATGCGGTCGGCGCTTATTCCTATGCGCTGCTGTCGAGCTATTTCGGCCTGTCCTTCTGGGTGCTTCTGCCGCTTGCCGGCATCCTCGCCGGCTTCTGGGGCATCATCCTCGGCTTTCCGGTTCTGCGGCTTCGCGGCGACTATCTGGCGATCGTCACGCTTGCCTTCGGTGAAATCATCCGTCTCGTGTTGTTGAACTGGACGGCGGTGACCAAGGGTACTTTCGGCATTTCGGGCATCGCCAAGGCCTCGGTCTTCGGCATCTGGTCCTTCGATGTCGGCGCGCCGAACAACTTCGCCAAGGTTTTCGGCCTGTCGATGTCATCGGCCTATTACAAGATCTTCCTGTTCTACGTGATCCTGTTCCTGTGCATGCTGACGGCTTACGTCACCATCAAGCTGCGCCGCATGCCGATTGGCCGCGCATGGGAAGCGCTGCGCGAAGACGAGATCGCCTGCCGTTCGCTCGGCATCGATACCGTCATCACCAAGCTCACCGCCTTTGCGACGGGCGCGATGTTTGGCGGTTTTGCCGGTTCATTCTTCGCCGCGCGTCAGGGTTTCGTGTCTCCGGAAAGCTTCGTGTTCCTCGAGTCTGCCGTCATCCTCGCCATCGTGGTTCTCGGCGGCATGGGCTCGCTGACCGGCATCGCCATCGCCGCCCTCGTCATGGTTGGCGGCACGGAGCTTCTGCGCGAAATGGAATTCCTGAAGCACATCTTCGGGCCTGATTTCACGCCGGAACTCTATCGTATGCTGCTGTTCGGCCTCGCCATGGTTATCGTCATGCTGTTCAAGCCGCGCGGTTTCGTCGGCTCGCGTGAACCTACGGCCTTCCTTCGGGAGCGCAAGGCCGTGTCCGGCAGCTTTACCAAGGAAGGTCACGGTTGATGGCTTCCGGAACGATGAACATGACATCCAATACCACTGGCAATACGACTGGCGACACGATCCTCAAGGTCGAACATCTGTCGATGAAGTTCGGCGGCCTCATGGCCATCAACGACTTCTCCTTCGAGGCGAAGCGCGGCGAAATCACCGCGCTGATCGGCCCCAACGGTGCTGGAAAGACCACGGTTTTCAACTGTATCACCGGTTTCTACAAACCGACGATGGGCATGATCACCATGCGCCAGCAAAGCGGCGAGGCGCATCTTCTCGAGCGCCTGCCGGATTTCGAAATCACCAAGAAGGCGAAGGTGGCGCGCACCTTCCAGAACATCCGCCTGTTTTCGGGCCTCACGGTTCTGGAAAACCTGCTGGTGGCACAGCACAATGCGCTGATGAAGGCCTCTGGTTACACCATTCTCGGTCTTCTCGGCCTGCCCGCCTATAAAAGGGCGGTCGCAAGTTCGATCGAGAAGGCCAAATACTGGCTGGACAAGGCCGATCTGACCGACCGCGCCGACGACCCGGCCGGCGATCTGCCCTATGGCGCGCAGCGCCGTCTGGAAATCGCCCGCGCCATGTGCACCGGGCCGGAGCTTTTGTGCCTTGATGAGCCGGCCGCCGGTCTCAACCCGAAGGAATCGCTGGCGCTCAATGCACTGTTGCGCGGCATCCGCGATGAAGGCACGTCGCTGCTGCTGATCGAGCACGACATGTCGGTGGTGATGCAGATTTCCGACCATGTGGTGGTTCTGGAATATGGCCAGAAGATTTCCGACGGCACCCCGGACCATGTGAAGAACGACCCGAAGGTCATCGCCGCCTATCTGGGTGTCGAGGATGATGAAGTGGAAGACGTGATTGCGGAAGAACTCGACGGAGGAGCGGCCTGATGTCCGGTGAATCGCTTCTCAAAGTTCAGGGTGTCGAAACCTATTATGGCAATATCCGCGCTCTGGCCGGTGTCGATGTCGAAGTCAACAAGGGTGAAATCGTCAGCCTGATCGGCGCCAACGGCGCCGGCAAATCGACGCTGATGATGACCATCTGCGGCAGCCCGCAGGCCCGTGCCGGCCAGGTGATCTTCGACGGCGAGGATATTACCCAGCTGCCGACACATCTCATCGCCCGCAAACGCATCGCCCAGTCACCCGAAGGCCGCCGGATCTTCCCGCGCATGACGGTGCTGGAAAACCTGCAGATGGGCGCCAATCTCGATAACCTGAAATATTTCAAGGAAGACGTCGAGAAGATTTTCGTGATGTTCCCGCGCCTGAAGGAGCGCCAGAGCCAGCGTGGTGGCACGCTTTCCGGCGGCGAGCAGCAGATGCTCTCCATCGGCCGCGCGCTGATGGCACGGCCGAAGCTGCTTCTGCTCGACGAGCCGTCGCTCGGCCTCGCGCCGCTGATCGTCAAGGGCATTTTCGCGGCGATCAAGAAACTCAACCAGGAGGAAGGGCTGACCGTCTTTCTGGTGGAGCAGAACGCCTTTGCCGCGCTGAAGCTTTCCGACCGCGCCTATGTGATGGTCAACGGCCGCGTGACGATGAGCGGTTCGGGCAAGGAATTGCTCGCCGATCCGCAGGTGCGCGCCGCTTATCTCGAAGGCGGACGGCACTGAAAGATTTTACTTGCGCCGGAAATTTTGCGGCGCAAGACTGCAAACGGTGTTCAGCCTAAACCTTCGGGACCATGGCGGGACGCAAACAATAAAATGCCCACCGGCAAAACGGCGGGACGACAGACAAGGCAGGGCGCGGGCGTTTTCGCCCGGCACTGATGGGGAAAGAGATGCAGGGCCTTTTTTTCGAAACCGATAACGGCGTGCGTTATGTTCTGCGCGCACTGGTTGTTCTCTTGGGTTTCTGGACGGCGTGGCGCACGGGCAGATCCGTCGCCGATGGCTGGGGCGACTATACGCGTGTGGTGATCTACACGCTGGCATTGGGGCTCGTGATGCGCTTCCTGCATTACGCACTCTTCAACGGGCCGTTCATCAACGGCTTCTACTACGTGTTTGACGTCGCTCTTCTTCTGGTCTTTTCCAGCATCGGTTTCCGCATGCGCCGGGCGAGCCAGATGGTCAATAACTACTATTGGCTTTACGACCGGACGTCGGCATTTTCCTACAAGAAGAAAGATTGACAGGCGGATTTTTCCGGCTGCACAATGCTCGTCAGAGTGGAACGGTTTCTGTTCGGTTAAGGTGGGTACCGAACAGGTCCTTGCAATCAACCCATCCAAGGAACTGGGAGTAAAGTAATGAAGAAGTCTCTTCTTTCCGCTGTCGCGCTGACCGCCATGGTCGCCTTCGGCGGTTCGGCCTGGGCCGATGTCGTGATCGCTGTCGGCGCACCGCTGACCGGCCCGAACGCTGCTTTTGGCGCTCAGATCCAGAAGGGTGCCGAACAGGCTGCAAAAGACATCAATGCCGCCGGCGGCATCAATGGCGAGCAGATCAAGATCGTGCTGGGCGACGACGTATCCGACCCGAAGCAGGGTATTTCGGTTGCCAATAAATTCGTTGCCGACGGCGTGAAATTCGTCATCGGTCACTTCAACTCCGGCGTTTCCATTCCGGCTTCCGAAGTTTATGCCGAAAACGGCATTCTCGAAGTGACGCCGGCTGCAACCAACCCGGTCTTTACCGAGCGCGGCCTGTGGAACACCTTCCGCACCTGCGGTCGTGACGACCAGCAGGGTGGCATTGCCGGCAAGTATCTGGCCGACCACTTCAAGGACGCCAAGATCGCCGTCATTCACGACAAGACGCCCTATGGTCAGGGCCTTGCCGATGAAACCAAGAAGGCAGCCAATGCCGCCGGCGTGACGGAAGTCATGTATGAAGGCGTTAATGTCGGCGACAAGGACTTCTCGGCGCTGATTTCCAAGATGAAGGAAGCCGGTGTTACGGTCATCTATTGGGGCGGCCTGCACACCGAAGCCGGTCTGATCATCCGCCAGGCGGCCGATCAGGGCCTGAAGGCGAAGCTGATTTCGGGTGACGGCATCGTCTCCAACGAACTGGCTTCCATCGCCGGCGACGCCGTCGAAGGCACGCTCAACACCTTCGGCCCCGATCCGACACTGCGCCCGGAAAACAAGGAGCTGGTTGAGAAGTTCAAGGCCGCCGGCTTCAACCCGGAAGCCTATACGCTCTACTCCTACGCAGCCCTGCAGTCGATCGCAGGCGCGGCAAAGGCCGCCGGCTCCATTGAGCCGGAAAAGGTTGCCGAAGCTCTGAAGAAGGGCACCTTCCCGACGGCGCTCGGCGACATCTCCTTCGACGAGAAGGGCGACCCGAAGCTTCCCGGCTACGTCATGTACGAGTGGAAGAAGGGTCCGGACGGCAAGTTCACCTACATCCAGCAGGGCAGCTAAGCCCTTCTGCGATACACGATCGAAGCCCGGCAGCGATGCCGGGCTTTTTTGTTTTCGATGTAAAGCCTCCCGACCTCAGTCATGTCGGCATCAAGCCAGCCCAAGTCCTTGGGCGGTGAGGCCTCCCTCCACCAAGCAGACGCATGCCGGCTGGATACCGGCCCAAGGCCGGCGTGATGGAGGTGAAGATACTATGTCATCTTTCAGATGGCTTGCGCCAACCGCTCCTGCACCACCTCGGCGCGCTCCGATACCGGCACCTTCGGCACTATCACCGTTTCATAATCCAGCCGGGCATAGTCCGTGAGCAGGCGCTCGTATTCCTCAATGGCCGAATCGAAATCATGTTTGCGCTCGCCATCGCCCCGGTAGATTTCCGGCCAAGGCGGGGTGAGGAAAACCAGCCTGTTGTAGCGGTGCGCACGGCGTAACGTATCGATGAAGGCATCGCCGCTGACATGCCGCAGCGCGGAGGCGGCGTCGATCAGGCCACGATCGAAGAAGACGAGGCCTTCCGGCGGCGCCTTTTGCCGGTCTTCGAGTGCAACGGCGATGGCGCGGCGGGCGAAGGCTTCAATGTCGATCCAGGGCAGGGCGGTGCCGTTGTTACGGGTTTCTTCGATGACGATACGGCGGCCTGGTTCCTCGACGGTGGCGAAACCGCGCCTTGCAAGTTCGGCAAGCAGGGTGGATTTGCCGCCGCCGGAGCAGCCGGAAAGGATGATGAAGCGATCCATGGGGGGATTCCTGTTTCGGGGGTATGTGGCTCTGTGGTGATTTTTGGGGGATATGGGGGCCGCGTATTTCTTCTCCCCGCCGGGGAGAAGGTGGCCCGAAGGGTCGGATGAGGGGGCAACGCCGGAGATAAACTGAGAGCTTGCCCCCTCATCCCGCTGCCGCGACCTTCTCCCCGGCGGGGAGAAGAAACAAGCGGCGCGCGCTCGCCCGGAAGCGGCTACTCGGGGGATGTCAGTAGGAGCCTAACGCATCACGCACCGAAATTCACCCCTGATGCAGAACATGCGCCGCCTTGACCGCAGCAGAGGCGCGGTTTTCGACGCCGAGCTTCACATAGATCTGTTCCAGATGCTTGTTCACGGTTCTGGCGGAAAGGCCGAGGATTTCGCCGATGTCGCGGTTGGATTTGCCCTTGGCGATCCATAGCAGCACTTCGGATTCCCGCGTCGTCAGGGCGAAGTGCTCCTTGAGCAGATGGTCGTCGGATTTCTCGTTGGCGGCAGTCAGGCGGAAGAGATATTCGTCCGGTCCCATGGCGCCGAGGAAGGAGAGTTGCAAAGCGGGCCGCCCGGCTTCGGTGATCGTCAGCGGTGTATCGCGGGCGGAATCCACCGTCGCCCTGTCCTTCAGCCAGCCGGAAATATGGGTAACGACGATCTCCAGCCCGTCATCGCGGCCAGTGGCGGCATTGACGAGCCTTGTCGCCTGCGGGGTTGACCAGTGGATGGCGCCATTGGCGCGAACGGCGAGCAGGTGGCGGCCGGCGGCATCCAGCGCGACGCGGGCGCTCTGGGCCGAGCGGGCATTGGAGAGATGCACGCGGATGCGGGCGCGCAACTCGTCGATATTGATCGGCTTGGTCAGATAATCAACGCCGCCGGACTCCAGCGCCCGCACCACATGTTCGGTTTCCGTCAGCCCGGTCATGAAAATGACGGGGACCTGCGCCACCGCCGCATTGGCTTTCAGGCGGCGACAGGTCTCGAAACCGTCCATGGATGGCATGACGGCGTCGAGCAGGATGATATCGGGTGTGATGCGTTCGGCAATGTTCAGCGCGGCCTGTCCCGAGGTGGCGATGAGGGCGGAAAAGCCTGACTGTTCCAGCGCATCGGTCAGGAACCCCAGCGCTTCCGGGCTGTCATCCACCAGCAGGACGATGTCTCTTGGAGCCGCTGTCGCCTGACCGCTCATGCCGTGCCGTCTCCCCTGTTGTTGTCGTCAGAAAATCGCTTGAGAAAATCGGCGTAACCGGTGAGATCAAAGGCCTGCACATAGGCGCCAAGTTCCTGCGTGAAGGGCAGGTTTTCCGTGTTGCGGGCAAGATCGGCGAGTTTCGCCTCGATGCCGCGTATGTAGCCGATTTCGCCGAGCCGCTGCAAATCCTTGATATGGATTGCGCCGGGGTGGATGATCTGCGGTGCTGGCTGCGGGACAGGTGCCGGGGGCAGGTCGGCCTCGTAAATCCATTTGAGCCCGAGATGCACGGCGAGCCTGTCGCAAAGGTGGCGGATATCGACCGGCTTGGCGATGGCGTCGTTGTGATTGTCCTCTCCCGCGCCCGCAACTGTCCCGTCGCCGATATTGGCTGAGAGCATGATGAGCGGGGCGGTCTGGCCGGCTTCGCGCAGCTTCGTCACGAGCTGCCAGCCGGACATGCCGGGCATGGAAATATCGATGAGGAAGAGGTCGGGCTTCACACCTTCGATCAGGGTCAGGCATTCGGGGCCGCTCTGGGCGGTCAGCACCACGAAATCGAGTGGCGAAAGCACCTGCCGCATCAACTCGCGGTGATCCTCATTATCGTCCACCACCACGATGGTGCGGCGCGGGCCGGAATAGGAGCGGATGGTTTTTTCCGGCGCGGGTGCCGTGCTTGGCCGGTGGACGGCTGATAGCATGAGGCGGACGCGGAAGGTGGAACCCTCGTCCTTTTCGCTGGAGACGGAAATCTCGCCGCCGAGCGTATTGGTCAGAAGCCTTGTTATGGTGAGGCCGAGGCCGAGGCCCGGCATGGGCCGCACGCTTTCGGCCTCTCCGCGCTGGAAGGGCTCGTAGATGCGGGCGAGGTCCTTTTCGGCAATGCCACGGCCGGTATCGGACACCGTGAAGCTTGCCACCTGGCTGCGATAGGCGACATCGAAGGTGACGGCTCCCTCATCGGTAAACTTGATGGCATTGGAGAGCAGGTTGACGAGGATCTGGCGCAACCTTTTTTCATCGGTGCGGACATATTGCGGCAAAGCGGAGGAGCGCTCATGGCGGAATTCCAGCCCCTTGGCCTGCGCCTGCGGGCGGAACATATCAACGATCTGGTCGAGGAAATCCTTGATATTGATCTCGTTGGAATAGACCTGCAGGCGGCCCGCCTCGATCTTGGAGATATCCAGCAGCCCGTCGATCAGGCCCGAGAGATGATCGGCGGAGCGGCGGATGACCCGGATGGCCGATTGCCGGGGTGGGGGAATGGTGTCGTCACGTTCGAGGATCTGGGCGTAACCCAGAACGGCATTGAGGGGCGTGCGCAATTCGTGGCTGAGGCCGACGACATAGCGGCTCTTGGCGCGATTGGCGGCTTCTGCGGTTTCCTTGGCATCCTGAAGGGCGGCGTCGGTTTTCTTGTGGGCGGCGATTTCTTTGAGCAGCAACGTGTTCTGGCGCGAGGATTCCTCTTCCGCCACCACCCGGCTGTCATGGGCGAGAACGAGGAACCAGCAGACGATGCCGGCGATGACGGCAAAGACGAAAAACACGATGAGGATGGTGCGGTTGACCACATCAGCCGTTGTCGGCGATGCGGTGCCGACCTGATGGGCGATGAGCGCCAATATGCCGCCAATGGCGGTGACGGCAA
This sequence comes from Agrobacterium burrii, assembly GCF_017313405.1. Classification (NCBI taxonomy): domain Bacteria; kingdom Pseudomonadati; phylum Pseudomonadota; class Alphaproteobacteria; order Hyphomicrobiales; family Rhizobiaceae; genus Agrobacterium; species Agrobacterium burrii. The sequence continues at coordinate 238,340 of NZ_JAFLNA010000003.1, forward strand.
TGGCCGCCGCCATGCCGTAACGCCCCAGCCGGGTGGCGAGTTTTGCCACCAGCTGCCGTGGCAGGAAAGTCTTTGCGACGGTGGCGACCTGATAGTTGAGCTTGGCCTTCGGCTTGCACATGTCATGGCAGCGGCTGTCCAGCGAACAGCAGAGCGAACAGATCGGCGCGGCATAGGCCGGGCACCACGCCATGTCCTCCGGCTCGAACGGGTGTTCGCAGATCGAGCAGGTGATGCTGCTTTCTTCACGCCATTGCTGGCGCGGCTTGCGGGCGAGGTAGAACTTGCCCCTGGTGGCGAAGGCGAGGGCGGGGGAGGCGATGAAGGCGACGATGAGCGTCAGATAGGGGGCCAGCGAGGCGGCCAGCGGACCGAAAGTGCCGAAATGCGCCATCAGCGCAATGGTGGCCGAAAGCGCCATGGAACCGACGCCGACCGGATTGATATCGTAAAGATGGGCGCGCTTGAATTCGATGCCCGGCGGGGCAAGGCCGAGCGGCTTGTTGATGAAAAGATCGGCGGAAATGGTGCAGAGCCACGCCATGGCGATGATGGAGAAGATGCCGAGCGTTTCTTCCAGCAGGCGGTAGATGCCGAGTTCCATCAACAGCAGCGCAATCGCCACATTGAACACCAGCCAGACAACGCGGCCGGGATGGCTGTGGGTGAGGCGGGAGAAGAAGTTGGACCAGGCGAGTGAGCCGGCATAGGCGTTCATGACGTTGATTTTCAGCTGCGACACGACCACGAAGGCAACCATCAGCAGCATCGCCGCCGTCTGGTTGGGGATCATGTAACCGAAGGCGGTGAGATACATCTGCGCCGGATCGGCGGCGCGGTCTACCGAGACGCCGGAACTGAAGGTGAGCACCACGAGAAAGGAGCCGGCGAGCAACTTCGGCACGCCGACGACGACCCAGCCGGCCCCGGCCAGAAACACCGCGATGCGGTGGCGAAACCGGCTCTGGCCTTCGGCTGGCAGGAAGCGCAGGAAATCCACCTGTTCGCCGATCTGCGACATCAGCGCCAGAATGACGGCGGAGGCCGCGCCAAATTCCACCAGATTGAAATCCGCGACTGTGCCCGGCGGGCCGGAGGCATGGTGAATACCGGCAAAGGCCCGCCAGAGATCGTATTTCTCCCAGTCCATCAAGGCGATGAAGATGAAGGGCAAAACGTTCAGCACGATCCAGAAGGGCTGGGTGATGATCTGGAAACGGCTGATGAGCCGCACGCCATGGGTGACGAGCGGAATGACCATGACGGCGGAGATGATGTAGCCGATCCAGAGCGGAATGCCGAGCGCCAGTTCCAGCGCGCCGGACATGATCGACGCCTCGATGGCAAAGAGCATGAAGGTGAAGGCGGCATAGATCAGCGAAGTGATGGTGGAGCCGATGTAACCGAAGCTCGCGCCGCGCGTCAGAAGATCGATATCGACGCCATGGCGGATGGCATAACGGCTGATCGGCAGGCCGACGGCAAGCATGGCGATGGCGGCGACGATGATGGCATAGAAGGCGTTGGTGGTGCCGTAGGACAGCGTGATCGCGCCGCCGATGGCTTCCAGCGCCAGAAAAGAAATCGCGCCGATGGCGGTGTGGGAAATGCGGTTTGAGGAAAATTGCCGGGCGCTTTTGGCGGTGAAGCGCAGCGCATAATCTTCCAGCGTCTGGTTGGCGACCCAGCGGTTATATTCGCGCCTGACGGGGATGATGCGTTGCCGTGCGGCCATGCCTATCGCGCACCTTTCCGCAACGGGCCTCTCACAGCCGCACCGACATGCCGCCATCCACCGTCAGCACATGGCCGTTGACGAAGGAGGCCGCATCGCTGGCCAAAAACAAAGCCGCACCGGAGATTTCATCCGGCCGGCCCCAGCGCTCCAGCGGCACGCGCAGCTTGGCGAAGGCGACCATGTCAGGGTTTTCGGCAAGGGCGGCATTGGTTTCTGTTGCAAACATGCCGGGCGCAATGGCGTTGCTGGTGATGCCGCGCGCGCCATATTCCACGGCAATCGCCCGCATCAGCCCGGTCAGCCCCTGTTTGGCGACGGGATAGATCGCATCCCCCGGCCGGACGATATGGCCGAGAATGGAGGTGATGGTGATGATGCGGCCGTAACCATTGGTGTTCATGGCCTCGGCCGCGTCGCGCGACAGCGAAATGGAGGAGGTGAGGTCGGTGCGGATCAGCTCCAGCACGTCCTCGTCATTAAATTCAGCAAGCGGGCGGCGGTCGCGCGCGCCGACATTGTTGACGAGAATATCGAGATGGCCGAATTCGTCCATGATACGGCGGACAAGAGCGCTGCCGGCTTTGGTATCGGCGATGTCGAAAGCGGCGTAGTCGGCTTTTCCGCCGACCTGGCGAAGCGTGTCGACCGCCTGTTGCAGCGTCTCGGGGTTGCGGCCGGTCAGCCACACATGCGCACCTGCCTCAGCAAAGGCGCTGGCGATTTCGAAACCGAGACCACGGCCGCTGCCGGTAATGACGGCGATGCGGTTTTCGAGAGAGAATTTCTGGAGAATGCCCATCGCTCACCTTCTTGCTTGACGTGCTGCAACTTCTTGGAGTTTGCGAAGGAAGAATATGCCGCGCGGGGCAGGGGGCGAAAGGTCGCCTGTCCGGCCTGTCCGTTCGCTGGACACAAAAATGGCGTCGCCCGGTTGGGCGACGCCATGTCTTGGATTATCAGGCAGCAGCCGACTTTGCGAGCGGCACTTCTGCAATCGTCTGCAGAACGACGGAAGCGATCTGGTAAGGGCAGCCCTGCGAGTTCGGACGACGGTCTTCGAGGTAACCACGGTAGCCGTTGTTGACGAAGGAGTGCGGAACGCGGATCGAGGCACCACGGTCTGCCACGCCGTAGGAGAACTTGTTCCACGGCGCGGTTTCGTGCTTGCCGGTCAGGCGCAGATGGTTGTCCGGACCGTAAACGTCGATGTGTTCCTGCCAGTTCTTGGCAAAAGCGGCCATGAGGGCTTCGAAATATTCCTTGCCGCCAACTTCGCGCATGAACTTGGTGGAGAAGTTGCAATGCATGCCGGAACCGTTCCAGTCGGTATCGCCGAGCGGCTTGCAATGGAATTCCACGTCGATGCCGTACTGTTCGCACAGACGCAGCAGCAGGTAACGGGCGATCCAGATCTGGTCGGCGGCGCGCTTGGAGCCCTTGCCGAATACCTGGAATTCCCACTGGCCCTTGGCCACTTCGGCATTGATGCCTTCGTGGTTGATGCCGGCTTCGAGGCAGAGATCTAGGTGCTCTTCAACGATTTCGCGGGCAACCGAACCGACGTTCTTGAAGCCGACGCCAGTGTAATACGGACCCTGCGGAGCCGGGTAGCCCTGCTCAGGGAAGCCGAGCGGGCGGCCGTCCTGATAGAAGAAATATTCCTGTTCGAAACCGAACCATGCATCCTCGTCCTCGACGATGGTGGCGCGGCTGTTCGAGGCATGCGGGGTAACGCCATCGGGCATCATGACTTCGCACATGACGAGCGCGCCGTTGGTGCGGGCCGGGTCGGGGTAGATCGCGACGGGCTTCAGCACGCAATCCGACGAATGGCCTTCAGCCTGCTGGGTGGACGAACCATCAAAACCCCAAAGCGGCAGCTGCTCGAGCGTGGGGAATTCGTCGAATTCCTTGACCTGTGTCTTGCCGCGCAGGTTTGCGACCGGCTTGTATCCGTCCAGCCAGATGTACTCGAGTTTGAACTTAGTCATTACGAACCTCTCATAGGTAACAATGCGAAGCCTTGAGGCTTGCCGTGGCGTTTGCCACCGGAAGCACATTCGCGTTCAAGGGCTGACCCCTTAGATGCATGCCGCGTGCCAGATTGGCGATATCCGACGATTTATTCGAAAAATCTTTCAGCGGCTCTTTCTCAAGCCCATCGCATTACCGCTCCCTTCTCCGCTTGTTGCGCCGCAGCAGGCAAATTCGTCCCTCAAGTTTCATCATTGAATCCTTATAGATAGCCGGCTCCTTGCCCTCAAATGCCCTGCTGCGGTGCAGTGATTTCGATTGCGCGCGATGGATCGGCATTTGCCCCAAAAACCGGCGCTTTCGGAATGGTTTTTCTTGCTGATTGGCCGTTTAATGCCTATATTTTTCGCAACGTGATTTTTTTTTAATCAAACGGAGCGAATCCGGTCTTTGTGGGTTTGCTTCCTGAACAAAGTGCTTCGATGCAACCAAAGTGAGATGATCGAAATGGCAACTGGCTTTCATCGCGAGACGGCAACGATCTATCAATTCCCGGTCGGCGGGCGCGCGGGCCTTTCCAAGTTCCACAATAGCGAGCTTAGCGAGCTTGAGCGTCAGGCACGGGAGCCGCATGTGGATTTTGGCTCCTGGTATCATGATGATGCGATCCGGGATGAAGAGCGGGACGGCAAGCCGCATTCTTGATGGCCGCATTCCTGATCTGAGACGTCGCCGCGCATTTCTTCTCCCCGCCGGGGAGAGGTGGCCCGAAGGGTCGGATGAGGGGCAACGCCAGCGATTGACCGCACCCGTGCCCCCTCATCCCGCTGCCGCGGACTTCTCCCCGGCGGGGAGAAGAAACAAGCGGAAGCCGCTCGTTCATATGTGAACGTTCTTCTGGTTTAATCCCAAACACCCCTCCCTGCAGCTTTCGCCACCCAGCCTACGTCAATTGACGTATACGGTTTGGCATCAGTGAGACCGATAGTCCCCTCCAGCAGCGGTCAACGATGCCGCTGAGGCCCCGACAGGGGCTAAACAAGGAGAGGGGTTCTTCCGATGATATTCCGCAAGACGCTTAGCGCTGCGCTGCTCGGCGCGATCATGTCCACCACCGCCTTCCACGGCGCTTTCGCCGCTGACGATACGATCAAGGTCGGCGTGCTGCATTCGCTTTCCGGCACCATGGCGATTTCAGAAACGACGCTGAAGGACGCCATGCTAATGCTCATCGACGAGCAGAACAAGAAGGGCGGCGTGCTCGGCAAGAAACTCGAAGCCGTCGTGGTCGATCCGGCTTCCGACTGGCCGCTGTTTGCCGAAAAGGCCCGCCAGCTGATTTCGCAGGACAAGGTCGCCGCCGTTTTCGGCTGCTGGACGTCGTCGTCGCGCAAATCCGTGCTGCCGGTGTTTGAAGAACTGAATTCGCTGCTTTTCTACCCCGTGCAATATGAGGGTGAAGAATCCTCCCGCAACATCTTCTATACGGGTGCCGCTCCCAACCAGCAGGCCATTCCGGCTGTCGATTATCTCGCCAGCACCGAAGGTGTTGAGCGCTGGGTTCTGGCCGGTACGGACTATGTCTATCCGCAGACCACAAACAAGATCCTGAAGGCCTACCTGATGTCGAAGGGCGTCAAGGAAGAGGACATCATGATCAACTACACGCCGTTCGGTCATTCCGACTGGCAGACGATCGTGTCCGACATCAAGAAATTCGGCTCGGCCGGCAAGAAGACCGCCGTAGTTTCCACCATCAATGGTGACGCCAACGTGCCGTTCTACAAGGAACTGGCGAACCAGGGCATCAAGGCGGAAGACATTCCTGTCGTCGCCTTCTCGGTGGGTGAAGAAGAGCTTGCCGGTCTCGATACTGCACCGCTGGTCGGCCACCTTGCCGCCTGGAACTACTTCCAGTCCGTTGATGCTCCTGTTAATGCCGAGTTCATCAAGACCTGGCATGCGTTTACCAAGAACGACAAGCGCGTGACCAACGACCCGATGGAAGCCGCCTATATCGGCTTCAACGCCTGGGTAAAGGCCGTCGAATCCGCCGGCACCACCGATACGGATAAGGTGCTGGACTCGATCATCGGCGTTTCCGTGCCGAACCTCTCGGGCGGCTATTCGACTGTGATGCCGAACCACCACATCACCAAGCCGGTGCTGATCGGCGAAATCCAGGCCGATGGTCAGTTTGAGATCGTGCAGCAGACCCCACAGGTGGTGGGTGATGAGTGGTCGGATTATCTGCCGGACTCCAAGGATCTGATTTCGGATTGGAGGAAGCCGATGTCTTGCGGGAACTTCAATGTGGCCACGGGTAAGTGCGGTGGTAAGGGTAGCTGATTAGCGGGGTTGGGTGCCGCTCCCTTTGGTGGGGGCGGTGCTTCGATGGTTGGAAACTGAACAAGCGTGCCCCCCTCTGCCCTGCCGGGCATCTCCCCCACAGGTGGGGAGATCGGCAAGTGGCGATGTCTCGCATTTCTCTTCGGTCGAGATAGAGCGATGCGAGTGCCCCTTGCCGATCTCCCTCCTTGTGGGGGAGATGCCCGGCAGGGCAGAGGGGGGTAAGCCGCATACGCAAATCGCGCCACACTAACCGCCCTGTCGTAAACCGCTCCAAGGAACTCACATGACCATCCGATCTTTTCTCGGAGCTGTTTTCTTCTGGCTCACCATGGGGATCGCATCCCACTCCATCGCGCAAAGCGATCCGAAGGCGCTGATCGATGCGCTCGGCACGGCTGATTTCAAGCAGGCCGAAGTGTTGATCGGGCAGATCGCCGCCACCGGCGACGCTCGCGTGGTTCCGGCGCTGGAGGCTTTCGCTGCGGGCGATCTCTACGTGCGCAAATCCGACAATCTCGTTTTCATGACCAAGCCCGCCGGCTCCAGCTTCACGCTTGTCGATCCGCTGACCGGCGAAAGCGCCGGCGAAGCACCGAAGGCTGCCGTTTCCAAGATCAGGGTCAACAACACTCTGCGCCGCGCCATCCGCGCTGCCCTTGGCGGGCTGACGCTGCTCAGCCCGGAAAAATCCGTGCGGCTTGCGGCGGCAGACGCCGTGTTGAAGGCCCCCAGCGCTGAAAATCTCGAATTGCTGGAAACGGCCATATCAAAGGAAACTGACAACGAGGTGCGGACCCGGATGGAGGAGGCGCGGGCTGTCTCGCTGCTCTCCTCCGACCGCCCCCTCGAGGTAAAGAAAGAAGCGATCGCCACCATCAAGAAGCTTGGCGGGCGCGATGCGATCAGTATCCTGATGGCGGCGACGCCATCGGTCGATCCGAGCCTGAAGCCCGATGTCGATGAAGCGATTTCCAGCATCGAAAGCGCGCTCGCCTTCTGGGATTACGTGCAGAATATCTGGTATGGCCTGTCGCTCGGTTCCGTGCTGCTGCTTGCCGCCATCGGCCTTGCCATCACTTTCGGCGTCATGGGCATCATCAATATGGCGCATGGCGAAATGGTGATGATCGGGGCTTACTCCACCTTCATGGTGCAGGAGGTTATCCGTTCGCATTTCCCCGGCCTGTTCGACTGGTCGCTGGCCATCGCGCTGCCCGCCGCCTTTCTGGTGACGGCTTTTGTCGGTCTCGTGATGGAGCGCGGCGTCATCCGCTATCTCTACGGGCGGCCGCTGGAAACGCTGCTGGCCACCTGGGGCATATCGCTCCTTTTGCAACAGGGCGTGCGCTCCATCTTCGGCCCGACCAACCGGGAAGTCGGCAGCCCCGGCTGGATGTCCGGCTCCTTCAGCGTCGGTTATCTCAATTTCACCTGGAACCGGGTGTGGATCGTCTGTTTCTCGCTGTCGGTGTTTTTCGCGCTGCTGGTGCTTCTGAAGCGCTCCGCCTTCGGTTTGCAGATGCGCGCCGTGACCCAGAACCGCCGCATGGCGTCTTCCATGGGCATCCGCACGCCGTGGGTGGATGCCTTCACCTTCGCGCTCGGCTCCGGCGTTGCCGGCCTTGCCGGGGTGGCGCTGTCGCAGATCGACAATGTCTCGCCCAATCTTGGTCAGAGCTACATCATCGACAGTTTCATGGTGGTGGTGTTCGGCGGTGTCGGCAATCTCTGGGGAACGCTGGTGGGCGCGCTGTCGCTCGGTGTGCTCAACAAGTTTCTGGAGCCGACGGTGGGCGCCGTGCTCGGCAAGATCCTCGTGCTCATCCTCATCATCCTGTTCATCCAGAAGCGGCCGCGCGGTCTCTTCGCACTTAAGGGAAGGGCGATCGAAGCATGATTACCGGCTTCCTCCTGCGCGCGCTCGATCGCCGCATTTCCATTGCCATCGGCATCATTCTCGCCATTGCCGTGCTGGTGCCCGCCTCCAACCTCCTGTTGCCTCAAGACAGCGCGTTGCACATCCCGACCTATATCATGTCGATGCTGGGCAAATATCTGGCCTATGCGCTGTTGGCGCTCGCGCTCGATCTCGTCTGGGGTTATTGCGGCATTCTCTCGCTCGGCCATGCCGCCTTCTTTGCTCTCGGCGGTTATGCCATGGGCATGTATCTGATGCGGCAGATCGGCACGCGCGGGGTCTATGGCCATCCGGTGCTGCCTGATTTCATGGTGTTCCTCAACTGGAAGGAACTGCCGTGGTTCTGGCAGGGTTTTGACATGTTCTGGTTTGCGGCGCTGATGGTGATTGTTGTGCCGGGGCTGCTGGCCTTCGTGTTCGGCTGGTTCGCCTTCCGCTCGCGCGTCAACGGTGTTTATCTCTCCATCATCACCCAAGCCATGACCTATGCCTTGCTGCTCGCCTTCTTCCGCAACGACATGGGCTTCGGCGGCAATAATGGGCTGACCGATTTCAAGGATATCCTCGGCTTTTCCGTGCAGGCGGATGGCACGCGGGCCGTGCTTTTTGCCATGACGGCCGTCATGCTGGCGTTGTCGCTGCTGATTGCGTCGGGCATCGTCAATTCCAAATTCGGCAAGGTGCTGGTGGGCGTGCGTGACGCGGAAAGCCGGGTGCGGTTCCTCGGTTTCAGGGTGGAAAACATCAAGCTCTTCACCTTCGTCGTCTCGGCCATGATGGCGGGCATTGCCGGCGCGCTGTTCGTGCCGCAGGTGGGAATTATCAATCCCGGCGAATTTTCGCCCGCCAATTCCATCGAGGTGGTGGTGTGGACGGCTGTCGGCGGGCGCGGCACGCTGATCGGGCCGATCATCGGCGCTATTCTCGTCAATGGCGGCAAGAGCTATTTCACCGGGGCATTTCCAGAATTCTGGCTGTTTGCGCTGGGTGGTCTGTTCATCGCGGTGACGCTGTTCTTCCCCAAGGGCATCGTCGGCACGGTGCAGCATTATCTGGCCGGACGACGCGAAAAGCGGGTTGCGCGGGCGGCAAGCGCCGGTGAGCATCCGGGCAATGACAGCGCGGTGGCGCAACAGGCGGCGGAGTAAGCCCATGAACACGGTTTCCGAAAACAGAACCAAAAGCCTGCTTTATCTCGACGGTGTTTCCGTCTCCTTCGACGGTTTCAGAGCGCTCAATTCCCTCTCCTTCGTGGTGGAGCCGGGTGAACTGCGCGCCATCATCGGCCCGAATGGCGCGGGCAAGACGACGATGATGGATATCATCACCGGCAAGACGAGGCCGGATACGGGCACGGTGTTGTTCGAAGACAGCATCGATCTCACGAAAAAGGACGAGGCGGATATCGCCCAGCTCGGCATCGGCCGGAAATTCCAGAAGCCGACGGTGTTTGAAAGCCACACCGTCTGGGACAATCTGGAACTGGCGCTGAACCGCAAACGCGGCGTCTTCGCCACGCTATTCTACCGGCTGACCGGAGAGGACAAGGCGCGCATCGAGGAAATCCTCGCCACCGTGCGCCTCAGCCACCGCCGTGGCGATCTCGCCGCCAACCTGTCGCACGGCCAAAAACAGTGGCTGGAGATCGGCATGTTGCTGGCGCAGGAGCCGAAGCTGCTCTTGGTGGACGAGCCGGTGGCGGGCATGACGGATGCGGAAACGGCCGAAACCGCGGTGCTGTTGAAGGAAATCGCCAAGACCCGTTCGGTGGTGGTGGTGGAACACGACATGGGCTTCATCCGCGAGTTGGGCGTGAAGGTGACGTGTCTTGCCGAAGGTTCGGTGCTGGCTGAAGGGTCGATCGATTTCGTGTCCAGCGATCCGAAGGTGATCGAGAATTATCTGGGTCGGTGATGGAGGGGGGTGTCACAAGGACATTTGGGCGTTTGCCGCTGTGGATCCTCAGGTCAAGCCCGAGGATGACGGCAGGGGGTATGTTGTCAGCAGTGCCCCATTCTCCGCCGTCATCCTCGGGCTTGACCCGAGGATCCACCCCCAAGCACTCAGCCAAACTCCTCATAAAGATCACGCCATTCCGGATTAAAATCTTCAATCAGCTTGATTTTCCAGTCGCGATACCAGCGCTTCAACGATTTCTCCCGCTGGATGGCCGTGCCGATGCTCATATGCTCCTCATACCAGACGAGGCGCGTACATCCATAACGACTGGTAAAACCTTCCGTCAGGCCCTCGCGGTGTTCGTAGATTCGCTGCTCGAAGTTGGACGTGACGCCGATATAGAGCGTTCCGTGTCTGCCGCTCGTGACGATATAAACGAAGCCGGTCATGGTGGGCTCCTGGAGGTGGATCCTCGGGTCAAGCCCGAGGATGACGGGTGGGGTGTGGTTACGTCTGGAGCTTATACCTGCAATGTTGCACGAACATTTTTGCACCCTGACGTCCCACAGCCAGCGCGAAATCTCGATGTGGTGGCGTCGTTTTCCGTCCCGCGCCTAGCCACGTCATCCTCGGGCTTGACCCGAAGATCCACAATCCGCTCCCCGATGAAGCTACAGGTGGCACCATGCTAACAGTCGAAAACATCAATCTCCACTACGGCGCAGCCCAAGCGCTCCGCGGCGTTTCGCTCAATGCGGAGATGGGCAAGATCACCTGCGTTCTTGGCCGCAACGGCGTCGGCAAAAGCTCGCTTTTGCGCGCCGTCACCGGTCAGCACGCCATCAGTGCCGGCTCGATCAGCTTTGGCGGTTCGCCGCTGGATGGGCTGGCGCCGTATCACCGGGCCAAGCGCGGCGTCGGTTATGTGCCACAGGGGCGGGAGATCTTTCCGCTGCTCAGCGTGCAGGAAAACCTTGAAAGCGGTTATGCGCCGCTGCCGCGCAAGGAGCGTTTCATTCCTGACGATATTTTCAGCCTGTTTCCGGTGCTGCAAACCATGCTGGGTAGGCGCGGCGGTGATCTCTCCGGCGGCCAGCAGCAGCAGCTTGCCATTGGCCGGGCGCTGGTGACGCGGCCGAAAATCCTCGTGCTCGATGAGCCGACCGAGGGCATTCAGCCGTCGATCATCAAGGATATCGGCCGGGCGATCAAATATCTGCGCGATTCCACCGGCATGGCGATCCTGCTGGTCGAGCAATATCTGGATTTCTGCCGTGAGCTTGCCGATTACGTCTACATCATGGACCGCGGCGAGATCGTGCATGAGGGGCTGGCCGAAACGCTGGATACACCGGAAGCGCGGCGTCATTTGACAGTATAAATCGAGACTAAAAATGCCGCGCGCCGATCACGGCGTGCGAACGGCCGATTAATATTTTGAAAGCCTATGCGCCTGAGCATGGCTTTTATGCGCAATTTTAGTATTTCGTTGAATAAAAGCCTGTGATATTGGCAGCGCAAATGCTGCATGCGAGACACAGGAAAAGTCTATTCGCACGCCGCGACAGTTGATCCCTTACATTCCATGCACCTCCGACGTATCGTCGGAGACATAGTGCCAATAAAGGCGTGTCAATGCATCAAGACTTTGCCCTTGGCCGGGCCGCCCGGCTGTTCCGCTCCGCCCGCACCCTGATTCTGGGCTTTGTGATATGTGCGAGCGCCAGTGTCGCAGCGTCGGCATCGACCTGCGGTCAACTTCCCGGACCCGGCATGGAGCCAGGTCGGCATGATTTTTCCATTCTCTCTAACGGTCAGAAACGCGACGGCGTCTATTTCGTTCCCTCCGCCTATGACGGAAAAAAGCCGCTGCCGGTGGTCTTCGATTTCCATGGCTCCAACAGCAATCCGCACGGTCAGCTGAACCGCAGCGGCTGGGACAAGCTCGCCGAACGTGATGGTCTGATGGTGGTGGCGCTGGCCGGCAGTCTGAACGGCGAATTGCCCGGCACCCATGCCTGGAACGTGCCGGGCGTTACCACGCGTCCCGGCGGGCTGGATGAGGTCGGTTTCATTCGCAATGCGATTGACATGGTCAAGGGTAAATTCTGTGTGGATGAAGAGCGCTTTTACGGTTCCGGTTATTCCGGTGGCGGGCGCATGCTGTCGCAATTCATCTGCACCGGAGCCAAGGATTTTAACGCTGCCGGCTTTGTCGCATCGCTGCGCGCCGGTTATCCGCTGGAGACCGAAGGCAAATGGGGACCGGATGCGGCAAGCTGCCAGCCGGCGCGGCCGATGTCGATCATCGCTTTTGCGGGCCTGAAGGACCCTGCCAATCCCTATCAGGGCGGCGGCAAGTCCTATTGGCAATATGGCGGCGAGACGGCGCTGAAGCGCTGGGCCGAAATGGATGGCTGCAAGGGCGGCGCGAAAAGCAAGCCGGGCGAGAGCTTTACCGTTAATTCCTATGACGTCTGCAAGGGCGGTGCGCGCATTCAGTCCTATGTCATCGAAAACTGGGACCATGCCTGGCCGCGCGCCACCATGAAGGCGGAAGTGCTGGCCGCGAGCGCCGTGGTTACCCGCAAGCCCGGTGGCGAGCAGACGCCGAAGGCCGAACCGGCCGTGGAGCGCAAGATGCCCACAGGCGAAGTGATGCGCACGGTTGATGCGGCCGAAAGAATGTGGGATTTCTTCCGCAATACGGAAGGGCAGCTGGTGGTGGACGCCGTCGTCAAGAAGGATTGTGGCGCCAAGGCCTCGTCCGCTTCCGCAAGTACATCGGAGACCGCGTGCAGCAGCAACAGCAAGCCATCGGCCCTTCCGGTTGTGAAGACGCTGAACCTGTCCGGCAGCAGCGCGCCCGTGGCAGAGGACGCATTGTAACCAAGGCCGTCGAAGGGCGCAGCCGGCTGGACCAGCTGTTTCAGGAAGGCTGCGCCAAAATCCGCCTGCCGGATACGTTTTCGAATGAGATGGAAGCCATTCTCATCAACTCCTCCGGCGGGCTGACCGGCGGAGACGAAATAGAATGGCAGGCCACGGCCGCTGCAGGCACCTCGCTGGTGGTAACAACGCAGGCCTGCGAGAAGGTCTATAAGGCATCATCAGGCACAGCCACCGTTACCGCCCGCGTTTCGGCCGGGCCGGGCGCCAGATTGCACTGGCTGCCGCAGGAAACCATTCTGTTCGACCGGGCGTCGCTGACCCGCAGGCTGGAAGCCGATCTCGACGCCTCCTCCGAATTCATCGCCGTCGAAGCCGTGCTGCTCGGGCGTCAAGCCATGGGCGAGGCGATGACGCATGGCCTGTTCCGCGACCGCTGGCGCATTCGTCATGGCGGCAGGCTGGTGCATGCCGAAGAGCTGCTGCTTGCGGGCGAGGTGGCGGAGCTGACCGCGAAGACGGCGGTTCTGGCCGGGCAGGTGGCCTTTGCGACGCTGCTTTATATCGGGCCTCTCTCCGAGGCGCTTCTGCCTAAAATCCGGGCTATTGCCGGTGAAAGCGGCGGTGCCAGCGAATGGCAGGGCAAGCTTGTCGTGCGTGTCTCTGCGGCAGACGGTTTCTCCCTCAGAAAATTGCTTTTTCCGATCATTTCGCTCTTGCGAAACGGCGCGCCAGTGCCGAAAGTCTGGAATCTGTAACCTCCGGATCGCCCGCGACAGGCGACCTCCGGGGTCTGTCAAACAAGTCGGACCTGTTCCCCGAAACCCTCAGTGGTTTGCGGTGCAGGTGCGCAAGCTGCGGGACGACGATGAACCTTAGCCCAAGAGAAAAAGATAAGCTGCTGATTTCCATGGCCGCCATGGTGGCGCGCCGCCGGCTGGAGCGCGGCGTGAAGCTCAACTATCCCGAAGCGATTGCGCTGATTAGCGATTTCGTCGTCGAGGGCGCCCGTGACGGCCGCGCCGTTGCCGACCTGATGGAAGCCGGTGCGCATGTGATTTCACGCGATCAGGTGATGGAAGGCATTGCCGAAATGATCCATGATGTGCAGGTGGAAGCGACGTTTCCTGACGGCACCAAGCTGGTGACCGTTCACGAACCGATCCGGTGAGGGGGAAGGCATGGCGCTGGAACTGAGGCCCAATTGCGAATGCTGCGACCGTGATCTTGCACCCGACAGCCGGGATGCGATGATCTGCTCGTTCGAATGCACCTTCTGCGTTGATTGTGTGACGGATGTGCTTCAAGGCGCCTGCCCGAATTGCGGCGGTGAGCTGGTTCGCAGGCCGGTCCGCCCGACGGCAAAGCTCGTCAACAATCCGGCGTCAACGAAGCGCGTGCTGAAGGCCGAAGGCTGCGCGGCCGCGACCGCCGCCTGAGACAGACAAGGGAGAGCACCATGAAGCCAGGCGAAATCATTACCGCAGAGGGCACCATCGAACTCAATGCCGGCCAGCCGACGGTGACGATCGAAGTGGCCAATTCGGGCGACCGGCCGGTGCAAGTGGGCAGTCACTACCATTTTTTCGAGACCAATGCCGGGCTTATTTTCGAGCGCGACAAGGCGCGCGGCATGCGTCTCGATATTCCGGCAGGCACGGCGGTGCGTTTCGAACCCGGCCAGAAGCGTGAAGTAACGCTGGTGCCGCTTTCCGGCAAGCGTGAGGTTTACGGTTTTCGTCAACAGGTCATGGGGAGGTTATAAGATGGCCAGTGCGCATTATCATGGAAGCTGCCAGTGCGGCGACGTCAGCTTCGAGGTCGATGCCGATCTCGATCATACCATTGTCTGCAATTGTTCGCGCTGCAAGCGTCTGGGTTCCACGCTGGCCTTTGCGCCGCGTGAGAAATTCACGTTGCTTTCCGGCGAGGACAAGCTGAGCGAATATCTCTTCAACAAACATAAAATCCATCATCTTTTCTGCTCCACCTGCGGCATTGAAAGCTTTGCTTATGCCGATGGGCCGGATGGAACGCCGATGGTGGCGGTGAACGCCAATTGTCTTGATGGCGTTGATCCTCGGGCGCTGAAGCCGCAGGCTTTTGACGGCGCGGCGGCCTGAATGATGATTGAGAGACGGAAAAATCTTTTCTTGGCGGCTGTGCTGCTTACCGTCACCGCCGGCTTTTCGATGCCGGCTGCCGCGCAGAACGAACCGGATTGCAAGGCACCGGAAACGCAGGCGGACATGACCATCTGCGCCGGCAAGGACTATGAAAAGGCCGACAAGCAGCTGAACGCCGAATATCAGAAGCTGCGCAAGCTGCTCACCGAGCGTGACAAGACGGCGGATGCAAGCGGCAAGGGTGCGACTGACGCTCTGGTGACTGCGCAGCGCGCCTGGGTGGCGTTTCGGGATGCCAATTGCGCGCTCTCCGGCTTTCAGGCGCGCGGCGGCTCGATGGAACCGATGCTGATCTCTTCCTGCCTTGCCGATCTGAGCGGCAAGCGCGCCGAAGAACTGCGCCAGCTTGCCGAGGGTTTCTGAACGGCATGGGGCGGCGCATCACGATTGTCGGAAACGGGGAACTGCCGCCGGGTGCGGCTGATTTCATCGACCGTTCCGACATCGTCATCCGCTTTAATGATTGCCGGTCTCTGGGGCCTGGCGGCACACGCACCGATGTGGTGGCCGTCTGTAACACCGGGCGGCCGGGTCGCGAGATGACTGAAGGCGCCGACTGGCGCGAGAGCGACGGGGTGCGGCATGCTGCTGCCATCTGGTCGGTGCGCGATGCCGCAAAGTTTGCCGAAATGGAGCCGGATATTCGCCGGCGCTGGCCGGAACTGACCGACTTCTGCGCCGATTATACCGCTGGCTTTGCCGCCATCGCACGAGAAACCGGCAAGAGCCACATCGTTATTCCGGGCGGCCTGCACGAAAGGCTGGATGTGGCGCTCGAAGCCTATACGCCCGCGCCCTATGTCTGCCCCAGCACCGGCCTTTTCGCCATCGCCCATGTTCTTGAGAGTGTGAGCGGCGATGGTGATGAGGTGGCGATTGCCGGTTTCGGCCATCAGGGCTGGAGCGGTCACCCATTTGCCGCCGAACAACAGCTGGTCGAAGCCCTTGCGGGCAAGGGCCGGCTCAAACGAATTTCTCGCACATCGATTTTCTCCGCATCCCAAGGAGCCTGAGCCCATGCCTTACAAGATTTCCCGCGCCGCCTATGCCGGCATGTTCGGCCCGACCGTTGGTGACAAGGTACGTCTTGCCGATACCGAACTCTTCATCGAGATCGAGAAGGACCACACGACCTATGGCGAGGAAGTGAAATTTGGCGGCGGCAAGGTCATTCGCGACGGCATGGGCCAGAGCCAGGCAACACGGGCTGAGGGTGCTGTCGATACGGTCATCACCAATGTGGTGATCGTCGACCATAGCGGCATCTACAAGGCGGATGTGGGCCTGAAGAACGGTCGCATCCACGCCATCGGCAAGGCCGGCAACCCGGATACGCAGCCGGGCGTGACGATCATCGTCGGTCCCTCTACGGAAGCGATCGCCGGCGAAGGCAGGATCCTGACCGCCGGCGGTATGGATGCGCATATCCATTACATCTGCCCGCAGCAGATCGAGGAAGCGCTGATGAGCGGCATCACCTGCATGCTGGGTGGCGGCTCCGGCCCCGCGCATGGCACGCTCGCCACCACCTGCACCGGCGCATGGCATATCGAGCGGATGATCGAAAGCTTCGATGCTTTTCCGATGAATCTGGCGCTGGCCGGCAAGGGCAATGCCTCGCTGCCCGCACCGCTGGAAGAGATGATCCTTGCCGGCGCATCGTCGCTGAAGCTGCATGAGGACTGGGGCACGACGCCCGCCGCCATCGACAATTGCCTGACGGTGGCCGACGAATACGACGTGCAGGTGATGATCCACACCGATACGCTGAACGAGAGCGGCTTCGTGGAAGACACGGTCGCCGCCATCAGGGGCCGCACCATCCATGCCTTCCACACCGAAGGTGCGGGCGGCGGGCATGCGCCTGATATCATCAAGGTCTGCGGCAATCCCAACGTCATTCCGTCCTCCACCAACCCGACGCGGCCTTATACCGTCAACACGCTGGCCGAACATCTTGACATGCTGATGGTGTGCCACCATTTGTCGCCGTCCATTCCGGAAGACATCGCCTTTGCCGAAAGCCGCATCCGCAAGGAAACCATTGCGGCGGAGGATATTCTCCATGATATCGGCGCGTTTTCGATCATCTCGTCGGACAGCCAGGCCATGGGCCGTGTCGGCGAAGTGGCGATCCGCACCTGGCAGACCGCCGACAAGATGAAGCGTCAGCGCGGCCGCCTGAAAGAAGAGACCGGCGAAAACGACAATTTCCGTGTGCGCCGCTACATCGCCAAATATACCATCAACCCGGCCATCGCCCAGGGTGTCAGCCATGAGATCGGCTCCATCGAAGTCGGCAAGCGCGCCGATCTTGTCTTGTGGAACCCGGCCTTTTTCGGCGTGAAGCCGGAGATGGTGCTGCTCGGCGGTTCGATTGCCGCTGCACCCATGGGCGATCCCAATGCCTCCATTCCCACCCCGCAGCCGATGCACTACCGGCCGATGTTTGCGGCTTACGGCAAGCTGCGCACCAATTCCTCGGTTACTTTCGTATCACAGGCGTCGCTGGATGCTGGCCTTGCCCAGCGCCTCGGCGTCGCCAAGAAGCTTTTGGCGGTGAAGAACGTGCGCGGCGGCATTTCCAAGGCGTCGATGATCCACAATTCACTCACCCCGCATATCGAGGTTGATCCCGAGACCTATGAAGTGCGGGCGGATGGCGAATTGCTGACCTGCGAACCCGCCACCGTGTTGCCGATGGCGCAGCGTTATTTCCTGTTTTAACGGGGCGGGGCGTTGAGAACTGTCCTCAGATGGATCGGCGGTGGTATGCTGCTGATCGTGCTGCTTCTTGTGTTCGGCACTGTGGTGCCGCGCCCCTTTTTCGCCGATGATGCAAGCGGCGTGAGGGATCGCGAAATCCTGCTATTGTCCAACCCGATCCATACGGACATTGCCCTGCCGGTGGATGACGATCTGCGGCGGGTGTTTTCCGAGTTGCAGGAAGGCGGTATTGCCGTCAACCATCCCGCAGCTGCCACTCTGGTGTTCGGCTGGGGTGGCCGGTCGTTTTACATACAGACACCTACATGGGCAGATCTGAAACCGATGCCGGTGCTGCGCTCGTTTACGCTGGATCAATCGGTGATGCATGTCGATGTGACGGGGGATTTTCCCGCCGATCTGGCCGGAGTGAAACGGCTTCGTATTTCTGAAGCCGGTTATCAGCGCCTTCTCGCGGGTATCAGGGCAAGTTTCCTCAGAAACGGTGGCAAGGTTCAGCTCGTCCCCGGTGCCGCCTATGGTCTGACGGACGCGTTTTTCGAGGCGAATGGCTGGTTTAATGCGCTGGCCGGTTGCAACACGTGGTCGGCCGCCATGTTGCGCGAGGCCGGTATTCGAACCGGCTGGTGGACGCCCTTGCCGTCGCTGTTGCGCTGGTCGGTCGATCTCCACAATTGATCCCTCGCCGATGCCGCATTTCGTACATTCGATGACTTAAATCCGATTTTTATGCTGCACCGCAGCGCATCTTGCGGTATGGAAGCGGCAAAAGAATTCCGCGCGGATTGATCCCAAGCGATCCGCGTAAAACATCAGATTGAGACAGATCAGGAGAAAAGACATGCTCGGCAAAAAAGTGCCCGCCGTAACTTTCCGCACGCGCGTTCGTGACGAGGCCGTTGGCGGCCCCAATCCGTTCCGCTGGCAGGACATGACCTCCGACGATTATTTCAAGGGCAAGAAGGTCGTCCTGTTTTCGCTGCCCGGCGCCTTCACGCCGACCTGCTCGACCTTCCAGCTGCCCGATTTTGAAAAGCTGGCGGGTGAATTCCGAGCGCTCGGCGTCGATGAAATCTATTGCCTGTCGGTCAACGATGCCTTCGTCATGAATGCCTGGGCAAAGGGCCAGAACCTCGAAAACGTCAAGGTCATTCCGGATGGTTCGGGCGAGTTTACCCGCAAGATGGGCATGCTGGTCGCCAAGGACAATCTCGGTTTCGGCATGCGCTCCTGGCGTTACGCCGCCGTCATCAATGACGGTCTTGTCGAGCAGTGGTTCGAGGAAGAGGGCTATCAGGACAATTGCGAATCCGACCCTTACGGCGTTTCCTCGCCGCAGAACATTCTGGAAAACCTGAAAAGCCGCGCTGCGGCCTGATTGGTTTGTTATTTTGTGAAGGCCCGGCAGCGATGCCGGGCTTTTCCTTTTTCCGAGGCACGCGTGCCCCGAAATCGCTTCTTGAAATCCCTCCGCCTATCCGTCAAAAATCGAAACCCCAAGACAGTTTTCGAACGGATCATCCCATGCTGCGCGTTACCTCTTACCATCCCGCCGGAACCCCTGGCGACGAGCCTTCCGGTTATGTCACGCTGGCGCATGACCAGCGGCATCTGCGCCGCAAGCTGCTGCATCTGCAAAATGATGAGATGGTGATGCTCGATCTGAAGGAAGCCGTGCTGTTTGCCCATGGCGATCTTCTCGTGGTGGAAAACGGTGATCTTATCGAGGTTCGGGCCGCAGCTGAGAAGCTGTTTGAAATCACGCCGAAGGATCGGCTTCACCTGATCGAGCTTGCCTGGCATCTGGGCAACCGGCATCTTGCCGCGCAGATCGAGGAGGAGCGTATCCTCATCCTGCGCGACCACGTCATCCGCGCCATGCTCGAAGGTCTCGGTGCCACGGTGCGTGAGGTGGAAGAGCCTTTCCAGCCGGCTCGTGGCGCCTATCACGCCCATGGCGGTCATTCCCATGGGCATGACCATGGCCACCATCACGATCACGGCTGATCCGTGAGCGAGGATCGCGGCGTTGCCGCGCTGCTGCGGCTGATGGCCTGGCTGTCGCCAGCCTTTCCGGTCGGTGGTTTTTCCTATTCCGGCGGGCTGGAAAAGGCGGTCGAGGACCGGCGTGTCTGTGATGCCGCTGAACTGGGCGGCTGGGTGGAGACGCTTTTGCGCCACGGCAGCCTGTGGAACGATGCGGTGTTTCTGGCGGAAGGCTGGCGCAGGGGCACCGATGCCGCCGCCCTGAATGAAACGGCCACCCTGGCGCGGGCGCTGGCCGGCTCGGCGGAGCGATATCGCGAAACGGTGCTCCTGGGTGATGCCTTCGTTGCCGCTGCCGGCGCATGGCCGCATGCGGTTCTGGAACTATTGCCGAAGGAGTGTCCATATCCTGTCGCCGTCGGGGCCGTGGCCGCTGCGCATGCGGTGCCGCTTCAGGAAACGCTTGCCGCTTTCGCACATGCCGGGGTCTCGCAACTGGTTTCGGCCGGCATCCGCCTCGGCGTGGCAGGCCAGAAGGATGGCGTCGCTATTCTGGCCGCAAGCGAGGCGGTGATTGCGGAGATGGCGGCGCGGGCTGCGCAATCCACGCTCGATGACCTTGGCAGCGCCACGATCCTTGCCGATACGGCGGCGATGCGCCACGAGATGCAGGGCACGCGGCTTTTCCGTTCTTGAAAGCTACGGCATCGATGGAGCGAGTGTATGCCGCTTGTTTCTTCTCCCCGAGGGGGGAGAAGGTCGCGGCAGCGGGGTGAGGGGGTAAGCTCTCGATCTATCGCTGGGGTTGCCCCCTCATCCGACCCTTCGGGCCACCTTCTCCCCCTCGGGGAGAAGAAACAGGCGGCACGGTTCTTGCTTATCTTGAAGCGATAAGCGGAGGAGATATGGTGAGACAGGACCGAAGCATAGTGAAGGAAACACAGTCGTGAAATCGGGCATGAAATCGGGCAATGGCCCGCTGCGCGTTGGCATTGGCGGGCCGGTTGGTTCGGGCAAGACGGCGCTGACGGAAAAGCTCTGCAAGGCGATGAGCGCTGATTATTCCGTCGCCGTCGTTACCAATGATATCTACACCAAGGAAGACGCTGAGGCGCTGGTGCGCATGCAGGCGCTGCCGTCGGAACGTATCGTCGGCGTCGAGACGGGCGGATGTCCGCATACCGCCATCCGCGAGGATGCGACGATCAATCTGCAGGCGATTGCCGGGCTCAATGCCCGCTTTCCCGATCTTGATGTCGTCTTCATCGAATCCGGCGGCGACAATCTCGCCGCGACCTTTTCGCCCGATCTTGCCGATATCACCATCTATGTGATCTCCGTCTGCCAGGGCGAGGAGATTCCGCGCAAGGGCGGGCCGGGCATCACCCGCTCCGACCTGCTGGTCATCAACAAGAAGGATCTGGCCCCCTATGTCGGGGCCGATCTGACTGTCATGGACAATGATGCGACCCGCATGCGCAATGCCATGCCCTTCGTTTTCACCGATATGAAGCGGGGCGATGGGGTGGAGCATATCGTCGGTTTCCTGAAAGAACAGGGTGGTCTCTGAGCCATGAATACGTCTCTTCATTTCGGCCCCTATGCTGTCTCCCGTTTTGTCGATGGCGTTTACAAGGCGCCCGTCGGCCATCTCATCCATCGGCAGGGCGAGACGGCGCTGGCCGCGGTTCTCGACGGGCTTGAAGGCGAGACGGTGGATGTGGACGTCAATTGTTTCGCGCTCTCCGGGCCAGATGGCATCTGGCTGGTCGATGCCGGTTGCGGCACGGCCTGGGGTGCCGCCTATGGCCATGCCCGCGCGGCGATGATCGCCGCCGGTATTCAGCCGGCCGATGTGAGGCGTGTCATCCTCACCCATATTCACGGCGATCATGCGCTTGGCCTCATTGATGGCGAAAAGCCCTATTTTTCCAATGCGGAAATATGGTTGCCGGAGGCCGATCTCGGCTTTTTCACCAGTGCGGATGCCCGCAAGAGCCTGCCGCCTGCCCGGCAGGGCGGTTTCGATCTCGCCTCCCGACTGCTCGATATCTGTGGTGCCATGCTGCGGCCGATCCCCATGGGCATGATTGCCGAGGATATCGAGGCGATCGCCATGCCCGGCCATACGCCGGGGCATGCCGGCTATCTCATCGGCAGCGGTGATAACCGGCTGTTATTGTGGGGTGATGTGCTGCATGTGAGTGGATTGCAGGCGGACGATCCTGCAATCGCTTTCGTTTACGATATCGATTCCGAACTTGCCTATGCCACCCGTCTTGCGGCGCTGGCGGAGGCGGCCGATCACGGCTGGCTGGTGTCCGGTGGCCATCTCGGCGGGTTTTTCCATATTGAACGGCAGGGCGATGGCTTCTGCTTTGTGCCGCAGCCGGGCTGATCTGCCCTTTCCGGAACGGCGAAAGGCGGGCTGCCGGCTGGCATCCCGCCCTTCTTCCTCTCCCGCTATCTTCAGATCTGCTTCAATGCCGCGACGTCATTGACCTGCACGATGCGGCCACGCACGGTGACGCCTGATTTTTTCAAGGCCGAGAAGGCGCGCGACAGAGCTTCCGGCGCAAGGCCGAGCTTGCCGGCAAGCAGGCTTTTCTGGAATGGCAGCCGCATCGAAAAGGATGTCGCGTCGCGCGGGCCCTGATTGATGAGATAATGGGCGACGCGTTGTGGTGCTGTCTGCAGCCGGTCGTTGGCGATGCAATCCATGGTGCTGAGCAGGCTGTTGGAAAGGCAGCGCATGACGGCCTTGGCGATTGCCGGTTCCTGATCGATCAACGTGCGGATTCTCGCGAGCTCGAAACGCGCCACCGTGCAGCTTTCCGCCGCCTGTGCGCTGTAACGATAGCTGTCGCTGCCGAAAATCAGGCATTCGTTGAACGTATCGCCCGGGCCGCTGACGCGCACATCCGCCTCGCGCCCATGCCTGTCCAGCCGGTAAAGGCGGACATAACCCGACAGAACGCAATAAAAATGCTGCGCCGCTTCGCCTTCCTTGAAGAGCACATGGCGGGCGTTGACATTGATGATGGTCGCCGCCTCCATCAGCTTCAACGCCACTGCGTCATCCGCTATCCCGATCAAGGGCGCGCGCAGCAGAATGTTCCTGTCCCTGTTGCTCAGCTTCACGGTCTTGTTCACGTCCATCCGGCTCCCGCTCAAACCTTTTGCCGGGCTGTCCGCAGCGATACGAAACCGGGGATGTTCCGTCTCTCTCACGCCTATCTGCAAAGAACTCATCGCATTATCCTTCGACCGGCAATTCCCGATGCGAGGGAGATTAGCAGTTCACCTGAAAAGCGAATTGATTTCGATCAAACGGGCTTTGGCAATATGGCCGGGCCACTCGTGCTCCAGACAGAAGGTTAAATATGGAGCGGGCGAGTACGGCATATTTCTTCTCCCCGAGGGGGAGAAGGTCGCGGCAGCGGGATGAGGGGGCAAGCTCCCCGTAAATCTCTGCCGTTGCCCCCTCATCCGACCCTTCGGGCCACCTTCTCCCCGGCGGGGAGAAGAAGCAAGCGGCGACGCATTGCGCAAAATAAGAACGCCGGGCACAAGGCCCGGCGTTTCAATCTTCATTTTGCAAGCTTCACTCCGCAGCAAGCGGCGGCAGCCGCAATATATTGCTGCCCCTGTCGCTGGATTTGTCTCCCGAGCCCTTTTCCATGCCGGCGACCCGGGCCTCCAGCGAGGAGAGCGCCAGGCTGTTTTCGCGGGCGATCTCCGAGAGTTTCTCATTGGAGAGGGCCTCTTCCTCCTCTTCCTTCTTGCCGACGAAACGGCCGAAGAGGTGGGCGAGCAGGCGCGACAGGTCGTCCATGATCAGGAAGAAGGCCGGAACCACGATCAGCGACAGCACGGTCGAGACGATGATGCCGCCGATGACCGCGATTGCCATAGGCGCGCGGAACGAGCCGCCTTCGCCGACGCCGAGTGCCGAAGGCAGCATGCCCGCCGACATGGCGATGGAGGTCATGATGATCGGGCGGGCGCGCTTGCGGCCGGCCTCGATCATGGCTTGCACCCGTTCCATGCCATGACGGCGCATTTCGATGGCGAAGTCTACCAGAAGGATGGCGTTCTTCGTCACGATGCCCATCAGCATCAGGATACCGATGAGAACCGGCATGGACAGCGCGTTCTGGGTGATGATGAGCGCGACGGCCACGCCGCCGATGGCGAGCGGCAGCGAGAACAGGATGGTGAAGGGCTGGATGACATCCTTAAACAGCAGGATGAGCACCACCAGCACCAGCAGCAGGCCGAGCAGCATGGCGTTAACGAAGCCCTGCTGCATTTCACCCTGCACCTTGGCGTCGCCGCTTTCCGCCAGGCGGACGCTTGCCGGCAATTTGGTTTCCGCCACGATCCGCTTGAACTCGGCCGTCGATGTATCGAGCGCCGTGCCGAACGGCACGTCGGAGCCGATGGAGACGACGCGGTTGCGGTCGTTGCGCTTGATCGAGCTTGGACCTTCCGAATAGTCGATATCGGCAACGCTGTAGAGCGGCACCAGCGACCCGGATGCGGTCTTGATCTTCAGGGCGCGGATGGTGGCGAGATCGCGGCGGGTATCGATGGACGCCTGTACGCGGATCGGAATCTGCCGGTCATCGAGCGAGATCTTCGTCAGCAGCGCATCGATATCACCGATGGTGGCGACGCGAACCGTCTGCGAAATCTGCTGCGGCGTGATGCCGAGGCGGGCGATTTCATCCTTGCGCGGGCGGATCTGCAATTCCGGACGTGGCAATGCGCCTTCCGAGCTGACATTGGCGAGGATGGGCGAGGCGCGCAGGCGGCTTTCGAGAATGCCGACGGCGTCGTTCAGGTCCTTCTCGTTCGACGACAGGAAGTTGAAGCTCAGCTCGCGTTCCGCACGGTCGTTCAGCTTGATGATGCGCACATCCGGAATGGTGCGGACCTTGGCGAAGATATCCCGTTCCACATCCCATTGCGGTCGGATGCGGCCCTTTTCTTCCACCTTCGGAAGATATTGGCCGATGAGCGGAATGGAGCCCAGCCCCTTGTTGACCAGCACCTTCAGAAGCGAGTGGTCGATATGCTGGAGGATGACGTTGACGGTGGCGCGGCGAAGTTCCAGATCGCCCTTGGGCGACGCGCCGCCGAGAATGAAGACGCTTTCCACGCCGTTGATGTCACGGATGGCATGGAAGATCTCGGTCGTTGTCCGGTCGGTTTCATCCAGCGTCGCATTGGGCGGCAGTTCCACTGAAAGCGTCACGCGCGAGGCGTCGTCCGGCGGCAGGAAGCTGCCCGGAACGCCGGCGAGAAGAATGACGGAGGCAACGAGGAAGCCGATGGCGCCGATGAGCGTCAGGTAACGTGCCCACCATTTGCGGGTGGTGGCGGAAACCATGCGCGTATAGGCCTTCATCAACCGGCCGTCATTGTCATGATGGTCGTCCATCGCGTCTTCGGCGCGCATCAGATAGGCCGCCATCAGTGGCGTGATGAGGCGGGCCACCGCCAGCGAGAAGAACACCGAGAAGGCAACCGTCAGACCGAACTGGATGAAGTACTGACCGGGAATGCCGGGCATGAACGACACCGGCACGAAGACGGCGATGATGGTGAAGCTGGTGGCGATGACGGCGAGACCGATTTCGTCGGCGGCCTCCAGTGCTGCCCGATACGGCGTCTTGCCCATCTTGATATGGCGGGCGATGTTCTCGATTTCCACGATGGCGTCGTCCACGAGAATACCCGTGGCGAGCGTCAAGGCCAGGAAGCTGACGAGGTTGAGCGAAAAGCCCATCAGGTCCATGATCCAGAAGGTCGGGATCGCGGAAAGCGGTAGCGCCACGGCGGCAATCAGCGTGGCGCGCCAGTTCCTGAGGAACAGCAGGACGACGATGATGGCGAGGATGGCGCCCTCGATCAGCGTATCCAGCGCCGCCTTGTAGTTGCCATAGGTGAAATAGACGGCGTCGTCGACCATTTGGATCGAGACTTCCGGATGATCCTTGCGGACCTTTTCGAGGCTTTCCGCTACGGTTTCGGCGACCGAGACCTCGCTTGCGCCCTTGGAGCGGAACACTGAGAAGGTGACGGCGGGGTTGCCGTTGAACCGTGAGAAGGATTTCTGCTCCTGATAGGTGTCGGCCACCGTACCCAGTTCGGAAAGCTTGACGAAGCGGCCGTTGGAGAGCGCAATGGTGGTGTTGGCAAGCTGCGTCACGTCGCGCGTATCGCCGAGCGTGCGGATCGTCTGCTCATTGCCGCCGATCTGGCCGCGGCCGGAACCGAGATCGATGTTGGTGCCGCGCAGCTGGCTGTTCACCTCGCTCGCGGTGATACCGTAGGCATCGAGCTTTTCGGGGCTGAGCGAAACACGCACTTCGCGGTCCGCACCACCGTAACGGTCGACCTTGCCGATGCCGGACTGGCCCTGCAGCGAGCGTTTGATCGTGTCGTCGACGAACCAGGACAGTTCTTCGAGTGTCATGTTCGGCGAAGAAACGGCAAAGGTCTGGATCGCCTGGCCTTCGACGTCGATCTTGCTGACGACAGGCACTTCGATATCGGAGGGCAGATCGCTGCGGATCTTGTCGATGGCGTCCTTCGTGTCCTGAACCGCTTCTTCCGTCGGCTTTTCGATGCGGAAGACGACCGTTGTCGTCGACTGGCCGTCGACCACGGTGGACTGGATTTCATCGACGCCGCTGATGGCGGCGACGGCGTCTTCGATTTCCTTCGTCACCTGCATTTCCAGCTCGGAGGGCGAAGCGCCGCTCTGGGTCACGGTGACGGCAACGACGGGAACGTCGATATTCGGAAAACGGGTGATCGGCAGGGTCTTGAAGGCCTGCATGCCGAGGATCATCAAAAGCGCGAAGCCGAGAAGCGGCGCAATCGGGTTACGGATTGACCATGCGGAGAAGTTCATTTCATTCCCTCAGTCAGTTGGACGCAGCCGTCTGGGCCTCGACCGGTCGGATCCGGTCACCATCACGCACGAATGCTCCAGCTTTCTCGACAACCTTGTCTCCAGCGGTAAGGCCGCTGACAATTTCGATAAAACCGCTGTCTTCTATGCCGGTCTCGATCTTCACCTGCTTGACGACGTCGCCTTCCACCTTGCGGGTGGTCGAGCCTTCGCGTCCGGAGGTGACGGCCGATAGCGGCAGGGCAAGCGCGTTCGTCTCTTCGACGATGATCTCGGCGCTGGCATACATGCCGGATCGTGCCGGGCTGTTTTCCGGCAGCACCACATGCACGGAGCCGAGGCGCGTCGTCGGATCGACGGTCGGCGAAACGAGGCGCACCTTGCCCTCTATTTTCTGGGTTCCGCCGGCAACCGTCAAATAGGCTTTCTGGCCGGCCTTGACCTTCTGAATATCGGTTTCGGAAAGATCGGCGACGAGTTCGATCGCACCATCCTTGATGACGGTGAAAAGCGGGTTGCCGGAACCGCTGGCAATGGCCCCGACCTTGGCGTTCTTGGCAGAGACGATGCCGGCCACGGGGGTTTTCACGCCCGTGCGCGTCAGCTTCAGATCGATGTCGTCGATCTGCGCGTCAACGACCTTGATATCTGCTTCGCCAGCGGAAACGGCCTGTTTGGCGGCCTCGAGCCGGGCCTGCGCCACTTGGGCGGCAGCCTCGGTCTTTTCCGTCTCGGAGACGGAACCGGAGCCGCTCTGGCCGAGCTTGGCGGCCCGGTCTCGCTGGCGGATAGCGTCGTTGAGATTGGCCTGCGCTTCCAGCACCTGCGCCTTCGACTGGGTGACGGAGGCTTCGGCCTTGGCCTTGTTGGCCTCAAGCTGGCTCTTCTGCAGCACAAGGCTGTCGGAGGAGAGCACGGCCAGAACCGCATTGGCTTCCACCCGGTCGCCGATATCGGCATTCAGCGTATCGATCGATAGGCCGTCAACCAGCGGCTGGACGTAAATCTCGTCCACGGGGCGGATCGTGCCTGTTGCGATGATGCGGTCGACGAGATCGCGTTTTGCGGCGTGCGCCACGATGATGGAGGGCAGATTCTGCTGTTTGGCCGGTGCCTGCGCTTCGCCTTCGGCGGCAGCCGAAAAAGGCAGTGCCGTTGCGGAAAGAAGGAGTAAAACAAAGCGGTTGAAGATAAATTTATGCTGCATGTGTCTTGGCTCGCGCAATATCCGATCGCATGTCCTGCAGCCGTAAGGCGTGTTTTAATAGGTCATGCGATAGCGAATGTGAAACAAGGGATCACAATACTTCCTTTTCGATCCTCCCGATTCAAACGCCCCTCAACGCGAACCTTAAGCACATTGCCCTTGTGCTTTTTCTACAAGATCAAATTTGGCAGTCTTGTGGGGCGGACTCTAATTGTTGTTGTCGTGCAAATCAATCCGCATAGCCACGATGGTTGATATACATTTTTGTATAGGTCTGGATATTGTAATTGGTCAAATAGGTTACCAGTGAAAAAAGAAACGCGCGGACAGGGCCGCGCGTTCCCTGCTTTCGGGTTCGATTTGACTATTTCAGCGCCGCATCGGTGATTTCGGTGGTGTAAGCGCCGGAGGGTTCCTTGGTGATGACAGGATCGGACCCGCCGCCGAGCAGGGTTTTGACGGTGCGATCATAATCCGCCTTGTCGAGCGCGCCTTTCGAACCGGCAGTCAGTTTTGCCACTTCGCCCATCATCCGCTTCTGGTGCTTTTCGGTCTGGGCGCCGGAGGCGTCGTTTTCGAGAACGATACCGGCGGCATCGTCAGGGTTTTCTTCCGCCCATTTCCAGCCCTTCATCGAGGCACGGACGAATTTGACCATGTCCTCCTTGAATTTGGCGTCCTTCAGCTTGTCTTCGAGAACGTAGAGCCCGTCTTCCAGCGTCGCCACGCCTTCATCTTCATATTTGAAGGTGACGAGGTCTTCCGGCTTGATGCCGGCGTCGAGGACTTGCCCGTATTCATTGTAGGTCATGGTGGAAATGCAGGCGGCCTGCTTTTGCAACAGCGGATCGACGTTGAAGCCCTGCTTGAGAACGGTGACGCCATCAGCCCCGCCGGTGGTCGGGATTTTCAGGTGCGCCATCCATGACAGAAACGGATATTCATTGCCGAAGAACCAGACGCCGAGCGTCTTGCCCTTAAAGTCGTCAGGCTTGGTGATGCCGGTTTCCTTGAGGCAGGTGAGCATCATGCCAGAGGATTTGAACGGCTGGGCGATGTTGACCAGCGGCACGCCCTTTTCACGGGTGGCGAGTGCGGATGGCAGCCAGTCTACGATCACGTCAGCACCGCCACCGGCCAGAACCTGTGCCGGCGCAATATCCGGGCCGCCCGGCTTGATGTCGACATCAAGGCCTTCGGCTTCATAGAAGCCCTTGTCCTTGGCGACGTAATAACCGGCAAATTGCGCCTGGGTCACCCATTTCAGCTGCAGGGTCACCTTGTCGGCGGCCTGCGCATTCACCGCCGTCATCAGTGACGCGCCGGCCAGAAGCATGGATGCTAGTTTCATTTTCATCGCTGTTCCCTTTTTCGTTATTTACGTTCGTCCCCCACGGACGGACGGATGCCAGAAGGTGACGGCCCGCTCTGCGAGCGCCACCAGACCATAAAAGCCGGAGCCTGCGAGCGCTGCGACAGCGATTTCGGCCCAGACCATATCGACATTGCTGCGGCCCATTTCCGCCGAAATGCGGAAACCCATGCCGACGATGGGTGTGCCGAAGAACTCCGCGACAATGGCGCCGATCAAGGCCAGCGTGGAGTTGATCTTCAGTGCATTGAAAATGAAGGGCCAGGCGGCGGGCAGACGCAGTTTCATCAGCGTCGGCCACCAGCCGGCGGCATAGGTGCGCATCAGGTCGCGCTCCATGTGGCTTGCGGCGGCAAGGCCCTGCACCGTGTTCACCAGCATCGGGAAAAACGTCATGATGACGACGACGGCCACTTTCGACTGCCAGTCGAAGCCGAACCACATGACCATGATGGGGGCGACGCCGACCACCGGCAGAGCGGAGACGAAATTGCCGATGGGCAGCAGCCCGCGCTGGAGGAAGGGCGATCTGTCGATGAGGATGGCGACGATGAAGCCGAGGCCGCAGCCGAGCACATAGCCCGTCAGCACGGATTTAAGGAATGTCTGGCGGAAATCCGCCCAGAGGATCGGCAGAGAGCCGAGAAGACGGGCTAGGATGGCGCTGGGGGCCGGCAGCAGGATGGGCGGCACGGCAAAGCCGCGCACGATGCCTTCCCAGAGCGCCAAAAGGGCAAGTCCGAAAAGCAGCGGCACGGCGATGTCGCTGATGCGCTTTGCGGCGGGCGCGGAGAACCTGCGGCGCACCAGCCATTCGTTCACGGCCCAGGCGGCAAGCCAGAACAGGATCGCGCCGATAAACCAGCCGGGGTTCGTCATGGTCTTGCTCCCATTCTTTTCAGCACGGCGGCGTGGGCGATGCCGATAATGGAGACCAATAGGGCGGCGACACCGGCTGCCATGAACAGCGCCGCCCATATCTGCACCGTCTGGCCATAATAGGAGCCGGAGAGCAGCCGCGCCCCGAGACCGGCGACGGCCCCTGTCGGCAATTCACCGACGATGGCGCCGACCAAAGCAATCGCGATGGCGATTTTCAGCGAGACGAAGAGATAGGGCAGGGCGGCAGGCCAGCGCAACTTCCAGAAAATCTGGCCCGGCGAGGCATTATAGGTGTGCATCAGGTCAAGCTGGATGGTTTCGGGACTTCTCAGCCCCTTCACCATGCCGACGACGATGGGGAAGAAGGACAGGTAGGTGGAGATCAGCGCCTTGGGCAGCAGCCCGGAAATGCCGATGGAATTCAGCACCACGATGATCATCGGTGCAATGGCGAGGATGGGGATCGTCTGGCTGGCTATGATCCACGGCATGACGGAGCGATCCATGGCGCGGTTATGCACGATGGCGACGGCAAGCAGGATGCCGAGGACCGCACCGATGGCGAAACCGAGCAGCGTGGCCGAAAGCGTGACGCCGGCATGATAGACGAGGCTGCGCTTGGAGGTGATCGCCTTGTTGACGGTGGTGTCCCACAGTTCGGCGGCAATCTGGTGGGGGGCGGGGAGGACCGGGCGTTCCTGTGCGAAGGTTTGCGGCAGGAGTTGTGAGAAGCTCAATGTCTGGCCTGCGCGGGTGGCCTGATCGCGGGCGAAGGGCATGTTGAGATAGATGACGGCGATGTGCCAGAGGATGAGGATGGCGAGGAGGACGGTGAGGATGGGGAGGAGGCGGTGGCGGAGGAGGGTCATTGTTTTTCGCTCCGCTGCGTGCATCGAGGGTGATGATTAGCGGTGACCTGTGGGTGAGGCTTACCCCCCTCTGCCCTGCCGGGCATCTCCCCCACAAGGAGGGAGATCGACTCGCGGCGATGTTTCGGCCATCTCAACGCCTGTGGAAAGAGCATTGGTAGCGCTCCTTGCCGATCTCCCTCCTTGTGGGGGAGATGTCCGGCAGGACAGAGGGGGGTAGCACTTGCCGCAACGGCCTCGTTTCCAGCATCACCCCTCATAACTATGCCCCGCCTTCAACCCCTCACGCACACGATGCGCAATCGCCAGAAACTCCGGCGTTTCCCTGATCTCAAGCGGCCTCTCCCTGGGTAAAGTGGATTCGATCACATCGGTCACTCTCCCCGGCCGCGGCGACATGACGACGATTTTCGTCGAGAGATACACTGCTTCCGGAATGGAATGGGTGACGAAGCAGATGGTCTTGCCGGTCGTATCCCAGAGTTTCAGCAGCTGTTCGTTGAGATGATCGCGGACGATTTCGTCGAGCGCGCCGAAGGGTTCGTCCATCAGCAGCAGGTCGGCATCGAAGGCGAGCGCGCGGGCGATGGAGGCACGTTGCTGCATGCCGCCAGAGAGTTGCCAGGGGTATTTCTTGCCGAAACCGTTGAGGTTGACGAGGTCCATCGTACGCTCAATGCGTTCGCGCTGCTGGGCTTTGGTGTAACCCATGATTTCGAGCGGCAAAGCGATGTTCTTTTCGATGCTGCGCCAGGGATAAAGTGCTGCCGCCTGAAAGACATAACCGTAGGATCGGTCTCGCCGGGCGTTTTCCGGCGTCGTGCCGTTGACGGTGATCTCTCCCGATGTGTGTTTTTCGAGATCGGCAATGACCCTCAGAAAGGTGGTCTTGCCGCAACCCGACGGGCCGATGAAGGAGACGAACTCGCCCTTGCCGACTTCGAGATCGACATTGGACAGCGCATGTACCGGGCCATCCCCCGTTTCGAAGGTGAGGCCGAGATTTTTGGCGGAAACGACGGAATAGGGGGAGGCCGGCTTCATCGTGGCTTGGTTTCGCTTTCCGTCAGGGCCGCGCGCGCCAATGGCAGCATGCGGGTTTCGGTGAGTCTGGCGATCGGCAGATCGGGCTTGGCGTCGAGATCGAGCCAGCGCACTTCCTCGATTTCCGCCTGCGGCAGAACCTCGGTATGAAGTCTGGCTATAAAAGCATGGGCAACGACGTCGGCCCCCGGCTCATTGGCGGCTTCCTCCCGGAAGACACCTTCGTAACGAACGGCATGGTCTGGCAACGTCAGGCCGATTTCCTCGGCAAGTTCGCGGTGAAGCGCCTGCTGTGGTGTTTCGCCCGGGTCGATCTTGCCGCCCGGTTGCATGAATTGCGTGGTGCCGCGCTTGCGCACCACCAGCATCTGCCGCCGCTCGTTTAAAAGAACGGCAGCGGCGATGATGATTTCACGTTTTGCTTCAGTGTTCATGATCACACGCCCGATGCCGGAATGCCGCTGCGTTCCACCCGGCGCGGCGAAACGAGTTCTTTCCAGGTGGAAAGCGCCCGGCTGACGGCGGGGTAGGGATCGCGGGGGATAAACTGGCCGTGGCCCGGCTGCGTTTCGATGCTGCCCTCCTCGACGCTGACGAGACCGCGCGACAGGGTGAAGCGCGGCAGCCCCCTGATCTTTTGTCCCTCAAACACGTTGTAGTCGATGGCCGATTGCTGGCTCGCTGCGCTGATGGTCTTTTTCAGTGCCGGATCCCAGACAACGATATCGGCATCACTGCCAACGAGGATCGCGCCCTTTTTCGGATAGATGTTGAGGATCTTGGCGATGTTGGTGGAGGTGACGGCGACGAATTCGTTCATCGTCAGACGTCCGGTCACCACACCATGGGTCCAGAGCAGCGGCATGCGATCCTCCAGCCCGCCGGTGCCGTTGGGTATCTTGCGGAAATCACCAATACCGAAGTGTTTCTGCTCGGTGGTGAAAGCGCAATGATCGGTCGCCACGCATTGCAGCGAACCTGACGCCAGACCCGCCCAGAGGCTGTCCTGATGCTGGCGGTTGCGGAAGGGCGGCGACATGACCCGGCGGGCGGCGTGATCCCAGTCGGGACTGGCATATTCGCTTTCATCGAGGATCAGGTGCTGGATCAGCGGTTCGCCATAAACACGCATGCCATTCTGCCGGGCGCGGCGGATCGCTTCATGCGCCTGCTCGCAGGAGGTGTGGACGACATACAGCGGCGCGCCGGCCATATCGGCAATGATGATGGCGCGGTTGGTGGCCTCGCCTTCAACGGCGGGCGGCCGCGAATAGGCGTGGGCCTCGGGGCCGATATTGCCTTCCGCCATCAGCTTTTCCTGCATCTGCGCGACGATATCGCCGTTTTCCGCGTGCACGAAGGGAATGGCGCCCAGCTCGGCGCAGCGCGAGAAGGAGGCGAACATCTCGTCATCATTCACCATCAGCGCGCCCTTATAGGCCATGAAGTGCTTGAAGGAATTGATGCCCTTTTCCAGAACCACCGTCTTCATCTCGTTGAAGACCTGCTCGCCCCACCAGGTGACGGCCATGTGGAAGGAATAATCGCAATTGGCCCGCGTCGCCTTGTTGTCCCAGCGTTGCAGCGCGTCGAGAAGCGATTGCCCCGGTTCGGGCAGACAGAAATCCACCACCATGGTGGTGCCACCGGCCAGCGCCGCCCGCGTACCGCTCTCGAAGTCATCGGCGGAATAGGTGCTCATGAACGGCATTTCCAGATGCACATGCGGATCGATGCCGCCGGGCATGACGTAACATCCGGTGGCATCGAGGATCGTGCCGCCCGTCAGATCTGGGCCGATCCCGGTGATCCTGCCGCCTTCGATCTTCACATCGGCCTTGTAGGTCAGGTCTGCGGTGACGATGGTGCCGTTTTTGATGATGGTGGCGGTCATTGTTACGTGTTCCCGGTAGCGAGGGCTGGCGAATAACGGTCGGGATGATCAGGCAGGAAACTCTCGGCGTTCAGGACGGCGAGGATGGTGTTGAGCGTCGAGGAGGGCTCTTCGAAAATTTCGTGGTTCCAGAAGCGCAGAACCGCATAGCCCTCGCGGTTCAGCCAGAGCGTTCGTTGCCGGTCGTGCGTGGAAGAGGCGTGCTGCGACCCGTCCAGTTCGACGATCAGCTTTTTTTCGCGGCAGACAAAATCGGCGATGTAAGGGCCGAGAGGAACTTGCCGACTGAATTTGAAGCCGTTTAGCCGCCGGTTTTTCAGTTCGTACCAAAGGCGGTATTCGGCATCCGTTTCGTCATGGCGGAGCTTTCGGGCCTGGGTGGTTTTGCCGGAATGGCGCTTCGATGCTTTTTTACCGATGTGATCGGCCATGACCCTTGCCCCCTCATCCGGCCCTTCGGGCCACCTTCTCCCCGGCGGGGAGAAGAAATGTGAGGCACCGTCGCAGGTTTTTGCGACGTGGGTGAGAGGGGCGAAAACACTGCCGCGTGTTTCTTCTCCCCGCCGGGGAGAAGGTGGCCCGAAGGGCCGGATGAGGGGGCCTGCCATCGTGGGTACGATCATTCCACGATCTCCGCCGTCTCCAGCACCGCATGCAGCAGCACGTCGCAACCGGCCTTTGCCCATTCCTGCGAAATCTCTTCCGCCTCGTTGTGGGAAAGCCCGTCCACGCAGGGGCAGAAGATCATGGTGGAGGGGGCGACTCTCGCTGTCCAGCAGGCATCGTGGCCAGCGCCGGAAATGATGTCCATGTGGCTGTAGCCGAGTTTTTCGGCAGCCTCGCGCACGCGGCCGACCAGCACCGGATCGAAGGTGACGGGATCGAAATGGCCGATGGCCTCGATGGTGCAGCCGACGCCGAGTTCTTCGGCGATCTGGGGCACCTCACGTTCGAAAATGGCGCGCATGCTGTCGAGTTTCGCCTGCGAGGGGGTTCTGAGGTCGATGGTGAAAACCACTTTGCCCGGTAACACATTGCGGGAATTGGGGGTGAAAATCATCTGGCCGACGCCGGCGACGGCGCCCGGCTGGTGGGCCATGGCTACTTCCTGCACCTTTTCGAGAATGCGGGCGGCGGCAAGGCCGGCATTGACGCGCATGGCCATCGGGGTGGAGCCGGTATGGGCCTCCTTGCCGGTCAGCGTCACTTCCAGCCACCACAGGCCCTGGCAATGGGTGACGACGCCGATCTGTTTTTCCGCCGCCTCGAGGATCGGCCCCTGTTCGATGTGGTATTCGAAATAGGCGTGCATTTTACGCGCGCCGACCTCTTCCTCGCCCAGCCAGCCGATGCGCTTCAGTTCGTCGCCATAGGTCTTGCCGTCAGTATCGGTGCGGCTATAGGCGTAATCGAGATCGTGGATGCCGGCAAAGACGCCCGATGCCAGCATGGCGGGCGCAAAACGCGCGCCCTCCTCGTTGGACCAGTTGGTGACGGTGATCGGGTGTCTGGTCCTGATATTGAGATCGTTCAGGCTGCGCACCACCTCCAGCCCGGCCAGCACGCCAAGCACGCCATCGAACTTGCCGCCGGTCGGCTGGGTGTCGAGGTGGCTGCCGATATAGACGGGCAGCGCGTCCGGATCCTCGCCGGGGCGGGTAGCGAACATGGTGCCCATGCGGTCGACGCCAAGCGTCAGGCCCGCCGCCTCGCACCAGCGCTTGAACAGGTGGCGGCCTTCTCCATCCTCATCCGTCAGTGTGCGGCGATTATTGCCGCCGGCGATGCCGGGGCCGATCTTCGCCATGTCCATCAGACTGTCCCACAGACGGTCGCCATTGACCGTCAAGTTCTTACCCGCCGCCATGAAGTGTCGTCCTCACCTGTTTTG
Organism: Agrobacterium burrii; assembly: GCF_017313405.1. Lineage (NCBI taxonomy): Bacteria > Pseudomonadati > Pseudomonadota > Alphaproteobacteria > Hyphomicrobiales > Rhizobiaceae > Agrobacterium > Agrobacterium burrii. The sequence goes on from NZ_JAFLNA010000003.1 coordinate 274,093, forward strand.
TTTTTATCGAAGCAAAGCTTGTGCCGTTCCCGTTTTTGCCGGCTAAGATAACAGCCATTGCCTTGTGCTGGCGATGATGGATAAATTGACCGGCTGGTAAACAATGCAAATTTGCGATGACGTCAGCAAGGGACTTTTGTGACGAATCGCACTAATTTTGCCCAAACTGTACGCGTCGATTATTTTTTAATCATACTGTAGCGGCAATTGCATCGAAAAGAAACAGAGAGCAGAGAATGGCCATACCGCGCGCAGCGAAAACACAGAAGCGGACCCGCATTCAGGAGGAAAAGCAGGAAGCTATCCTCGAGGCAGCGCTCAGTGTCTTTTCCATCAATGGCTTTCGTGGTTCCACCATAGACCAGATTGCCGAGGCGGCCGGCATGTCCAAGCCGAATGTGCTTTATTATTTCCGCACCAAGGAGGCGATGCATCGCGCGCTCATCGAACGGGTGCTGGATACCTGGCTTGATCCGCTCAGGGCTTTTGATGCCGGGGGCAATCCCGAAAGCGAGATCCGTTCCTATATTCGCCGCAAGCTGGAAATGTCGCGGGATTTTCCGCGTGAAAGCCGGCTATTCGCCAATGAAATCCTGCAGGGCGCGCCGCATATCGAGGATGAGCTGAAAGGGCCGCTGAAGCAACTGGTGGATGAAAAGGCCGAGGTGATCCGCGCGTGGATGAAGGCCGGCCGGATCGCCAAATGTGATCCCTACCATCTTATCTTTTCGATCTGGTCGACAACCCAGCATTATGCGGATTTCGATGTGCAGGTGCGGGCGGTGCTGGGTGACAGACACGGCGGGGATGGCCGTTTTGAAGATGCGGCCCGGCATCTGGAGCAGCTTTTCATGGGTGGATTGCGGCTAAACGGCTAAGCGGGACGGGTTCTCGCGAATATGTGATCGATGTTTTGCGTCAAAACATGAGGAAAATGATCACCTTTATACTTTACTCTAAAACTCATCTTTATTATGGTGCCGCTATCCCGAACGTCCGGGGCATGAAAAATCAACCGGCAGGTGAGGGAATGGCACGCAAGGAAAAGAAGAAGGCCGGACGCGGCGGCAAGCAGGCTATTGGCGCGCCACAACCTGAAAGGGACGTGGTCGCACAGCAGCCTTCCGGCCCGAAAAGCTTTCTTTATGTCGGCGGCCGTGACTGTCAGGTTGCGCATCTTCGCCAGATCGCCAGCAATTTCGGCGCCGAGCTGATCCATCACGATGGCGGCCTGCGTGAAGCGGTGTCGCGCATCGATACCGTTCTCCCCTCCGTCGACTGCGTTTTCTGCCCCATCGACTGTATCAGCCACGATGCGTGTCTGCGGGTGAAGTCGGGTTGCAAGAAATTCGGCAAGACGTTCATTCCGCTGCGCAATGGCAGCAAATCCAGTCTGGAGCGGGCGCTGCAGACCATGAATGAACGGACCTCCAGCGATGAGCGACGAGCGCAATAATTTCCATGATGATGAGCCCGCGGCAGCAGAAGCCTGCCGCGTGGAGCTGCACAAGATGGCCGAACATGCCGCCGATCCGGCCCTGACGGACATGTATGAGATCGTCGGCGAACGGGAGCGGCGCAACCGTGCGGCGGCCGACAGCAATGTGGTGACCTTTCCCCATCTACGCACCCGCCAACCCGGCGAAACGCCGTCTTTCGCGCTCGGCGAAGCGGCTGAAGGCGGCCGCAACATCCTGTCATTTCGCTGGACGCGGCGTTAAGGCCGATCAGCCTTTCGGCTTCAAAAATGCCCCGGCGCAGAGCACGAGCCATCCGGCAATCATGCCAAGGCCGCCCGTGGGGGCGGCGAAGGGAAACAGGCTGTGGCCGGAAAAATGCCTTGTGACGAGATCACCGACAAAGATCGCGGTACCAAGCCCGAGGATCAGGCCCGCCGGAATGGCGGTTCTGATACGGTCCGCGCCGATATTGAGCGCCACCAGCACCGGGGCATGCGCCAGCGCCATGGCCGAGGCATTGCCCAGCATATAGGTCTCGCCGGTATGCGTGGCGGCGGCAGCAAGCATGACGCCCGCAGCCCCGAGCAAACCGCCCAGCAGCAAAATGAAGGATCGCAGCCGTTCGCGCGGCACTGTTGCGCCTGTCGAACTTCCGTTGCTCACGCTTGAATTGCTCATGGGCTGTCCGCCTCCTGGTTCTGCATGTGAAAGGCCAGCCGCTCCACCGGCGCCCAGATGATCTCGCGCAGCTTCGGGTTCTCGATGGTCTCGTCCATGGCGCGGCGGAAGCAGAGCAGCCATTCGTCCCGCTCGGCAGGGCCGATGGGCGCGACGAAATGGCGGCGGCGCAACATTGGATGGCCGTGTTTCTCGACATAGACGGGCGGTCCGCCAAGATATCCCGTCAGATAATCGTAAAACTTCGCTTCGCTGCCGGAAAGATCGGCCGGGTGAATGGCACGGCAATGCGCCGCCTCCGGCAGGGTGGCCATCAATTCATAAAAGCGCCGGGTCAGGGCCTTGACGGTCGCATCGCCGCCGATCGCTTCATAAAGGGTAGTGGTCTCGCCGCTCATCGTCCGCCTCTTCTGGCCCTGCGGTCCTTATCGCTTTCTCAAGCGGGAAGAGCAACAGGGAAAGGCGGGATGCGACATTTGGGACATTGTGCCGATAGACCCCTCAGTTTTCGGATCTGATGGATCGTTGAATAGCCTGAACGGCGATTTTGAGTGGTGCGACATGTTCGGTAACCACGGCCCAAACCACATCGTCCGCGATCTTGTGGTATTCATGGCGGAGAATATTGCCGATCCCGCGAATTTGTTTCCATGGAATGTCCGGTGCGAGGTCCAGCAAGTCCTCCGGAATGTGCCGTGATGCCTCGGAAACGATCTCCAAGGCACGCTGTACAGCAAGCTTGAGGAGCCAATTCTGCTGGAAATCAGCAAGTGACAGGCCTGCGGTGTGGGTCTCAATGCCGTTTATGGCCTCCAGAATTTCGGAGAGAACTGGTCCGACCCTGCGTTTAATCATCAAAATATCCGGACTGCGGATTGTTCGATGTCATTGCGAAGCAGCGGGTGGAGGCTGTTGCGTGTCGTCACGTCCACTTCCACCGCCAACTCTTCTTCCAGAAACTGCTTGATACCGACGAGATCGAGCAATGAGAAACGGCGGTCCGGATCATAGTCGATGAAGATGTCCAGATCGCTTGAGCCAAGGGCTTCATCGCGGGCCGTCGATCCAAAAAGATAGAGCGACGTTGCGCCCATGCTTTTCACCGCATGGGCGTGTCGCCTGAGTTTTCTGATCGCGTCCGTTCTCTTCATGCGTTCAGCTTATATCATCCCGCATGCGCCATCCACTCATCCAAAATTGCGGATGAGATCGAGCCCCTTGTTCAGCAGCGTTTCGGCTTCGTCCTGATTGGCGGCTTCGACGTAGCAGCGCATTTCGGGCGCGTTGCCGGAAGGGCGGAAGTGGATGGTGCTGCCGTCGGTGAGCGCCACGCGCAGGCCGTCGATGTCGCTGAGCGTCTTGACCTTGCCGACCGGAGCGAGGAAAGCCTCAAGATTGTCGCGCGAAGCGCGCAGATGCGTCATCAGGGCGGCGCTTTTTTCCTGGGCGAAATTCTCCAGACGATCGGCGGCGGCGACCGGCAGATTATAGGCGGCGGCGATCTCCGACAGCGGCTTTTTCTGCTCGGCCGACAGAAGCAGCACGGCGAGAACCGGCAGGAAGCTGTCACGCGTCGGCAGCGGCGAGACTGCCCTGCCGTTGAGGGTGAAGGCGGAAGCGGTCAGCAGGCCGCCATTGGCCTCGAAGCCCATGACGCCGTTTCTGCCGGCGGCAAGCGCCTCTGCCATGCCGGCGATGACGAAAGGCGAGCCGACCCTGGTGCGGACGACCTCGAAGGAACCGCTGGCTTCAATGCCGGAATTGGAGGTGACGGGGGTGACGACCACGCCGGCATCGAGGAAATTCGCGGTGATAAGCCCGATCAGGTCGCCGCGCAGCGGCACGCCGTTTTCATCGGCAAGCAGCGGGCGGTCGCCGTCGCCGTCAGCGGAAACGATGGCATCGAGACCATGTTCCGGCGCCCACTTCTTGAGAAGCGTGAGCGTTTCCGGCGAGACCGCCTCGGTATCAACAGGAATGAAGGTCTCCGAGCGGCCGAGCGCCACGACGTCGGCGCCATAGTGGGCGAGAACGTCGACGAAGAGATCGCGCGCCACGGTGCTGTGCTGGTAAACGCCGATCTTGAGGCCCGAGAGCGCCTTTTCCGGCAGCAGCGCGATGTTGCGTTCGTAAAACAGTTCGGCTGCAATTGCGGAATGGTCTTCCGCCGTCGCGGCCTCGTCACTCACACCTTCCGCTTCGACTTCGACTGCAAGGGCGGCGATTGCCGTTTCATCCTGCTTGTCGATTTCGCCGTCCGGGCGATAGAATTTGATGCCGTTGCGATCGGCCGGAATATGCGAGCCGGTGATCATCAGCGCGCCTGCTTTCAGCGACAGGCCGTAAAGCGCCAGAGCCGGTGTCGGCACCGTGCCGCAATCGAGCGGGGTGAGACCGGCCTTTTTCAGAGCGGCGATACAGGTGGCGGAAACATCCGGGCTCGAGTCGCGGAAATCGCGGGCCACAAGAATGGGGTCGCCGGCCTTTGCCTGACCCGATGTGAGAAGGTGCCTTGCAAATGCCGTCGCATAGACGGCCGAGGCTTTTCCTTTCAGATCGACAGAGAGACCACGAAGGCCGCTCGTTCCAAATTTCAGGCTCATGCCAAACTCCGTTTCGATAAAATCTTTGAGGTTCAAATGGATAATATAAAAATATAACGGCTGAAAGAACCGTATTGATCCATTCAGGTCAATCATCTCTTTCATGGCGGCCACGAATGGGCGATGATTACGGGGATGAAGCGGGTAACCTAAAATTCACCCGTCATATTTAAACTTGTCTGTCGATAGCGGCTCTGGCGACGATGGAAACCATATGTTGCCGGCCTTTTTTGTGGTTCATTCGAGTTGGATTGGCTAATGTACAGGCTTCAAAAGGCGGGACATAAGCAGGCACGTCCGCTTGATGAAAAAACGGCGCCCGCCGCCAGACCCCACGGTTCCCTGCTGGACGATCTGGTGGATGAGGACGAGGTTTTCGAACGCACGGTGCTGAAAGAGCATCTGGAGCCGAAACCGGTCGCCGCCGCCGAGCCGACCCCGGCCGAGAAGCCGGTGAAACCATCCTCGCCGACCGGTAATCTGGCGACCGCACTGCCGGGCCTGAAGCATATCGACAGGATCGGTGTGGACGATGTGATCATCTGGCTGCGGAACGGCATTGTCTGGATTGTGCTGGCGATCATTCTCTGCGTCGCCGCCGCGCTTACCTATGCTTCCATGACGCCGCCGCGTTACACCGCTTATACGGATATCGTCGTTAATCCCTCCAATCTCAACGTCGTCAATGACGGCGTGTTTTCGCCGAGCCAGCAGCGCGACACCCAGATCCTCGAAGTGGAAAGCAAGCTGCGCACCATCACCTCGCGCAACGTGCTGGCACGGGTGGTGGATGAGCTGAAACTCGATCAGGACGGCGAATTCATCAATCCGCCGCCGCTTGCCCGGCTGAAGGCGATGTTTTCGTCGAAGCCGGAAGATGGCGACAACCGGGTGGGCGCGCTCCGTTCCCTCGGCGACCGGGTAGCGGCGGAACGCGATCCGCGTTCCTTCGTGGTGACGCTGTCGGTCTGGACCAACGACGCGGAAAAATCCGTGGCGGTTTCCAAGGCCATCGTCAAAGCCTTTGAAAGCGAGTTGTTCCAGACGACCTCCGACAGCAGCCAGCGCGTTGTCGACGATCTCAAAAAGCGGCTTGAGGAAATGCGTGAGAACGTGACCGTTGCCGAAAAACGGGTGGCGGATTTCCGTCGTGAAAACGGGTTGCAGGAAAATAATGGCCAGCTGGTCAGCAATCTCGCCTCCGGCGAACTGAATGCGCAGGTTCTTGCGGCACAGCAGCGTGTCATTCAGGAAGAATCACGTCTGAAGCAGATGGAAGCGGCGATTGCCCAGAACCGCACGCAGAGCGACGCCATCTTCGATAGCCAGACCATGAACACCATCCGTGCGCAATATAGCACCCTGCAGCAGCAGATCGGCGCGATGACGCTGACCTATGGTGCGCGGCATCCGCGCCTGGCAACCGCAGGGGCGGAGCGCGCCATGCTGGAACGCGGCATGGCGGATGAAGCGCGGCGCATCCTGCAGGCGGCCAAGACAAATGTCGCCGAGGCCCGCTCCTCGCTTGATGCCCTCAGATTGAAGGCGGTGGCGGAACGGGCCAACGTCTTCACCGATAACGAGGCGCAGGTGCGGCTCAGGGATCTGGAGCGCGACGCCAATTCGGCCGCCGCAATCTACGAGACCTATCTCACCCGCTCACGCCAGCTTGCCGAACAGCAGTCGATCGATTCCACCAATGTGCGGGTGATTTCGCAGCCCGTTGCGCCGAATTCCAGAAGCTGGCCGCCGGGCAAGCTGACCTTCCTGATTGCCGGTGGCGCAGGCGGTCTTTTCCTTGGTCTCGGCATTGCCGTGGCGCTCGGGCTCTGGGGTTATCTGCGTCGCAACGATCACGATGAAAGTGCTGCGCGCTACGCCTGACGGGGCTGACCCGCGGCGCTTATTCTTCCGACGTCAGACCGTCATAAACTTCGAGCAGGGCAGCGGCGATGGCGGCACCCAGCGCATTGCCCGCATCCCGAATGCCGGCCTCGTCGCCGTCGCGCACCGAAACGGCGAGATCGGACGCTTCGTTGGCGACGATTTCCTTTGCCCGTTCTATTGCCCAGAGGCCGAAATCGCCGCGGTTGTCGATCGAGATAGTTTCCATGGCCTTGACCTTTTCTGTGGTGTGGGTTCGCGGTTCCTTAACCCATCGGTGGGCAAACCGGAATAGGCGGAAAGAGCGGTCTCAACCTGCGGGCGTGTAAATTGTCGACTTCAAGCGGCGGGTTTATAAAAATATTAATGATAGTTCTTCGTAGTGTTTGAAGCCTTATACTCTAAGCATATGTGTGACTATAACAATGAAACGATGCCTATCTTGGACACCGGACAGATTATGACAGGGAGCGAAATGCCGGATGCGAAAGGGCCGAACAAGACCTGGCCCGTCATTCCGCTTGCGGCTTTACCCATCACTGACGTGACGATTGAAGAAACGGCTGAGGATTTCATCCTGCGGTCGGTGCGCGTGCGCGCTGCCGGCGCAAGGCCGTTCTATTCGACCTCGGCGAACGGTCAGGTCATCGCGCTCTGCCATCACGACAGGGAATTTGACGCCATGCTGCGGCAGGCGGACCAGATTCACGCCGACGGCATGTCCCTGGTAATCTTTTCCCGCAAGTTCTGCCCGAGTGCGCTGCGCGAACGCGTCGCAACGACGGATCTCGTCCACGCGGTTGCCCGCCGGGCCGAAGAGACGGGCGCGCGGTTTTATTTCCTCGGTGGCTCCGAAGAGGTCAACCGCGCCGCAGTCGAGGAAATGCAGAGGCTTTATCCGCGTCTGGTTTTTTCCGGGCGACGCAACGGTTATTTCAGCCGGGACGAAGAAGAGGCGATCCTGGCCGATGTCGTCGCATCGCAGACCGATATTCTCTGGGTCGGTTTCGGCATTCCGCTGGAGCAACGCTTCGTTTCGCGCAATCTGGACAGGCTTTCCGGCATTGCCGTGGTCAAGACCTGCGGTGGCCTGTTTGATTTTCTCGCCGGCAAGAACAGCCGCGCGCCGCAATGGATGCAGGATATGGGGCTGGAATGGCTCTACCGGGCGATGCTTGAGCCGAGACGTCTCGGCAAACGTTACCTGCTGACCAATCCGATCGCTATATATTCGCTTCTGAAACACAGCTACCGGGCTTCGGGACGCTGACAAGGCGGAGAGGAAAACGGCAGTTTCGCCGTCCTCGGTTTTGCCCTTCTCAGTTTTGACTGTTCAGCGGATTTTTTGAAAGCCGCGTTCGCCAATCTATATGAGATCACCCTAACGTATTGAAACAATGCGTCTCGCCGCTGAAATTCGTTGCAACTGGCCGCAACGGCGTTACACTGGGGAAATATTATAAATTTATTCGAATCAGAGATATTTGAGGGCAGCAATGGTCATTACGTCCATTTCTCTTTTTGTTTATGGGATTGGCACCGTTACCTCTCTCGCCATGACCTATATTGAAGGCGCCCGCCGCGACAGGGATTGGGATTTTTATCGGGTGACCGGTATCGTTCTTTGTTTCTTCTGGCCGGTTCTGGTTCCGCTTCTCATCCTTGCAGCCGTCTTTTCCTCCCTCGGTTTCCAGAAGCGCATGAATACGATTTCGCTGGGCAGGGAAAAAACGCTGGGCTGACACTGGCGCCCGTAATCAGGGGTATCAGGCCTTTTTCACCGGCGCCTTATAGGGCGTGAGCGTGATGCCGAGGCTCGCCATCACGCGGCCGATGGACATTAGCGGCGGATGGGTGGCGGGCAGCAGCGCTCCGGTTTTCAGGAAAGCGGCAACGGCGCGGATAAGCGACAGGCCCAGGCTGACGATGTTTTTGGCGGCAAGCAGCAGTCCGCCCTTGAGGCCGGGACGGCGAGCGCGGTCGATGCTGTAATTGATGATACCGGTTCTGAGCGAGCGCTCCATGATCCAGCGCGGCGCCATGCGGTTTTCCGGCACATATTCGATGATGAGGGCTTGAGCGCTCCAGGCGAATTTGAAACCGGCCTTGCGGCAGCGAGTGAAGAAATCCATATCGCCGCCGCCGAGGAAATTGAACCGCACGTCGAATTCCGGTTTCGGCAAGCTTTCGAAAACTTTCCGTGAAATCAGGCAGTTACCCGATCCGTGGATCTGCTCGACGGGGCCGGTCGGCGCTTCGATGGAGCCGAACAGCGGATGCGACAGAACCGCCTTTGGCGCGGGCGCGTCGAATTCACGGTTGACCGGTCCGCCGACGATATCGACGCTGAAGGACTTGGCCGCCGACACCATCTCGGCGAGCCAGACGGGGGAGGCGGCCTCGTCGTCATCGATCATCAGGAACCACTGAGCGGAAGGGTAGCTCTGCCGGGCGGTGCGGAAGGCGGTATTGATGGCGTAACAATTGCCCTGCGTCGGCTCCACCAGAGCCTGCCCGGCCATGCCGCTTTCGCCAAAAAATGCGCGTGCGACGGCAAGGCCCTGCTGGCCTGCGCCATCATTGTCGACCACGACGACTGCGAAGGGAAAATCGACCTTCTGGGCTGCGAGCGACAAAAGCGTCTTTCGCAGGCCTTCGGGCCGGCGGAAACTGGGAATGCACACCACCGCTTCCGGCATGATCTCGGGCATGGAAACTCCTAAATACCGGCAAGCGCTGCGGCGGAAAAAACGATGGCCCGGAGGCTCTGGCGTGGGCGATTGAGAAACGTATCGGCAAGCGCGGAGAAAGCCTCACGGTAGCGGCGGGCGCGAAAAGCCTGCGCCACGGTATAGGCATTCATGTGGTTTTCGGATTTGTGGCGAAGCCGCCGCAGTTCCTGCGGGGAAATGGCGGCGACGATGGCGGGGTCGGAAAACACTGCCTTGATGGCCGGCTCGCAGTCCCGGAAGGTCAAAAGCCGGTTCATCATCACGCTCGTCCGGTGCACCCGGTAATCGAGCACATGGCAGCCGGGCAGATAGACAAAGCGGCCGGCGGCGGCGAGCCTGCACCAGCCATACCAGTCTTCCGCATAACGCAACGTCTCGTCGAAACCGCCGAAATCCTGAAAGATCCGGGTCCCGACCAGCATGATGCCGCCATTGACGATGAAGTTTCCACCCAGCAGCTGCTGGAGGATGAAACCGTCAGGCTTTTCACGGCGGCGGATGAGATTGCGCCGGCCGATCTTGACGCCGTTTTCGTCGATGCGCTCGTAGTCGCCATAGACGGCAACGACGTCAGGGCCGGAGATACCGGCGCAAAGGGCGGCGATGGCGCCCGGCTTCAGCCGGTCGTCGGCATCGAGAAACATCGTCCATTCGCCGCGCGCCTGCGACAGGCCGAAATTGCGCACGGCGGAAACGCCCTGCCTTCCCTGCGGCCGGGCGAGCAGTTTGACACGTGGATCGGAAAAACCTTCCACCTTTTGCGCGGTGGCATCGGTGGAGCCGTCATCGACCACCAGCACCTCGCGGATGGTCTCGCCCTGAAGCAGGACGCTTTCGATCGCTTCCACGATGTAACGCTCGCCGTTGCGAACGGGAATGACAATCGAAACGGAAACCAAGGTTTTCAACTCCATAAGGGTGGGCCAAGAATTCGCACAGCGAAGTTACTACCGGATTAAGCGGGCCTCGCCAATTATGACGTGGTATAGCGTCGGTTAACCTTGCAAATCTTTAATATCCTTTTGGCATGATCGAGATGTTATGTTTTGAGAATTAGAGCGCGGTTGCGTCCTTTCGGACGTTAATGTGTGGGTTGCGGAGGCGGGTGAATGCGGATCGGGCGGCGGAATTTTCTGGGCGGTGCGGCGAGTGCCGGCCTGTTGCATGCCATGGCCGGCCCGGCCCTTGCCGCGCAGAAGAAGACGCCGGTCAAGACCGCCCCTTATGGTGCGGCGGTTTACCTGCCGGATCTTAATGCCGATAGCCGCATTGGCGAGGCTGTTGTCAAATATTGCTCGCGCATCACCCCGGTTACCGAAATGAAATGGGAGGTCATGCGGCCTTCCGCTGATGTGTTCGATTTCGCCGCCGCGGATGCAATCGCCAACTTTGCGCGTCAGCACAAGCTTTCCATGCACGGACATCCGCTGATCTGGTATGCCTCCAACGCGCCCTGGCTTGCGAGTGTCGGTGGCAGCGGCAAGGTCGAGAAGCTGATGGAGACCGACATCGTCAAGGTGATGGAGCGTTATAAGGACGTGATCCACAGCTGGGACGTGGTCAACGAGCCTATCCCCGATGTGCCGGGCAATGTGCGCGCGCGGCGTGATGCCTGGTATTATGGCGCAGGGTCGGACGCCATCAAGAAGGCCTTCGATATTGCCCACGCAGTCGATCCGAAGGCGCAGCTTGTTCTCAACGAATATGATGTGGAATTCGCCGTCGAAAAATCACCGGCCAAACGCGCGGCCTTCCGCAACCTCATTCTCGAACTGCTTGAGAAGGGCGCGCCGATCAACGCCATCGGCCTGCAGGGGCATCTGCGTGGCGGCTGGCCGATCGCCAAGGATGAGCTTGCCGCCTTTGCCACGGAAATGCGCAGCTACGGCCTTGCCGTTCTGGTGACGGAGCTGGATGTGATGGACCAGACGCTGCCCGGCCCGGAGGCCGAGCGCGATATGCTGATCAACGGCCAGGTCCGCGATTTTCTTGAAGCGGCCTCGGCGGGTGGCGGGCTTTCCTCGATCACGACATGGGGTATTTCGGACCAATATAGCTGGATCCGCTGGGCCTATCCGCGCCGGGACGGTACGGCCAACCGGCCGCTGCCGCTGGACTGGAGCTTCAACGAAAAACCGATGATGGCCGTCATCAACGAATTCCGGAACCGTGGTGCATGAGCATGAGTGCTGAAACGTCGCTTCCTCCCGTACGGAAAGCGCTGCAGATCAACCTGCATCCCTTCGATGCGCCGCATGCGGCCCTTACCCTGCCGCATCAGCTGCGGGTCTGGGGCGGTCAGGTGGACCGCATTCTTCTGACTGTTGATACCGGGCAGGTCGGGGCAGGCCGTTACAAGGGCAATGGCTTTGATGCGGCCAGCAAACGCCTTTTTGACATGCTGGAGGAAATGCAGACCAATTATCCGCATCTGCATGTGGATGTGGTTGATTACAGCGATGCGGCGCGCAACCTGGTGGCAAAGACCTTCTTTTCGTGCTCGCCGATCCCCTATCCGGCCAAGGCCTTCGATGGGGGGCCGTTTCATGTTTATTTCTATGGGCTGAAACGCGCCAACGCCCGCTATGTGCTGCATATGGACAGTGACATGATGTTTGGCGGCGGCAGCCAGAACTGGTTCGAAGAGGCCGTTGCCCTGCAGAAGGCCAACCCGGATGCGCTTTGCATCACGCCGTTTTCCGGACCGCCGACGGTGCGCGGCGATCTCGATATTTCCCGCCATGTCGGCATGCCGGGGGTGAGGAATATTCCAGAGCCGCGCAAGCTGCCATCGCGCATTCCCACATGGCGTTTCGCCACTGTCTCTACGCGGCTTTTCATGATCGACATGGACCGCTTCGCTAAACGGATCGGCTCGCTGGAACTGCTGCGGCCCGATGCCAAGCGGCGTATCCGCTCCTATGCCTATAATCAGCAGCCGGTGTCGATGCCCGCCGAAGAGGTGCTGAGCACCAACATGATGCGCGTGGGCGTGCACCGGCTGGATTTTCTCGGGACGGGAAAGGGCATGTATTCGTTGCATCCGCCCTATCGCTCGCCGGAATTTTACGCGGCGCTGGGGTCGATCGTCGAGCGTATCGAAAAGGGCGACGTTCCCGAAGGACAGCTGGGAGACTTCGATATCAACGGCTCGATGGTGGACTGGACCAGCGCGCTGGCGGCCAAGACGCGCTCCAAACGTTATGCGAAGGCTCTGCGCCACCTGATTTCGGCGAATGTCCAGCGTTTCACCAAAGCGTAAAACGCTGCGGCCTGCCTTCTGCGTCAATGGCGAAGGGGCGGCTCAATAGTCGGTTATCAGCTTGCTCCAGCTTTCCGAGCACAGCCCGCCAATATAGATGTCGCCGGCAATCGCCCGGTCGCGCAGCGCTTCATCCCGGGTTGCCATGCAGAAATATCCGTCATGGCGAAAGCTCATATGGTTCTGGCGGTATAGCGCGTTTATGAGAAACGGCTGCGACATGCCGGTGACGTGGGCGTAATTCTCGTCGTCGAAATGGTGGAACAGGGTGTTGAGCACATCGTTTTCACGACCGGCATCGCAGACGAGGTTGAGCACATAGGCGGTTCGTCCCGGCTGGCCAAAAAACAGGGCGGCGCCCATGACATGGCCTTCGGCGGTCTCGATCGTCAGGCTTTTCAGCTCACCGAGGCTCTCATTGGCCCTGCTCATCTCTATCAGCCAGTGGAACTCCTCGTGAGACCATTCCGGACGAATGGAAAACCGCTCGATCATCGTCAGCGCCTTGCGGCGGAATGTCTCGAAATCCACGGTTCTTACCCTGGCGCCGGCGACCCGATGCGGCCTCAGGCCTTTTTTCCATGATCGCAGGATGCCGTCGATAAATCCAAGCGCCGACAGGGCAAGGGTGGTCTTGGCCAGTTTCGAGCGTCGCGGCATACGCAGCGCAATCGTGCAGAAGGGCTTGAGAGCCTTGTGCCATTGCAGGCTTTCGATCGGCATCATGGTGCCGCCGGTCGTGACCCAGTGATCGGCGCTGACGGGGGAGGCCGTGTCCGAAAACAGCATGTCGTGTTTCGTTGCGCGCATGCTGCGAGACAGGCGGGCAGCCCCAAGCGAGCCGAGTTTCCCATCCGATGCGAAAGCGCATAATAATCTGGCGGTAATGGCTTTTCCATTCGCGATGAACCGCATGGGGACCGCGAGGATGACGCTTGTGACCCTGTTCCCCCCCGCATCGTAGACGACACTGCCGTATTCCGGATCAAAGGCGGGGCTGCTGAAAAACAATGTCTCGACATAGGAGCGGAAATCGAAGTTTCTCACACGCCCGGTCTTCTTGAAAGCGCTGTTGAGCACTGCCTCGACCGCCTCGACATCGTCCTTGCGCATGGGGCGAATGCCGGCCGTTCCGGGCTTTGCCGGGTACCGTGTCGATTGACCGCTATCGCCATCGTCCATGTTGGTGTGTCTCGGAACGTCCACCTTATGTCTCCAGCCTTATGCGCAATTATGAAATCAACTCAAGGGTACATCTTGAGTTGTTAATATACGCTAAAGAGAGCCTTGGGCCATACCCTCAATACTCCGAAATGGCTCGTATGTTGCGCAGATGGAAGTAGTTTATTCGAGGGTATATTTCGTTATGATATTAATAAAATCAAATATTTGATATGAATTCGCAAATTTTTTTCCCGGCGAAAATCCCATCACTTCCCAAACTAACCTCCAGAATTGGGCTCCATTTCTCTGTCAGCGGGTCTATCTCTTCATCACAGAAGAAAAAGACGGAATTACTATTCTTCCGTGCATTATGCATAACTAAAAAATAGGATTTTTGCTGGATATTCCTGTGACGGGGATGAAGCATCGGATACGATGTGTGCTGACGTGGAAAAAGGAAGAGAAAAACCCCTTATGGATGCAGCGGACGACGGACAGGGGCGTGGCTATTGGCAGGACGCATTGTTTTATGTGACCTTCCTTTTTTTCACGGTCGGTTTTTCGCCCTATATCTCACTTTCCTCCACCTATCTGGGCTCCGCCATGGCGGCCGGGTCCAGCCTGCTGAACCAGCTGACCGCGATCATTCTGTTTTTCAGTTTCCTGGCGTTCATGGCGAAGGAACGGTCGTTCTCCATTCTCTTCATGCCGCGCCTGCTGATGGCGGCGATTTTCGGCTGGTTTGTTTTCACCTCGCTGGTGGGCGAAGCGCTGGAAACGCTGTTCTTCCTCAGCATCGGCTTCGTCTGGTTTTTCCTCATCGTTGCCGTGATGGGCCTGCATTTGCAGGCCAATGCCAGCCTTGTCGAGGATGAGACGGGGCCGGCACCGGCGCGAAGCGGCGGGGACGAGGCAATGGTGACGAAACCTCTTTCGCAGCAACCTTCGCAGGCTGTTCGTCACAGCTGATATTCGTTGGAATATGCGCCATACGGCTCATATTTGGCAGCGCCCACAATCCGCGGTTCCGTTGTGGCTGGTCTTGCGGCATTGGCCGCCGTCTTTCGGCGCTGGGCGGTGATGCGAAAGCACGGTCTTTTGCCCGAAGCGCATGAGGTGCCGGACGGCAGGGGATGCGTGCTGCAGGCACCGACTTTGTTTGGCGAGGCAGGCTGCAAAAGCTCTGTTACTGCTTTCCTATCTTATATTTTGCTGACCGCACGGACTTGAAGGAATTGTAAAGTTTTTGACTATAATCATTTTACCAGACAAGAAATGGCAGCCGGCATCCGAAAATCAGCCCCTTTCCATTTTTCTCGAAATGTGGTCCGGCGCGCCCGCTCGCTGGCGGGCCGCCCGCGTCTCACGAATGGTAACCTGTCGATATCTGAGGAACAGGCATCACCCTTCGCGGATGCAGGCATGATGCAAATTGCGGCCCGAGCCGATGATGCGTCTCGTGAAGCCTTGATGATCAAGGCGTTCGACGTGCAATGTCAGTCTTGCCGAACACCTCCGGCACGGGGAAGGAGCGGCTTTCGTTGACGTGAGGTTTCACCGTGTCCTTTCTTCAAAATACCAGCATCCGCACCAAAATCCTGTCGCTTATTCTGCCGCTCTGCGTCGTTGGCCTTGGCGCAACCGCATTCATGTCCAACCGCTACAAGGAAGCGGATACGGCCTATTCGTTCTTCATCGCCAACGACAACGCCGCTCTGGTGGAACTTGCGCGCGCCAACCGAAATCTCGCCGCAGTCGCTTATGGCGCCTATCAGGTCATGGCCTATGACGCGGCCGGGCCGGATATCAAGGTCGCACGGGATTTCTACACCGAAAGCAAGCGGCTGCTGGTGATGCGCCTTAACAATGTGAAGGCGGCATTTCCGGAGGAGACGACTGCCATTGACGGGTTTCTTGCAAAGTCGCAGGAGATTACCGCAATCACGGACAAGGCGGTCGAACTAGGCCTGGCCAATCGCAACGAGGACGCGGCAGCTCAGATGCTGAGGGCCGACGCCTCCATTCGCCCGACCGCTGACAATTTGGCGGCGCTGCTGGAAAAGCTGGTCAAGGGCGTTGCGAAGGGAAGTGGCGAGCTGACGGCGGAGACCAATTCGACGATCCTGACATCACTTGCCGTGATTGGATTTGTTTTCTCCATCGGCGTCATTCTGGCGATTTTCGTGGCGTCGCGTGGTATCACCACGCCGATCGCCCGTTTGCGCGAGCGCATGGTATCGCTTGCCGGCGGCGAGACGGCGGCGGAAATCGACGGTACGGGACGCGGAGACGAAGTCGGCCAGATGGCCCAAGCCGTTCAGGTGTTCCGCGAAAATGCGATCGAGCGCATTCGCCTCGAGCAGGAGACGGAAGCCAATCGCAGCCTGTCGGAAAAAGACCGCATCGAGCGTGAGCGGCAGAAGGCAAATGAAGCGGCCGACGTCAAATTCGCCGTCGACAATCTCGCAGCCGGCCTCTCGAAACTGTCCGAAGGCGATGTTTCCTACCGCATCGGCCAGCCGTTCACGGCGACGCTGGATGGCGTTCGCAACGACTTCAACATGTCGGCTGAAAAGCTGCAGGGGGCGCTGACCAAGGTTGCACAGAATGCCGGCGGCATCGGTGCCGGCGCAAACGAGATCAAATCGGCCGCTGACGATCTGGCCAAGCGCACGGAACAGCAGGCCGCCGCCGTGGAAGAAACCGCCGCCGCCCTGGAAGAGATCACCACCACGGTGCGCGATTCCACCCGGCGCGCCCAGGAGGCCGGCCAGATCGTCAGCCGCGCCAAGGCGGGCGCCGAACAATCCGGCGAAGTGGTGCGCCGCGCCGTGGTCGCCATGGAACAGATCGCCAAATCCGCCAATGAGATCAGCAATATCATCGGTGTGATCGACGAGATCGCCTTCCAGACCAACCTTCTGGCCTTGAATGCCGGTGTGGAAGCGGCGCGTGCGGGTGAAGCGGGCAAGGGCTTTGCCGTGGTGGCGCAGGAAGTGCGCGAGCTTGCGCAGCGCTCAGCCAGTGCCGCCAAGGAAATCAAGGCGCTGATCAACACCTCGAACGATCAGGTGCAGCAGGGTGTTCAGCTGGTGGGTGACACCGGCAAGGCGCTGGCGACCATCGTCTCGGAAGTGCAGGAGATCAACCGGCACGTCGTCTCCATCGTGGAATCCGCACAGGAGCAGTCCTCCGGCCTCCAGCAGATCAATACGGCGGTCAACCAGATGGATCAGGACACGCAGAAAAATGCGGCGATGGTGGAAGAAACCAATGCCGCAAGCCACAACCTCGCCAAGGAGGTCGCGTCGCTCAACCAGCTGCTCTCGCAGTTCAGGCTTGCCGACGTTGCCTATCAGCAGAAGAGCCAGCCCGCGCCGGTTCGCAATGCCGGCGGCAACGACAGGCCGGTAGCATCCCCCGTGCGCGCGCTCGGCCGCAAGATCGCATCCGCCTTCGCGGGCAATGCGGCCGTGGATACGTCAAAGGACGACTGGCAGGAGTTTTAAGCGAGGGTTGACCGCGCCCCAACGGGTTCCCACCGGAGATGATGGCTGGTCGGGCCAGACATCCGGGCCGTGACCCAAACATGCCGCGCAGGCCTGATCTCTTGCGCGGCATGGCTGAAGATACGGAGGGAGATTGTCTCGCCTTTTTCGCAGCCACTACCCTGGGCCGGCCGGGCGCAGTGTTGAAAATTACCTGCCCTGCATGGCGCGGATAAAGGCCGGGCTTGTGTTTGTAAAATCGCTGTAGGTGATTTTCTTGCTTGCTATGGCGTTGATCAATCGTGTGCAAAAGGTCAGATCGACATTGCTTTTCGGGCTGACATTCATGTTTTTCGCCACCACGGTCCTAACGCCTTGAGGGTGTTTTCTAACGCCTTCGTAACAAGTGTTCATGACATCACGCTTGGCGGCGGGACTTCCGCTGATGATTTCCTGCCCCCGATTGAACTCGGCTTCGGTCATGCATCCTGAAAGAATGAATACGGAAACGAGCATGGCAATTTTTGCTTTGGCTTTCATAAAATAAATTTCCCTATTTTCTTGTGGGATAATACATGCAGAATCATCATATATTTTGAAAAATTACAGTTTTGATATGCCGAATGTGGCTTCGGTTCACCATCAATACTGGAAGGTATATTCCGGTTATTACAATGATATGTCCGTAACCTTGCTTGCGAACGAGATGATGCCCGAACGGCAGGGAAACCTCGCGGCTTTTCTCAATTCTCCACAGAATCGCGCGGACATCCTTGCCAAGATCGCCGAAAACTTCGCGTCTCGTCGAGAATAAAGGCGAGCATTCAGCTTCACTGCGGGTCACTTTGGAACGGGCAGTTTTACGCGTGGCGAAATGTTGAACTTTGAGGAAATGGCGCACCCGACAGGATTCGAACCTGTGACCTTTGGAATCGGAATCCAACACTCTATCCAGCTGAGCTACGGGTGCAGCGGTCACGCTTGAATCGCGTGCAGCGGTTGGTTCATACCCCAGCTTTCTTTCCGCATCAATGTCTAAAAATCAGAGATTTGCGAAACATCACCTGTTTTTCCGCCGGGGTGGGGTGCGATTTATTGTGGGGTGTTGATGCCTTTCTGCTGGTTGGGGAAACAATGCGTCGTTTGGCGTATTGCTTTTTTTATTGAAATCGGGTTTCCCCTATAAGTAGTATGTTATCGTCTGATGCGGCGGCTGTTTCGCCGCCACCATGGGCAGGTGGCCGGACGGGCGCAAAGCCTTTCAAACACGGCGCGGCGGGCGGCGTCATACCCTCAAAATCGGCGGGTAAATAGTGATACTTTTCCCGGCCTCCGGATGGCGGCCTGGAAGCGGGATTTGGATTTTTGCGGATTAACTGTCAAATTATTATACAATATTAGTATCATCTACATTTATTTAGGATACAGTTTTGGAACGTTGTCGGTTATGATTTCGGCAGGGTAAAGGGACGAATCAAGCGGGGGATCGGATGGCTTTGCGATTGGCACATAGCAACGGGCCGCGGGCGGAAAAGGCCGAAAGCGACGGAGTGGAACCGGTGCATCTTACGGCAATTGACTATGGATTGTTGGCGACGGCGATAGGCTATCATTTGCGGCACTCGCAACTTGCCGTGGCAAACGGGTTTTCAGATGTGCTGGCGGAACGGGGGTTGCGACCGGCCGATTTCTCAGTTCTCGTCATTGTCGGCGGCAATCCGGGCCTGAAACAGAGCGATGTGGCGGAAGCGCTGGGCATCCAGCGCGCCAATTTCGTCGCGATTGTCGACAACATGGAAGAGAAGGGTCTGCTTGTCCGCCGCCGGTCGGAAGAGGACAGGCGCGTTCATTTTCTCGACATGACCGAGGAGGGCAGCCGCCTTCTCGACAGCCTTTCCGATTCATGGCGCGACCGTGAGGAAAAGCTGATCGACAGGATCGGCGGCAAGAAAGCCCGTGACCAGCTGCTATCGCTGCTCGGACGTCTGCGAGGCTGAACGCCGCTATCGCCGATGGAGAAGGCTCTGGGGCCGCGCGACCCGGAAATGCGGGTCGTGCCGGTTTCCCGGCCGGTTGGCTGTGCTTGGGGATTTGCCCTTTCACGACAGCCTGATTGGTGACGGCTCGATTTGCGTTGCAATTTTCCTGTGAAACGGCCAAGACGACCTGCATATGCCTTTGGTCACTCGATGCCGTAAGCGCGCGGTGTGCCGAAAAAGGCCGGAAACGGGAACGCCATGCTGAACATCGATACCAGCCATCCGCTTTATCGCCCTTTATGGGTCAGGTTGCTGATCGTCGGCTTCTGCGCGGCCTGGGCTGTAATCGAATTCGTCAATCGCGAGTTCTTCTGGGGAACGATCGTCGGCGGCATCGCCGCCTATGCGGCCTATGAACTTTTGGTGAAGTTCAAGCCTGTGAGTGCCGATGATGCGGCCAAGGCTGGTGCGGACAAGACCGTTTCAGAAGAACCCGCCGATAGCGCGCCCGTCGATAAAAACGACGCTGGCTGAAAGCTGCATTTCCCCCGGCAGGTGCGTTTCGCCTTGCATTCCATGATTTAAGTTCTCAGCATCCGGATCGCTTGGTCGATCAGCAGGTTTGCCGCGGTCATGCGCAGGGTCGCATTGTGCCGGAATTCCGGTTTCACCCCGTCGGGGTGGTTGAGGCGGGCGAAAGCGCGGCGTTTTTCCGCAAGCGTTGCGGCGGTGTCGGTTTCATGGATCGCCAGTTCCACTGACACATCTGCAAGAGATGTCTTTTCGAGATGCGCCGGCATGGGTTCCGGCTCTGGCTCTGGTTGGGGTTCAGGCGGGGGCGCGGGGTCGGCCAAGAAGGCGAGATAGGCGTCGAGGCCGCCGTTTCCCGGTTGCGGTGCAGCAGAAGGCGTGCCGACGACGAAGCTGGAATTGAAACCGGCGATGCGATGGCGGGCAGGCGGCGGCGGTTCCGCGGCTTCCTCTTCTCTTTCCTGCTTCAGTCTTTCGACGACTGACTGGAAGACGGATTGTCCGAAAAGCATGCGGCTGTTTCCCCTGCGCCGACCCTGATAAATCCGGCCTGTTTACAGGATGAAGGTGGTGTCTGGCTTGCCTCCTGTCATTGCCATGTCCATCACGGGCCAGTCAGCTTTCGGCTTTCATCCAGAACCAGATCGTAGAGCAGCCGGGCGCTGGGCGGCAAAACGCGGCCCTTGGTGGTGATGATGCTGTAGGGCTTGACGACAAGTTCGAAATCCGTCGGCAGGATGCGGGTGCGGCCGATATCGGCCTGCTGACCGGCCACGAACTCGGCCATATCCTGCGCGATCGGCGCAATCGCATTGGTGTTGCAGATCAGCGCAAGCGTCAGAAGCATGGATGGCGTGTTGATGATGTTGCGTGGCATGCCAACGCCGTGGGTCAGGAACACGTCCTCCATCGTTCTGCGCAACAGGGCGCCGGGCGGCTGGAAAACCCAGTCATAGGCGGAAAGATCGCTCAGCGTTACCGGTTCGCCGCCAAGCAGGGGATGCCCGTCGCGAACCACCAGACAGGCGCGCTCGATGCCGATTTCATGGATGGAAAACAGGCCCGGGTCGAAATCATCCGGAATACGGCCGATGATGAAGTCGTGACGCGCTGCCAGCAGCTCCCGGGCCAGCACGTTGCTGCTTTCCACCTGCACATTGATTTCGATGCCGGGATAGGTGTCCGTCGCCCGTTTGATGGCGGGAACCACAAGGCTGATGGCGGGTGCTGTAACGGCGCCGATATAGACCGAGCCACCGCTGCCGGATTTCATCTGGTTAAGCTCGCGGCTCGCTTCACGCAGTTCCAGCAATATGGTGCGCGCCCGACGCGCCAGCGCCTCGCCGAACTTCGTCAGCACCACGCCGCGGGAAGCCCGTTGACAGAGCGGGCTTTTGACGATTGCTTCCATTTCCGAAAGCATGCGTGATGCCGCCGGCTGTGTTATGTTCATGGCGGCTGCGGCGGCGCTGACCTGGCCGTGCTCCTCGATCATGACCAGCATGCGCAGATGGCTCATCTTTAATCCGGCGCGCAGAAGCGGGTTGTCTTCAAAGACGAAAAGCGCGTCCGTTGTTTGCGTCTGCTCATACACTTTCTGGTTGCTCATGCGCTGTTTTATACCCCTCAACGATTATTGTATCGATTTAATATAGCAGAATTGATATAGGTAAGCCGATA
The DNA here is from genome assembly GCF_017313405.1 of Agrobacterium burrii. Taxonomy (NCBI): domain Bacteria; kingdom Pseudomonadati; phylum Pseudomonadota; class Alphaproteobacteria; order Hyphomicrobiales; family Rhizobiaceae; genus Agrobacterium; species Agrobacterium burrii. The sequence continues at coordinate 295,554 of NZ_JAFLNA010000003.1, forward strand.
TATTCTATTTGACAGTTATATGGATTCAGAACAGTTTGCGGGATGCCGGGGAGGAGCGGCATCTGTTCCGTTTCGCAGTTGCGAGATTGGGATGGGGCTTAGTGCGGCTTCTTCCTCTGACGGCATGAATTTCATGGTGCGGCGCAGCATGCGGACACCAGAGAAGGGTTCAAGGGAGAGAGTTATGAAGTCCATTATTTCGCTGATGGCGGCTTGTGCCATCGGTGCTGCTTCCTTCGCAGCGCCGGCTTTTGCGCAGGACAAGGGTTCCGTCGGCATTGCCATGCCGACCAAGTCTTCCGCTCGCTGGATCGATGACGGCAACAACATCGTCAAGCAGCTGCAGGAAGCCGGTTACAAGACCGACCTGCAATATGCCGACGACGACATTCCGAACCAGCTGTCCCAGATCGAAAACATGGTCACCAAGGGCGTCAAGGTCCTCGTGATCGCTTCGATCGACGGTACCACGCTGTCGGACGTTCTGAAGCAGGCTGGCGAGCAGGGCATCAAGGTCATCGCTTATGACCGCCTTATCCGCAACAGCGGCGACGTCAGCTACTACGCAACCTTCGACAACTTCCAGGTTGGCGTTCTGCAGGCGACTTCGATCACCGACAAGCTTGGCCTGAAGGACGGCAAGGGTCCGTTCAACATCGAGCTGTTCGGCGGTTCGCCTGACGACAACAACGCCTTCTTCTTCTACGATGGCGCGATGTCGGTTCTGAAGCCTTACATCGACAGCGGCAAGCTGGTCGTAAAGTCCGGCCAGATGGGCATGGACAAGGTCGGTACGCTGCGTTGGGATCCGGCAACGGCCCAGGCTCGCATGGACAACCTGCTGTCGGCTTATTACACCGACGCCAAGGTTGACGCCGTTCTGTCGCCTTACGACGGTCTGTCCATCGGCATCATCTCCTCGCTGAAGGGCGTTGGTTATGGTTCGAAGGACCAGCCGCTGCCGATCGTTTCCGGTCAGGACGCTGAAGTGCCGTCGGTCAAGTCGATCATTGCAGGCGAACAGTATTCCACCATCTTCAAGGACACCCGCGAACTCGCGAAGGTTACCGTTGACATGGTGAATGCCGTTCTGCAGGGCAAGGAGCCTGAGGTAAACGACACCAAGACCTATGAAAATGGCGTCAAGGTCGTTCCGTCCTACCTGCTGAAGCCGGTTGCAGTCACCAAGGAGAACTACAAGCAGGTTCTCGTTGATGGCGGTTATTACAAAGAAGACCAGCTGAAATAAGCCTGAAGACACATGCGGGGATGACTTGGCGTCATCCCCGTTTTTCCATAAAAATAAAAACGCCGAAATTAATCGGGCGCTGGATTGCGATATGGCCAATACCATTCTCGAAATGCGGAACATCACCAAGACGTTTCCGGGCGTGAAAGCGCTGGAGAACGTCAACCTCAAGGTAAAAGAGGGTGAGATCCACGCACTCGTCGGTGAGAACGGCGCGGGAAAGTCGACCTTGATGAAGGTCCTTTCCGGTGTTTATCCCGCCGGCACCTATGAGGGCGAAATTCACTACGAAGGCGCTGTGCGAAACTTTCGCGCCATCAACGACAGCGAAGATATTGGTATCATCATCATTCACCAGGAGCTGGCGCTGGTGCCGCTCCTGTCGATTGCCGAAAACATCTTCCTTGGCAACGAGGTCGCCACGAACGGCGTCATCAGCTGGCAGCAGACCTTCAACCGGACCCGCGAACTTCTCAAGAAAGTGGGCCTGAAGGAATCGCCGGAGACGCTGATCACCGATATCGGTGTGGGCAAGCAGCAGCTGGTTGAAATTGCCAAGGCATTGTCGAAGAGCGTGAAGCTGCTCATTCTCGATGAGCCGACCGCTTCGCTGAACGAAAGCGATTCCGAGGCGCTGCTCAACCTGCTGATCGAATTCCGCAAGCAGGGCATGACCTCGATCATCATCACCCACAAGCTCAACGAAGTGCGCAAGGTGGCCGACCAGATCACCGTGCTGCGCGACGGCATGACGGTGAAGACGCTCGACTGTCATCAGGAAGAAATCAGCGAGGATGTCATCATCCGCAACATGGTGGGACGCGATCTGGAAGATCGTTATCCGCCGCGCGATGTGCCGATCGGCGAGACCATTCTCGAAGTAAAGAACTGGAACGCCTACCACCAGCAGCATCGCGACCGGAAGGTGCTGCACGATATCAACGTCACCGTTCGCAAGGGCGAAGTCGTCGGCATCGCCGGGCTGATGGGGGCAGGGCGCACGGAATTCGCGATGAGCGTTTTCGGCAAGTCCTACGGCCACAAGATCACCGGCGACGTGCTGATCGACGGCAAGTCCGTGGATGTCAGCACCGTGCGCAAGGCGATCGATGCCGGTCTTGCCTATGTCACGGAAGACCGCAAACATCTCGGCCTGGTGCTCAACGACAACATCATGCACAACACCACGCTTGCCAATCTGGCCGGTGTGTCGAGTGCCAGCGTCATCGACGACATCAAGGAAATGAAGGTGGCGAGCGATTTCCGCACGCGCCTGCGCATCCGGTCTTCGGGCATCTTTCAGGAAACGGTCAATCTTTCAGGCGGCAACCAGCAGAAGGTTGTGCTGTCCAAGTGGCTGTTCTCCAATCCTGATGTGCTGATCCTCGACGAACCGACCCGCGGTATCGATGTCGGCGCGAAATATGAAATTTACACCATCATCAACCAGCTCGCTGCCGACGGCAAAGGCGTTCTGATGATATCATCGGAAATGCCCGAACTGCTCGGCAATTGCGACCGCATCTACGTCATGAACGAAGGCCGCATCGTCGCTGAATTGCCGAAGGGAGAGGCGAGCCAGGAAAGCATCATGCGCGCTATCATGCGCTCAGGGGAGAAGAACTCATGAGTTCGGCAAACACAACAAGCGAAGAAAGTAACGTCATCTCGGTCGCATCCTATATTCGCTCCAATATCCGCGAATACGGCATGTTGATCGCGCTCGTCGCCATCATGGTTTTCTTCCAGTTCTACACCGGCGGCATCCTGTTCCGACCGGTCAACCTCACCAACCTCATCCTGCAGAACTCGTTCATCGTCATCATGGCGCTGGGCATGCTGCTGGTCATCGTTGCCGGGCATATCGACCTTTCGGTCGGCTCCATCGTCGCCTTCGTCGGCGCGATTGCGGCCATATTGACCGTGCAATGGGGCATGAACCCGTTTCTGGCGGCGCTGATTTGTCTTGTCATCGGCGGCATCATCGGTGCGGCCCAGGGTTACTGGATCGCCTATCACCGCATTCCGTCGTTCATCGTGACGCTGGCGGGCATGCTGGTGTTCCGCGGCCTGACGCTGTTCGTGCTTGGCGGCAAGAATATCGGTCCTTTCCCGACCGATTTCCAGATCATCAGCACCGGCTTCCTGCCTGATATCGGCGGTATCGAAGGTCTCAACACCACCTCGATGATCCTGACCGTACTGATTACGGTAGCGCTGTTTTATCTGGCGTGGCGTCGTCGCGTGGTGAACGTGAAGCATGGTATCGACGTGGAGCCGTTCGGTTTCTTCATCGTGCAGAATCTGCTGATCTCCGGCGCTATCCTGTTCCTCGGCTATCAGCTGTCCACCTATCGCGGTCTGCCGAACGTCTTGATCGTGATGCTGGTGCTGATTGCGCTTTACAGCTTCGTGACCCGTCGCACGACCATCGGCCGCCGTGTCTACGCCATGGGCGGCAACGAGAAGGCGACCAAGCTTTCCGGTATCAACACCGAACGTTTGAGCTTCCTCACCTTCGTCAATATGGGCGTGCTGGCCGGTCTTGCCGGCATGATCATCGCGACCCGCCTCAACTCGGCAACGCCGAAGGCCGGCGTGGGCTTCGAGCTTGATGTGATCGCGGCCTGCTTCATCGGCGGCGCTTCGGCATCCGGCGGCGTTGGCAAGATCACCGGCGCGGTCATCGGCGCGTTCATCATGGGCGTCATGAACAACGGCATGTCGATCGTTGGTCTCGGCATCGATTTCCAGCAGATGGTCAAGGGCCTCGTGCTGCTCGCCGCCGTGTTCTTCGACGTTTACAACAAGAACAAGGGCTGATCGGCCCACCCAAATCGCAAGTCAAAAAAGTGGCCGGTTTCCGGCCACTTTCATAAGATGCAGGCGCGATGCGCCACAGAAGATAAGGCGCGTTGCGCCGGAGGAAGGAAATCCCGTGCTTATTTCACAGATCAAAGATGCCAGTGGCAAAATCATCGTAGCGGTTCGCGAAGATGGCGGACAGGCGCAGGCGGTCAAGGGCGCCGTGTCGGTTTACGCGCTCGCCATGGAAGCCGCGAATGGCGGCAAGAGCCTTGCCGATGTCGTGTCCGCCCATGGTCTGGGCGATGCCGTTGATCTCGAAAAGGCCTATGCCGAAGGTCGCTTCCTGCCGCCGATCACCCATCCCGATCCCGCGCATCTGCATCTGACCGGCACGGGCCTCACCCATCTCGGCTCTGCCGCGACCCGCGACAGCATGCACAAGAAGACTTCGGAAGCCGCCGAGGAAAGCCTCACGGATTCCATGAAGATGTTCCGCATGGGTCTGGAAAACGGCAAGCCCAAGGCCGGCGAAAAGGGCGTGCAGCCCGAGTGGTTCTACAAGGGCAACGGCCATGTGGCAGCGGCACCCGGTGCAGCACTCACATCGCCGTCCTTCGCGCTCGATGGCGGCGAAGAGCCTGAGATGGCCGGTATCTATGTGATCTCCGACAAGGGTGAAGCGGTGCGTATCGGCTTTGCCGTCTCGAATGAGTTCTCCGATCACGTTACCGAGCGGGTCAACTATCTCTATCTCGCCCATTCCAAGCTGCGCCCGGCAAGCTTCGGCCCGGAAATCCGCGTCGGCGTTGCCCCCTCCGATATTCGCGGCACCTCGCGTATCCGTCGTGGCGACAAGGTCATTTTCGAAAAGCCGTTCGTTTCGGGTGAGGACAATATGTCCCACACCTTCGCGAACCTCGAATATCACCACTTCAAATACGGCCTGTTCCGCGCCCCCGGCGACGTGCATGTGCACATGTTCGGCACCGCGACGCTGTCCTTCGCCGAGGGCATCAAGCCGGAAGCGGGCGACGTGTTCGAAATCGAGGCCGCCGGTTTCGGCCTGCCCCTGCGGAACCCGCTGGCGGTGGACGCGGAAGAAGAGATTGCTATTCGGCAGATTTGATCTGCGGGTTAGAGCATTTCCAGTAAAAACGGAAATGCTCTAGACGTTAAATTGGTTGAGGGTGGGTTACCTGCATTGCTTCCCCCTCGACGTCATCCTCGGGCTTGTCCCGAGGATCTGTAACCGATTGATTTTGCACGACGTGGTTAGATCCTCGGGACAAGCCCGAGGATGACGTCGAGGGAGGAGCTGCCGTCCTTTCCTCTTCTGTTGTATGACGGGCAACTTGGGCTTTCGGTTCAGGCGAGCCCCCAAAGCCTGCCTTCCCCCACCTCCACGGAATTGCCCGCCGGGTCGCGGATGTAGACGGAATAGCTGTCATTCGGCCAGCGGTGATAGTGTTCGACTGCAATTCCGAGTTCTTCGAAGCGGGCCTTCCAGCCGTCTACTTCCGACTTGTCTTTCGCATAAAAGCAGAAATGGCCTTGCCCGACCACGCCATGGCGCGGGATCGGATTGTCGGGATCGGCCCGGCGCGATTGCTCCGGATCGAAGATCAGCAGCACCTGCCGGCCGCATCTGAAGAAGACGAATTGACCGGGCAGCCTGCGCACCACCTCCAGCCCGAAAACATCGCGGTAGAAAGCCTCAGCTGCGTCGAGATCATCCGCGTAGATCGCGGTTTCCATAATGGCGGCTGGTGGTTGCATGGTTTCCTCCGGTACTTCATGGGCTGGCCGTGTGGTGTCAGGCGGCTTATGTTTTGGTGCTATAGGTCAGCACCGTCAGATCGTGTTTGCCGACGCCGCGTTCCAGAACGGTCCAGCCGCAATTGATGTAATAGGTTTCAAGATTGCGCTTGCAGCAGAGATAGCTGGTCTCGTGACCAAGGTCGGCGGCCCTTTGTGTCGCGGCCTGCATCAAGGCTTTTGCGACACCTGAGCGTCGGCGGCCTTCTTCCACCCAGAGGGCGGCAACCCATGGCAGATATTGCGGGCGTTCCTCCAGATCGGAATGGATGAGGAAGGCGGAGCCGACATAGGCGTCGCCGTCATGGGCGACGAAGCCGGTCGGCAGAGCATGGGGGGTGGTCATGTCCTTCAGGTGTTCCTCAACGTCGCCGACCTGAAGGCCGCTATCCTGCCACCATGCCGTCCAGACGCGGTTGGCGATTGTGGGGCCATGGGACTGGCAGTCGCGATAGTCGGAAATGCTGTACAAGGACGTCTCCCGGCCGGCTTTCTTCCCGCAGGCTGAAGCCGGATCATGCTTGCAAATCGATGCGGCGATTTAAACGGTCGAGGCGTGCTTTCGCAACCTGCAAGTTCTTCGGAAAGGATCAGGACTTAGTTGCCGTCACATGCAGCCAGTCGGTCGGCAGCTTGTCATAACCGCTGCCGTGCCGGGATTCGATCTCGACGCTCGTCCATTCAAATTGCCGGTAGAGATCGTCGAGCCAGGCTTTGGAAGGATAGTTGTAATAACGGCCCAACGTGTCGCGGCCTTCGGCTTCTCCTGCCTTGAAGCTGGCGTAAAAAACGCCGCCCCGCTTCAGCGCCGTGTGGATGCGGCCGATAATGGCGGGCAGGGCGGGGCGTGGCACATGCAGCAGGCAGGCATTGGCCCAGATGCCGTCATACCGTTGCCTGTCGTCAATATCTTCGAACAACAATGTCGCGACGGGAATGCCGAGCCGGGTTTCCGCCGCCCTGGCGATTTCGGGCGTTCCATCCGTGGGTTGAACATCGAAACCGACCGCCAGCATGAATTCGCTGTCCTGCCCGCCGCCACACCCAAGTTCGAGGATGCTTGCGCCATCGGGAAGGCGCGACAAAAATTTTTCCAGATGCGGGCGGTCCGCCGCCTGTCCTCTCGAGGTATAGGCGCCAGCATTGTCGGTATAAAAACCGATGGTTTCGTCGTCCTTGCCGGCCATGGTCTCAGCTCTGCGATTGGCTCTGTGACTGCTGCACGGTGACGGAGACGTTCAGCGTTTCGCCGGCCGGACCGATGCGCATGCCTGATATCGGTGCGCAGTCGCGGTAGCAGAGGCCGGATGCGATGCGCACGTAGCGGTCGTCAGGGCAGATATTGTTGGCGGCGTCGAAACCGACCCAGCCAAGCCCTTGCAGATGCACCTCGGCCCAGGCGTGGGTTGCCGTCTGTTCCGCCACGTCCTCCATCATCAGATAACCGGAAATATAACGGGCCGGCAGGCCCATCAGCCTGGCTACGGAAATCAGGATATGGGCATGGTCCTGGCAGACACCCTTGCCAGCCTCCAAGGCCGCTTCCGCCGTGGTTTCGATGTCGGTCGAACCGGGAACGTATTCGACCTTTTCATGGATCTTCTCCATGAGGTCGTGCAGGTGGGAGAGTTCGCTGTCGCCCGTGCTGGCCTTCGCCAGTTCGCGCACCAGTTTTCCGGGCTTGGTGAGCGGGGTTTCGCGCAGGAAAAGCCACAGCGGCGCATTGCCGGTGTGGGTGCCGAACACGCCGGCCTTGTCTTCAGTATTGACGAGGCCGCTTGCCACCACCTTGACCTTGCGTTGCGGACCTTCCGTTTCCACCAGCGCGACCCGGTTGCCGAAATGGTCGTCATAGGTCACTTCGACGGTGGCGCCGTCGACCGAGACGTCCCAGTTCTCCACCGTCTGGCAGGGGCCGGTCTGCGGTGTCAGCCGCAGCCGCTGCAACGCATAGGGCATCGGCTCGTCATAGACATATTCCGTCGTATGGGTGATTTTCAGACGCATAAGCTGTTCCCGTCCACGCGCTTACAGATAAAAGCGGTAGCCTTCCGTGATTTCCTGTCCCAATTGTCCATTGCGGTTGACAAATCTCTCCAGAAATTCGTGCAGACCTTCATCCATGACGCGGTCGATCGTCGTCTTGCGCAGGCTGTCGCGGATGCTCTCGGCCGTCTCGTGCGCCTTGTGCCTTTCGCTGTAATCCTCGGCGATGTAATTGAGGTTGCTGGCGATCTTCTCGTAACAATAGGCGAGCGAGCGCGGCATGCGGCCATTGAGAATGAGGAAGTCGGCAATATTGGCCGGCTTGTATTCCGCATCATAGACCCAGCCATAAGACCGATGCGCCGAGACCGAACGCAGGATGGATTCCCATTGGGCATTGTCGAGCGAGGAGCCGACATGCGCGACCGCCGGTAGCAGTACGTAATATTTAACGTCCAGAATGCGGGCGGTGTTGTCGGCGCGCTCGATGAAGGTGCCGATGCGCGAGAAATTATAGAGATCGTTGCGCAGCATCGAGCCATGAAAAGCGCCGCGCACGAGACCGGCGCGGTGTTTGATGCCGTCGATGGTCTGCGGCATGTCCGCCGCCTTCACCCGGCGAGCAAGACTGCTCTTAAGCTCGATCCAGAATTCATTGGTCGCTTCCCATGTCTCGCGCGTCAGCGCCGTGCGCACCATGCGGGCATTGTTGCGGCCCGCCTCGATGCAGGAGAGCACGCTCGAAGGGTTCGCCTTGTCCCGCAGGAGATAATCGATTGCATCCGCCGTCGTTACCTTGTCGTGCGTTTCGAGAAAGGCCTCGCGCACGCCGGCGCTCTGCAACACGCCGTCCCAGTCCTCGTCGCCGCTGCCGGAGCGCGTCAGCGAAACGCGCAGGCCCGCATCGATCAGCCGGGCGATGTTTTCAGCGCGCTCGATATACCGGAACATCCAGTAGAGCCCGTTTGCCGTTCTGCCCAGCATGGCTTAATCCTCCAGTACCCATGTATCCTTGGTGCCGCCGCCCTGGCTGGAATTGACCACCAGCGAGCCCTCCTTGAGGGCAACGCGGGTCAGTCCGCCGGGAATGATCTTCACCTTGTCCGACACCAGCACATAGGGACGCAGATCCACATGGCGCGGGGCGATGCCGTTTTTCACCATGATCGGCACGGTGGAAAGCGACAGCGTCGGCTGCGCGATGTAATTGGAGGGGCGGGCTTTCAGCTTTTCCGCAAACAGCGCCCGTTCCTTTTTCGTCGAGGTGGGGCCGACCAGCATGCCGTAACCGCCCGAACCGTGGACTTCCTTGACGACCAGTTCGGCAAGGTTGTCGAGAACGTATTTCAGGCTGTCCGGCTCCGAACAGCGCCAGGTCGGCACGTTTTCCAACAGCGGCTTGCGGCCGGTGTAGAATTCGACGATCTCGGGCATGTAGGAATAAACCGCCTTGTCGTCGGAAATGCCGGTACCGGGGGCATTGGCGATGGTGATGTTGCCGGCGCGATAGACATCCATGATGCCGGGCACGCCGAGCGCTGAATCCGGCCGGAACGTCAGCGGATCGAGGTAGTCGTCATCGACGCGGCGATAGAGCACGTCGATGGCCTCATAACCGCGGGTGGTGCGCATCTTGACCTTGCCGTCCATGACACGCAGGTCTGACCCTTCCACCAGCTCCACGCCCATCATGTCGGCGAGGAAGGAATGTTCGTAGTAGGCGGAATTATAGATGCCCGGGGTGAGCACGGCCACACGCGGCTTGCCGGTGCAGCCGGGGGGTGCGAGCGAGGCGAGCGACTGGCGCAGCAGATAGGGATAGTCTTCGACCCGGCGCACCTTGTTTTCGTGGAAGAGCTCCGGGAACATCTGCATCATCGTCTCGCGGTTTTCCAGCATGTAGCTGACACCGGAGGGCGTGCGGGCGTTGTCTTCCAGAACATAGAACTGGTCTTCGCCGGTGCGGACGATATCGGTGCCGACAATGTGGGTATAAACGCCGCCGGGCGGGGTGAAACCGATCATTTCCGGCAGGAATGCGACATTCTTTTCAATGATTTCGCGGGGAATGCGACCGGCGCGGATGATTTCCTGCTTGTGGTAGATATCGTCGAGGAAAGCATTGAGGGCGAGAACGCGCTGTTCGATGCCTTGAGCCAGTTTGCGCCACTCACGGCCGGAGATGATGCGCGGGATAATATCGAAGGGGATCAGTTTTTCTGAACTGTCGGCATGGCCATAGACTGCGAAAGTAATACCGGTTTTTCGAAAGATGTTTTCCGCGTCTTTTGATTTCTGGATCAGGTGCGACCTGTCCTGTCGGCTGTACCACTCGTTATAGTTTTCATATGGGCTTCGCGGCGTGTCGTCCGCATTTATCATTTCGTCAAATGCCAACTTCGATGTCCCCTTTTTTACCATATGAATACAAGGCTAAATGCAATGCAAGAACTATGCGGAGCTCCCGATGAAGATTTTTTGTCGCCCTAGAGTTTTAAAAAAGAAGCGTTTTTTCGGTTTCAGCCTATAAATGCGGCATCGTCAAAATGGTTGCGCGGCGCGGCAGGGTGGAAGGGCATGATGGTGCTGTGTGCGCCGTGGGCGAATGCACAAAATTTGTTCGTTCGTTTTCGGTTGATGGATCGCGGATGCCGCATCAGAAAAACTGAAAGATGCGATGATGAAAACGCCTTTGACCTTTGGCGGGGATGACGATACCGCCTTGGGAAACGGCCCGGATGCCGCCGCAGGCCTGTGCCAAGCCGGCCTGCTCTTTCGCCGGTGTGTTTTGGCCGAAATATCAATTCGCTGCATGACCTTGCGCCTCCCGGCAATGTCCGAGAGGCGGGATCATACCGCACAGGGGATGTTCCCATGTCGCTTGACCGTCTGGCTCCGGCCATCTTCGTCTTTCTCTGGTCGACCGGCTGGGTCACGGCCAAATATGCCGTCTATTATACCGGGCCGTTGACCTTCCTCTGTCTGCGTTATCTGCTGGCCGGCCTGATATTATGGGCGATCTGCCGGCTATCCGCCATTTCCTGGCCGAAGCAGCGCGCCGATGTTCTGAGGGCGATCCTCTCCGGCGTGTTCCTGCACGGCATTTATCTCGGCATGATCTGGTGGGCGATCGGTCAGGGTGTGCCGGCGGCGATCGGTGGCATCATTGCCGGTCTGCAGCCGCTGATGACGGCAGTGGCCGCCCGTTTCATGATCGGCGAGAGGATTTCACCTATGCAGCGTGCCGGGTTGCTGCTCGGTTTTGCCGGCATTTCCATCGCCGTGCTACCCAAGGTGATGGCGACCGGCGCGCTTGGCATGTCCGTGCCGCTTTATGCCGTGGCGGTGAATGTGCTGGGCATGGTGTCGGTGACCTATGGCACGCTTTACCAGAAGAAATATGTCCATGGAGGGAACATCATGGCGGTGGCCACGCTGCAATATGTCGGCGCGCTGCTGGTCACCGTTCCCTTTGCGCTTTTGCTGGAAGACGGGCATGTGGACTGGAGCCTCGGGCTTGCGGCCACACTCGCCTGGTCCGTGGGCGCGATCTCCATCGGCGCCGTGGCGCTGCTTCTTTACCTCATCCGGCGCGGGCAGGTGTCGCGTGCGGCCTCGCTGATCTATCTGGTGCCGCCGCTTGCCGCCGTGGAGGCCGCCCTGCTTTTCGGTGAAACGCTGACGCCCGCCATGATTGCCGGCACGGTTCTGGCGGTCACGGGCGTTTATCTCGCCAACCGCAGGCCTGCAGCAGCGGTTGCGGCACGTTAATTACTGCAACCTCATATTAGAGATTTGTTAACCATAAAATTATACCTCTCGTTAATCACATGATTTGGCGGGGGTTACATGTCTATTTCACGTCGTGGTGTTCTGTTCGGATTGCCGCTGTTTCTGGCTGGCTGCGCGAATACCGGCATCGGCCAGCAGAGGCTCAATTACGGGGCGAAGCCGGAGGAGAAATTCCCGCTTCCCGCCATGCATCTCGACAAGGTCAAGCCTGAGCTGCGCCGGCAGGAAGTCACTTATGATACGGCGCATCCGGCCGGAACGGTGGTGGTGGATACGCCGGCACGGCGGCTCTATTACGTGATGGGCGACGGGCGGGCGATGCGTTACGGCGTCGGCGTCGGCCGGCAGGGCCTTGCTCTGAAGGGCGATGCCTATATCGGCCGCAAATCCGAATGGCCTTCCTGGACGCCGACCGCAAACATGATGCGCCGCGATCCGCGCAATCTCAAGTTCGCCGGCGGCATGCCGGGCGGCCCGAACAATCCGCTCGGCGCACGCGCGCTTTATCTCTATCGCGGCGGCGGCGATACCATGTTCCGCCTGCACGGCACCAACCAGCCGCAATCCATCGGCCACGCCATGTCGAGCGGCTGCATCCGCATGCTCAACCACGATATCATCGATCTTTACAGCCGCGTGCCTGTTGGCTCCAAGGTGGTTGTGCTGCAGGCGTGATGGAGAGGCGGATTTTTCCGCCTTTGCCGCGCGAAAAAATGCCTGTACCCTTGAGTTGATTTTTCCAGCAGATGGCCAATTTTATGCTGGAAAATCAACCATGTGTAGAATGCCTCCCTTTTTGTATTTAAGGGAGTTCTGCAATATCGGAAACGTGATTTCCGGTGTTCGAGACGTGTATCCATAAAGGATAAAATGCACTGTATCGAGCGCGGCACCACTTCAACGGGGACACATGAACATGGCAATTTTCGACAATCTTTCTCGCTATCGGCCTTATGCTCTCGCGGCACTGCGCATCATCGCGGCGCTGCTTTTCATCGAACACGGAACGCAGAAGCTGTTCGGCTTTCCGGCATCGCAGATGCAAGGCTCACTGCCGACCCTGATGCTGGTGGCGGCGCTTCTGGAACTCGTCGGCGGCATTCTCGTGCTCATCGGCCTGTTCACGCGACCGGTCGCCTTCATCCTTTCCGGTCAGATGGCCGTCGCCTATTTCATGGCGCATGCGCCAAGCAGCCCTTTCCCGGCCCTGAACGGCGGCGATGCCGCCATCCTGTTCTGCTTCGTCTTCCTCTATCTGGTGTTTGCCGGTCCGGGTGCTTTCTCGGCAGATGAGCGCCGGGCCTGATCAATCCGGTTTCAGGACTATATTTCGTGAAGCCCCGCATGGTTTTGCCCATGCGGGGCTTCGTGTTTTGAAGAGGATGAAACTTCGGCCGTCGCCGAAGCATTGATGCTTGTTTTCGGGGTAAGAACGGTTCATCTTCTACACAGTTGGAAAATCGCTCCGTGACCATTCAAAATCCCATTGCCCGCGAATTGTTGCTGCTCGTCCTGCTGTCCACGCTCTGGGCCGCGTCCTATACATTCATCAAGATCGGGGTGGAGACCATTCCGCCCATCACCTTCATTGCCGCGAGAACCCTGATTGCCGGTCTGCTGCTCTATGCGGTGATCCGGCTGCGTGGATTGCGATTGCCGAAGGATTTTGCGACCTGGCGGTTGTTCTTCATTCAGGCCTGCATCAACAGCGTCCTGCCCTTCACGCTGATCGCCTGGGCGGAGCAAAGCATCGATGCCGGTCTTGCCGTCATTCTCAATGCAACGACGCCGATCTTCACGTTTCTTCTGACCGCGCTGGTTATCCGGCACGAGGCGGTGAGCGGGCGCAAGCTGTTCGGCACCATTGCCGGCATGACGGGCGTATGCCTCATCATCGGCATGGAGGCGCTGGGCGGTGCGGGCGAGGCGATATGGAGCCAGCTTGCCGTGCTGACAGCGGCGTTTTCTTATGCCTGTGCGGCGATATTCGGGAAGAACTTTAGGGGGCTTGATCCGATCATGCCCGCTGCCGGTTCGCTGATCTGCGGTGCGGTCCTGCTATTGCCCGTCAGCCTGATCGTTGACCGGCCGTGGACATTGTCACCTTCATCCGCATCGCTGACGGCGCTCGTGTGCCTCAGCGTCTTCTCAACCGCGCTCGCCTTCATGATCTATTTCCGGCTGATGCAGACGCTCGGCTCGGTCGGCACCACCTCGCAGGCCTATCTGAGGGTCCCGGTCGGTGTCGCCATCGGCATGGCATTTCTGGGGGAGGTGCCGACACCAGCCATGTGGGTGGGTCTCGTCTGTGTGATCGCCGGCGTGCTGGCCATGACCTTGCCGTCCCGGCGTCGGCCGGTTGTGCAGGGCGGGTGACGGCAAAGAAAAACCCCGCAGGCTGGTGGCTTGCGGGGCTTGATTGGCGAGCGGCTTCCGCTTGTTTCTTCTCCCCGAGGGGGAGAAGTCCGCGGCAGCGGGATGAGGGGGCAAGGGTGGTGAGATACGGCAACGTTGCCCCCTCATCCGACCCTTCGGGCCACCTTCTCCCCCTAGGGGAGAAGAAACGCGCGGCAATGCCGAGCGTCCTCTGCTTACGAACTATGCCTTAGCGGCTACGGCCGCGATTGCCGTTGCCATTGCCGGAGGCGCGCTTTTCCTGGCCGTTGCCGCCAGCAGGTGCATGGCGGTTGCTGCCGCTGCCGCCGGGCTTGCGGGCCGGGCGGCGCTGCTTGCGGGGGCCGGACGGACGACCTGCGTCGCCTTCAGCGGTCTTGACGCGCTTGAAGTCGGACGTGTTTTCCAGATCGTTGTCGGCATCGCGCGGAGCGTGGTCGCGGTGACGGGAAGGACGGGGATCGCCATTGTGGCGTCCGCCTTCGCGGGGAGCACGCGGCTGGCCGCCATTATTGTTGCGGCCGCCACGGTTGTTGTTGGGGCGCGTCGGGCTGGCGAGACCGGCCGGACGTTCACCTGATGCGACCGGGATATCGATCTTCATCAGCTTTTCGATGTCGTGCAGCAGGCGGGTTTCGTCTGGTGCGCAGAAAGCGATGGCGATGCCGTCGCGACCGGCGCGGGCGGTACGGCCGATGCGGTGGACATAGGCATCCGGCACTTCCGGCAGGTCGTAATTGAAGACGTGCGTCACGGCCGGGATGTCGATGCCGCGGGCGGCAACGTCGGTTGCGACCAGAACCTTGATCTCGCCGTCCTTGAAGCCCTTCAGTGCCCGCTCGCGCTGGCCCTGGCTCTTGTTGCCGTGAATGGAGGCGACCTTGAAGCCGATATGTTCGAGGTGCTTGTAAAGCTTTTCAGCGCCGTGCTTGGTGCGCAGGAACACGATCGAGCGACCGTCCGGGTTCTCGTTGAGCGACTTCTTCAAGAGGTCGGTCTTGTCGTTCTTGCCGGCGACGAAATGCACATACTGCTCGACCTTGTCGGCAGCCTTGCCCGGAGGCGTGACCTCGACCTTGATCGGGTCGGTCAGGAAGTTGCTGGCAAGTTCGGAAATTGCCTTCGGCATGGTTGCCGAGAAGAGCAGCGTCTGGCGCTTGGGCGGAACCATGCGGGAAATCTTGCGCAGATCGTGGATGAAGCCGAGATCGAGCATCTGGTCGGCCTCGTCCAGCACCAGATAGGTGACTTTCGAGAGCGAGATGGCGTTGCGGGCGATGAGGTCCAGCAGACGGCCGGGGGTGGCGACGAGGATGTCGGTGCCTTTTTCGAGCTGAAGCTGCTGCTTGTTGATCGACGCGCCGCCGACAACCTGGTTGATGCGCAGCGGCGTCTTCTTCACGAAGGAGCGCAGGTTTTCGCCGATCTGGTTCACCAGCTCGCGGGTTGGGGCGAGGATGAGGGTGCGGGTGGTGCGGTTTGCCGGGCGGTCTGCCTGCTTCATCAGCATTTCGATGATCGGCAGGCCGAAGGCTGCGGTCTTGCCGGTGCCGGTCTGTGCGAGGCCGATGAGGTCACGGCCTTCAAGCAGCAGCGGAATGGCTTTTGCCTGAATGGGGGTAGGGGTGGTGTAGCCAAGCTGGGTAACGCTGGCCACAATCTTTTCAGAGAGGCCGAGTTCGCTAAAACTGGTCAATATATTGCCTTTCGGGGCGCCAAAACAAACTCAGCCGGAACAGGGCTGCTGTCCGGTGGTTTCGGCGTCAAGAACCCCGCGTGAATTGGGAACTTGTGGGTTGGAATAACTTTCTGCGCATCAGTGCGGCAAATGCCGTCTTCTGTATTCGTTGCGCTTTTCCTTCATGCGGGCCAGATCGTTCTGGACATACGCTGCAGCTCACGCGGCTGCCGAAGGTGAAAGCTTGACCGGCATGTGGGCGTTTTGCGCGTTAAAGTCAAGCGATAGTTTTGTAACGCCGCTGTCCGGCGACGCATGGCAGCCATGCGCAAGGTCGGCCGGTTATGGTTGGAATGGCGCGTCGGGGCGAACAATTATGGTTAAAAAAGGGTAGCGGTGCCGCTCGGTACATAGCAAACGGCGATTTTATCACATAACGTTTTTACGACGATATCCGGAAATATTTGATTCGACAGAAATGGAACTGCACGGTGTGGAGTATCGATTGACCGAAGGCAGCGGGTTGCTGGAAAAAGCTTACAGGGCCGTCACCGCCCTGGACCTGCCCGCGTGCATCAAGGACAGCGAGCTGCGCTATCTCATGGTCAATGCCGCCTATGGCCGGGTCATGGGGCGCCCGCCTGAAGCTTTCGTGGGACACACCAGCCTTTCCCTGTCCGCAGATGTTCGTGATGCCGAGCGCGAAGACAGGGAACGTCGCTCGCTGGTTTTCGCCACGGATGAGGTACTCGCCTGCCATGGTGCAGCTTCTTCCGGGCCATATACGCTTCGCTGCGAACGCTTCACCGGCGATGACGGCAATCTGTTCCTGTTCGAAGTGTTTGAGGATATGCCACCGGTTGCGGTGGAGAATTTCGTGGGCGGCGACAGCGCCTCCAACCTCCTTTTCGGCAGCGGCGTGATCGATCTCATCGATGCCGGCATCGTGATTTATGACCGTGAAAACCGGCTGATCTATTGTAATAACCGCTTCGTGGACTTTTACAGCGCCTTTGGTGTGGAGCTGAAACCGGGTGTGCGGCTCGAGACGCTGATGGAGGCGGTGTATTTTTCGAGTGGTTACAGCGACGCAAAACCAGGCGATCCGGCTTTCGACACGTGGATGCAGGAGCAATTGCGGGATTTTTCCCTGCCCTATCTGGAAAGGGTATCGCAGTTTGCCGATGGCCGCTGGGTGCGCATGGTCAACAAGCGGCTGGAGAACGGCATGCTGGTCGGTCTGCGCATCGACGTGACGGAGTTCAAGGCGCATGAGACCCTGCTCAGCACACAGATCCGCGAGACCTGGCTGCTGCGTGCCGCGTTGGAGCAATTGCCGGTGGCGGTGTTTCTGCGGGATCATGACAGGCGGCTGACCTTTGCCAATGCGGCCTATGAAAAATTTGTCGGAGGCGATCTCGCCCATTTTATCGGCAAGACCGAAAACGAGATGTTTCCGGCGACCGGCGAGCAGTCCCGGCTTGAAAACGAGCGGCTGCTTGAAACGGGCGAAGCAATCGAGAAGGCGGAAACCCTGCCGCTGCCGGATGGCAGCTCCGTTCCCGTCATCACCCGCCTCGGCCGGGTGGCGACGCCTGACGACGAATATTATCTGGTTGGCTCGGTCACCGATGTCAGCCTGCTGCAGGACCGTGAAAATGCGGTGATCGCGGCACAGGCCCGGGCAGAGGCGCTGCACCGCCAGCTGGAGAAGATTCTTCATGCCCTGCCGGTTGGCGTGCTGCTCATCAACGCCGATCTCGTCATCGAATATGTCAATCCGTTCTTTTACGAGGTCTGGGGCGAAATCGGCGGCGAGAAATCGCTGGTCGGCAAAAGCTATCGCGAATTCATGGAGCTGAATTTCGAAAGCGGCCTTTACGACTATGGCGACATGTCGTTCGACGATCTCTATAACCAGCGAACGGAGCGGCTTCTCAGCAAGGAAGCCTCTGCCGCCCGCGAAGTGCGCAGCAAAAGCGGCAAGGTCACCGTCATCTCGAAAACCCGCCTCGATGGCGGGAAAATCCTCAGCACCTATGCCGACGTGACCGATGTGCGCATGCGCGACGCCGAGATCATGAAGGCCAAGGCCGAGCTGGAGCGCGTCGGCGAATATATGCAGGGCGCCACGCGCGCCATGGCGCAGGGGCTGGTGCTGGTCGAGCAGGGCACCATCATCATGTCCAACGAAGCGATGGCGCGGATGTTCGACGTGCCGCCGCATCTGCTGGAAAAAGGCCACAACTGGTCGGGCTTCTTTGCCCATTGCGCCAAGCGCGGAGATTTCGGCACGGCAGAGGAGGCGGCGGCAACGCTTGCCGCCTGGAAGGACAATATCGCCGCCAACCAGCCGTTTTCCTGGCTCATCCATGTGGCCGGCAAAACCTGGCTCAATCTGGAAGCCACCAACAGTTCCGGCAATTACTGGCTCGTCATCGTCACCGATGTGACCGAGATGAAGCTGCGTGAAGAGGAGTTGCAGCGGCTGCTTTCGCGGGCGGAAGCGGCGGATCGCGCCAAATCGGAATTCCTGGCCAATATGAGCCATGAAATCCGCACGCCGATGAACGGTGTGCTCGGCATGGCGGAGCTTCTGGCCAAGTCCAATCTGGACACGCGCCAGAAGACTTTTACCGATATCATCGTCAAGTCAGGCAATGCGCTCCTGACGATCATCAACGACATTCTCGATTTTTCCAAAATCGAGGCCGGGCAGATGAAGCTGCGCAGCGTGCCTTTCGATCCGGCCGAAGCGGTGGAGGATGTGGTTTCGCTTCTGTCCTCGGCGGCGCTGGAAAAGGACATCGAACTGGTCATCCGGATCGATCCGTCGGTTTTCGGCAAGGTCATGGGTGATGCCGGGCGGTTCCGCCAGATCGTCACCAACCTCGTCGGCAACGCCGTGAAGTTCACCGAAACGGGGCATGTGCTGATCGAGCTTGCCGCGCAATCGGCTGAGGCGTCCGAAACCATGCTCTCGCTGCGCGTTGAAGACAGCGGCATCGGCATTCCGCCTGACAAGCTGGAGACCATCTTCGACAAGTTCAGCCAGGTGGACGGTTCGGCGACGCGCCGGCACGAGGGAACAGGGCTTGGACTGGCGATCACGGTCGGCCTTGTCGGTCTCTTCGATGGTTCGATCAATGTCGTCAGCGAAGTCGGCAAGGGTTCGACCTTCGAGGTCAATATTCCATTTCAGGTCACCGAAAAACGGCGCGACGTTCCGCTTTCCGCCATGGCGATCGACGATATCCGGGTGCTCGTCATCGACGACAACGATGTCAATCGCCGCATATTGACGGAGCAACTGCGGACATGGGGCATCGACGGGCATGCGGTGGAGGACGGTCCGTCCGGCATCGCCGTACTGCAGGAGGCCGTGTCGCTTGGCTTTGCCATCGATGCCATCATCCTCGATTATCATATGCCTTTCATGAACGGGCTGGATGTGGTCGAGCGTATTCGTGCGGACCGACGTTTCGATGAGATTGCCATCGTGTTTCTGACCTCCATGGATGTGGTGGGCGACGAGACGCTGTTTACCGATCTCAACGTGCAGGCGCATCTGATGAAACCGGCGCGGGCGAGGCTTTTGCGCTCCACCCTGTTCGATGTGGTGCGGGATGTGCGGCTGAAGCGCGCTAGGTCGCAGCCGCTGGCGCTGGAGGTAGACGGCGGAACCGTACGCCCGGAAAGGCGTCTGGCTGAAAAGAAACCGCGCATTCTGCCAGCGGTACCGGCTGTTTCCGAACGTCGCCGGCCGAGCCTGATCGACGTGCTGGTGGCCGAGGACAATGACGTCAACCAGATCGTCTTCACTCAGATTTTGCAGCAGGCGGGTTTGCGGTTCGTGATCGTCGGCAACGGCAAGAAGGCGGTTCAGGCGTGGGAGGAGAACAATCCCGCCATCATCCTTATGGATGTTTCGATGCCTGTCATGAACGGCCATCAGGCCACGCTCGCCATCCGCGCCGCCGAACAGGTCGCCGCCGACGGCCGGCATGTGCCGATCATCGGTGTTACCGCCCATACCCAGGACGCTGACCGGGAACTTTGCCTGCAGGCAGGCATGGATGATTATCTGTCGAAGCCGATCAGTCCTGAAATCCTCGAAGACAAGATCGCGCAATGGCTGGGGGATGCCATGCCCCGCCGTGACGCGCCGGGCGTCTGATCATCCGGCGCGGCGAGGGTTTTCGGAATTGCCTCAGGCGGGACGTTTGGTGCCGCAGAGCATTTCCCGCTTTCCGGCAAAGCCCTTGCGCCGCTCCAGGTCAAAACCGGCGGCGATAAGGTTGCGGCGAACGAAACCGGCGGCGGCATATGTGGCGAATGTGCCCTCCGACGCCGTTTTGGCAAAGAGCGCCTGCATGATTTCCAGCGACCACATGTCCGGATTACGCGCCGGCGCGAAGCCATCCAGAAACCACGCGTCGAAACTCTCATTGCTGCTGGAGATTCCGGCAAAGGCCTCGCCGCAGACCACCGTCAGACGCGTCTCGTCATCCAGTGCGATGTCGACCCTGCCTTGCGGCTCTTCCGGCCAGAGGGCGACAAGCGCCTTGCGCTCAGTATCTATCTCCGGCCAGCGGGAAAGCGCCCGGTCGATCTCGCCCGCCTTCATCGGGTAAAGCTCGAAGGAGATGAAATGCAGCCTGGAGCGGCCGTTGCGGGCTTCTTTCCATTGGCGCCATGTCTCGCAGAGATTAAGGCCGGTGCCGAAGCCCAGCTCACCGATGCGGAATACGCCCTCCCGTTCAAGCCAACGCTCTGGCAGGCCGTTTCCGGACAGGAAGACATGGCCGCATTCCAGCCTGCCATCCGTCTGGCAATAAAAATGATCGTCAAAGGCCAGCGAATAGGGCATATCCCCGTCACGCCAGTCGAGTGCGGTATGGGTTTCTCCGGTTGCGGAACCGGTCTCCGTGCCAGCCTCTGGGATAAAGTCGTTGGAATTTTTCATGACTAATGCCGATAGTCCTGCTTTCGAACAGGGTCAATCTCCAAGATTGCCGGGCTCCGTGCCGCTCCTCATCGTTGGTGGCGGCATTATGGGGCTATGGGCCGCCGTCAAGGCGGAACGGCTCGGAATAGACACCCTGCTGGTGGAGGCGGAGCAGCTTGGCAGTGGGGCGAGCGGCGGGCTGCTTGGTGCCTTGATGCCGCATATGCCGGACCGCTGGTCGGACAAGAAGCAGTTCCAGTTCGATGCCCTTGTGGCGCTGGAAACTGAGATCGCCGGGCTGGAGGCCGAAACCGGGCTTTCCGCCGGTTATCGCCGTTGCGGCCGGATCATTCCTCTGCCCAAGCCGCATCTGCGCGGCATCGCGGAGCGGCACGAACGGGATGCCGGGGAAAACTGGGTGTCGGGTGAGCGCCAATTCCATTGGCATGTCGGCGACAGCCCTTCTGTCCTGGAATGGGTGGATGATGCGGCAGGGCAGGCGGGCTTTGTGCTGGATACGCTGGCGGCGAAGGTCTCGCCGCGCGCGATGATCGCCCTGCTGTCGGCTTTTCTCCGCACGGCCCGGCATGTGCGGGCGGTTGAACGGTGCTCCGTGGTTTCGCTCGACCCGCAGGCCGGGCGGGCAATGCTGTCTTCGGGGGAGGAGATTGTCTTCGGCCATGCCATTGTCGCCAATGGGCACGGTTCCTTCCCCTTGATCCGCGATGCACTCGGTCTTGCGGCGGGCGTCTCGCTCGGGCAGGCGGTGAAAGGGCAGGCAGCGCTTCTTGATGCGGCGGCCGACCCGTCCATGCCGGTCGTCTTCCTCAATGGCCTTTACATCGTGCCGCATGAGGATGGCACTGTCGCCATCGGCAGTACCAGCGAAGATTGTTTTTCTGAGCCGTTCAGCACTGACGAAAAGCTAGAAAAGCTGCTCGCCGAGGCGTGCTCGGTGGTACCATCGCTTGCCCACGCACCGGTTCTGGAACGGTGGGCCGGCCTGCGGCCAAAGGCGGTCGGGAGAGACCCGATGGTGGGGTCGGTTGCCGGCTATCCGAAGCTTGTCGCGCTTTCGGGTGGCTTCAAGGTCAGCTTCGGTCTTGCCCATTTTCTTGCCGATGCGGCGTTGCAAACCGTGTGCGGGGAGACACCTGACGTACCCGTCGGGTTTCGCCTTCAACAACACGTGAATATTGCCGTCACGGACTTTAGAAAGTGCTGATCAGGCCGTCCACGTCGTTAATCTGTCACGCAAATCACCTATTTGCTGGCCTGCAACGAGGCCGGTTTGGCCGCTTTTGCGGCGAGGTGACAGCGCATGCGATACGCCATTCATTTCACGCCTACCCCCAATGACCCCCTGACGCAGGCAGCCGCCGCGTGGTTGGGGCGCGATGCCTATTCCGGTCAGGCGGTGGAGCCGCCGGGCATGATCGATCTCGGCATGCAGGAGATTTCGTACCACACGGCGCTGCCGCGCCGTTACGGTTTCCATGGCACGATCAAGGCGCCTTTCCGGCTTGCTGAGGGCCACTCCGAGGCCGCGCTGTTGCGCGACCTGATGTATTTTTCCGGCAAGCAGGACCCTTTCACGCTTCCGCAACTTGTGATAGCAAGGCATGGGAATGTCTTCAGCCTCGTTCCAGAGCGTCCCTGCGAAGTGCTGCATTTTTTTGCCGCCCGCGTGGTGCAGGAATTTGACCGATATCGCGCGCCGCTTTCCGAGGCGGAGATTGAGCGTGCCGATCCGGACCGGCTTTCGGCCTCGCAGCTCACCAACCTGCATCGCTGGGGCAGCCCGCATGTGATGGATGAGTTCCGGTTCCAGATGTCGCTGACTGGTGGTGTTGAGCCTGCCAGCAGCCAGAGAGTTGAGCGCGCTGTGCGCAAGGTTTTCGAGCCGCTGCTGACCCGGGAGCTACAATTTTCCAGTCTTGCTCTCTTCATCGAGGACGAGCCGGGTGCGCCTTTCCGGGTGCACTCTCTGCATCCCATGGGCCGCGTTTCCGCGCGCAAGATTGCCTGAGAAACAGCCGCCCATAATCGTATACAAAAAAGCATCGGAATGTCGGCAAAATTGATCTCGACATTCCGGATGCGGATGATACCGTTCGGCATCGCATATCCAAAGTTTGCGCCGTTTCCCATTCCGGGCCGGCGCGCTTTGGAGATTTGTTTATGTCTCCCGAAATCGGTTTCCGCCAGGGGAGAGATGTCTTGGGTGGCTGAATGATTTCCGACAATTACTCCCGCAATCTGGTGGGCTATGGCCGTGATGTTCCCGATCCGAAATGGCCGGGCGGCGCACGCATCGCCGTGCAATTCGTCATCAATTACGAGGAGGGCGGTGAAAGCTGCATTCTCGACAATGACAAGGCGTCGGAATCGCTGCTGTCGGAAATCGTTGGCGCCCAACCCTGGCCCGGCCAGCGCAATCTGAATATGGAATCGATCTATGAATATGGCTCGCGCGCCGGCTTCTGGCGGCTGTGGCGCATGTTCACCAGTCTTGGCGTCACCACCACCGTTTATGGCGTGACGGCGGCCATGGCCCGTAACCCGGAAGCGGTCGCGGCCATGAAGGAAGCGGGCTGGGAAATTGCCAGCCACGGGTATCGCTGGCTGGAATATAAGGATTTTTCCGAAGAGGAAGAGCGCAAGCATATAACCGAAGCCGTGCGCCTGCACACTGAAGTGACGGGGGAACGTCCCTACGGCATGTATCAGGGCAAACCTTCGGACAATACGCTGCGGCTTGTCATGGAAGAGGGCGGTTTTCTCTACTCGTCTGATTCCTATGCTGACGATCTGCCCTATTGGGTGAAGGACGCGAAGGACGAGCCGTTCCTGATCATTCCCTATACGCTTGACACCAACGACATGCGTTTCGCCACGCCGCAGGGTTTCAATTCCGGCGACCAGTTCTTCGCGTATCTGAAGGACGCTTTCGACGTGCTCTATCAGGAAGGCATTGACGGCGCGCCGAAGATGATGAGCATCGGCCTGCATTGCCGCCTTGTCGGCCGCCCCGGCCGCGCGGCGGCACTACGCCGTTTCATCGAATATGTGCTCAGCCATGACAAGGTGTGGATCCCGCAGCGGATCGAGATCGCCCGGCACTGGCATGATCATCATAAGCCGGAGACGCTTTGATGGTGATTCGACAGGAATTTGTCGACCGTTTCGGCGGTGTGTTCGAACATTCGCCCTTCCTCGCCGAGCGGGCCTATGATGCCGGCGCGTTCGAGGGGGATTTGACGGCGAAGGTGGTCCACGCCGCACTCACCGCGCAGTTCCGTGCCGCTTCCGAGGCTGAAAGGCTTGGCGTGTTGCGGGCGCATCCGGATCTTGCCGGCAAGCTGGCGATTGCGGGCGAGCTGACGGCGGATAGCCGCAACGAACAGGCAGGTGCGGGGCTCGATCGGCTTTCGCCGGCGGAACATGCGCGCTTTACCGAGTTGAACAACGCCTATACCCAAAAATTCGGCTTTCCCTTCATCATCGCGGTCAAGGGGCTGAACAGGCACGACATTCTTTCCGCCTTCGAAACCCGCATCGGCAATGATGCGGCGCAAGAGTTCGCGACTGCGACGGCGCAGGTGGAAAAGATCGCCTGGCTGCGCCTTTCCGCGATGCTGCCGGAGGGCTGAATTGGCGAGCGGTGGCCGTTCTGCTAGGATCGTGCTGTCTGGAGATTGAACCATGAGACCGTCCGAGGTGCTGGAGAAGAACAGGGAGGCGATCCGCGAAGCGACAAAGCGCTTCAATGCGGCGAACCCGCGCGTGTTCGGCTCCGTCGCCCGCGGTGAGGACCGGCCGGACAGCGATCTCGATATTCTGGTGGATGCGCTGCCGGGCACGACTTTGTTTGATCTGGGTGGTTTACTGGAGGAATTGAAGTCGTTGCTTGGTGTCGAGGTCGACGTTGTCACCACAGGTGGCCTGCATTCGGATATAAGAGCGCGTGTTCTGAAGGAAGCCAAAGCGGTATGAGTACGGATCGGCTTCTGCTCTATCTGAAGGAAATGGATGTTGCCGCCTCCAGAATAAGGGATTTCATTCAGGATATGGATGAGGCGGATTTTTCTTCTGACACACGGACGCAGATGGCGGTCATGATGGGTCTTGCCCTGATTGGCGAGGCGGTTGCCAAACTCGACAAGCATTACCCCGCGTTTTTACAGCAGCACCCGGAAATTCCCTGGATCAAGATGAAGGGTATGCGCAATCTGATCGTGCATGATTATTTCCGGGCGGAGCTCTCGGTCGTCTGGAAAACGATAACGCAGAGCATTCCGGATTTGCAGGCGCGTCTCTCCCTTCTCCGAAACTGGCATGCCCAAGGTGAATGACATTTGACTGATTATCTCGACATAAAACCCCTTACCAAGCAAGCATTCGCATCCTTCGGCGATGTGATCGAAATTACGCCCTCTTCCATGCGCCACATCAATGGCGGCCAGACCGAGAGGCACCATGCACTTGCCGCACCCGAGGCAGCGGGCGAGAGTGCGCGTATCATCCTCAATATTTTCCGCGGGCAGCCGCGGGTGTTCCCCCATGTCATCGAGATGATGGAGCGGCATCCGCTCGGCAGCCAGAGTATTTCGCCGCTGTCCGGCCGGCCTTTCCTCGTCGTCGTTGCGGAAGACGACGGTGGCAGACCCACGCGGCCGCAGGTGTTTCTGGCGCGTGGTGATCAGGGTGTGAATTACCGCCGCAACGTCTGGCACTATCCCCTGATGCCGTTGCAGGCGGTCTCTGATTTTCTGGTTGCCGACCGCGAAGGGCCTGGCAACAATCTGGAAGAATATTTTTTCGATGAGCCCTTCATGATCGCGGAGCCAGAGCTATGACCGGTCTGACCACCCATGTTCTCGACGCCGCCCATGGCACGCCCGCCGAGGGGCTGACGATCGAGCTTTATCGGCTGTCGGGTGATCGCCGCGAGAAGATCAAGACAGTCGAGACAAATAGCGATGGCCGTGTGGATGGTGGGCCGTTGCTTGTCGGCGATAGTTTTAAGGCGGGTGAATATGAGCTGGTTTTCTATGCCGGCGATTATCTGCGCGGCAAGGGCGTTGTGCTGCCGGAACCGGCCTTTCTCGATATTATCCCGATCCGTTTCGGCATTGCCGATGAGAGCGGCCACTACCATGTGCCGCTGCTGCTTTCGCCCTTTAGCTATTCCACCTATCGAGGAAGCTGACCGCCATGATCTTTGCCGCCATTGCCGATATTCACGGAAACTGCGCTGCGCTGGAGGCCGTGCTTGAGGATATCGCCAGGCTCGGCATCAAGGACATCGTCAACCTCGGCGATTGTTTCAGCGGGCCGCTGGAGGCGGGTTTTACCGGTGACGTATTGGTTGGCAACTGGATACCCAGCATTCGCGGCAATCACGACCGGGAACTGATCGAGCGCGCACCGGAGGATATGGGCAGCTGGGAAAGGCCGGCCCATGCGCAGATGACCGCCGCGCATCTGGACTGGCTGCAGACTTTGCCGTTCAGCATGGTGTTTAAAGACGTTGCCTATTGCTGCCACGGCTCACCGCGCGACGATCTCGACTATTGGCTGGAAACGCTTTCGCCGGAAGGTGTGCTGAAACTGCGGCCGCTCGCCGAAATCGAGGCGAGGGCGGAAGGTATAGCGCAGCCGCTGATGCTGTGCGGCCATACCCATATTCCCCGCGCGGTGCAGCTTTCCGATGGCCGCCTGATCGTCAATCCCGGCAGCGTCGGCTGCCCCGGCTGGAAGGACGATACACCCTTCGACCATCACGTCGAGGCCGGTCATCCGCTTGCCAGCTATGCCGTGCTGGAAGAGACCGGGCGCGGCTGGCAGGTCTATTTCCGGAATATCCGCTACGACAATTTGGCCATGGCCGAGATGGCGCGGGTCAACGGCATTCCGTATCTGGCGGATGCTCTAGCGAGCGGCTGGATCAAGCGGTAAAACTCACCCCTCGCTATTCATCACCACGCAGGCGTAAGACTGCGCCTTCAGTTCCTTGCAGGCGGAAACCGCCGAAGACTGGTCTTCGAAGCCGGTGAAGCGGGCGCGGTAGAGGGTTGCCGATCCGCTTTGCACCGCTTCGGTATAGGGGGCGATCCCGGCATAGCTTCCGATGTTCGAGCGCGCATTGGCAAGCAGGGAGCGGGCGGCGGCTTCACTATCGGCTGCGGCGATCTGCACTTCCCAGCGGCTTCTCTGGCCAATGGCGGTAGCGGGGGCGGGTTTCGGAATGGCGGAGACCTGAATCATGTCGGCCATCTGGTCGTTGGCCGTGGCGATCTGCATGGCGACCGGGTCGGAGCGGCGTTCGGCAAACATCGGCAATGGCACGGCTGCCGGAGGCACGGCTGCGGGCGGGACATCGAAGGTGCGGCTGACATTGGCGCTGGCGACGAGCTGTTCGGTATTGCGGCTTCTCGATGCCTGCGGCACGGCCTTGTCGAGAAGGGCGGCCATCTGGGCATCGCGGCTGCGGGCGGTCTTGCCGCCCAGCACGACGCCGACGACGCGGCGGCCATTGTGGTTGATGGCGCTGACGAGGTTGAAGCCGGAGGCATTGGTGTAACCGGTCTTGATGCCATCCATGCCCTGATAGCGATACATCAGATTGTTGTGGCCGCGGATGCGTTTTCCCCGGAAGCTGAAGGATTCCATGGCGAAAAGGTCATATTCCTTGGGAAAGTCGCGCTGCAGCGCAAGGCCGAGCTTCGCCATGTCACGCGCAGTCGTCACCTGCGATTTGCTGGGCAGGCCGGAAGCGTTGCGGAACACCGTCTTCGACATGCCGAGCTGGCGGGCCTTGCGGGTCATCATTTCGGCAAACCTTGCCTCGGAGCCGCCGAGGTGATCGCCCATGCCTTCCGCCATGTCGTTGGCAGATTTGACGATCATGCCATAAACGGCTTCGCGCACGGTAAAGGTCTGGCCCTGACGCACATAAAGCTTGGAGGGGATGACGGCTGCACCATTTTTGGACATCTTTATCTTCTGGTCCCAGCGAATCCGGCCGGCATGCAGCGCCTCGAAGGTCAGGTAAAGCGTCATCATCTTGGTGAGCGAAGCGGGGTGGTTCAGCACATCGGCATTGCGGGACGCCAGAACCTTGCCGGTATTGGCATCCATGATGAAATGGGCATAACCGGCCTGCGCAGGCGATGCCTGCAATGAGAGGATCGCGCAAAAGAAGGCGAGTGCGAAGACCCATGTTCCCGCCATTCCCCGTTTGACCGTTCCCGACATAATCCGCCCCTTTTGTTTGACCACCGCTGTTGATTTCAAGTTTTACTGACACTTTCAGGCAACAAAACCGCTAAAACTTTAGAGATCGCTTTCATGCTTAATTAAGTATGAATTTCAACCCATCCGCTGCCCTCACAATTTCCTTGAAAAGAAACCTACCGTCCGGTATGTTTGCAAACATGACAAATGCTCACGAACGTAAAAAACAGCCGGAAATCGTGCGCCGCAATCTTCTCGATTGCGCGGCGAAACTTGCTGCTGATCAGGGCGTTGCCGCGCTTTCCGTGCAGGCGGTGGCCGATGCCGCCGGGGTGACGAAGGGCGGGTTATTCCACCATTTCGCCTCCAAGCAGGTCTTGCTGGAGGCGGTGATGGCGGACCTTCTGGGCGCGCTGGATGCGGAAATCGACGCCCTCATCTCACAGGATTGTGAAGCTTATGGGAGCTTCACGCGGGCCTATGTCAACGCGGTTTTCGATGATCGCGACCGGGATTCGGGCAGGCAGTGGGCGGCGATCTCGGTTTCCATGGTCGGCGAACCGTCGCTCAGGCGCATGTGGACCAGCTGGGTCGAGGGGCGTCTTGCCCGTCATAAAGATACGGATGACGGGGTGGTACTGGAGATGGTGCGGCTTGCGGCTGATGGTATCTGGTTTGCCGATCTGCTGGCCGATGATGGCAGGGCAGGTGGCGACAGGGTGGCTCTCAAGGCCCGGATGATCGCCCAGACGACAAAGGAAACGGAACGATGAACGCGGCTGTTTTTACCTATGGGGCGCTTGTCGCGGCCATTATCTGCGAGGTCATCGCGACCTCTTTCCTGCAGCAGTCGCAGCAATTCACCAGGCTGCTGCCAACGGTGCTGATGGCGGTGTTTTACGGCGCGGCCTTTTATCTGCTGTCGTTCACGCTGCGCGTGATCCCTGTCGGCGTTGCCTATGCGATCTGGAGCGGGCTCGGCATCGTGCTGATTTCCGGCATCGGCTATTTCGTGTTTCGCCAGACGCTGGATATTGCCGCCGTTATCGGTCTCGGTTTCATCATCACCGGCGTGGTGATCGTGAATGTGTTTTCGAAGACGGTGGGGCATTGACGGCGTCCCTCCACCCTCATTCCTGTGCTTGTCACAGGAATCCAGCCGGCGCGCGTCTGCGCGACGGAAAGACTCCTTTCAGCCCAAGGACTTGGGCTGGCTGGATCCCTGTGACAAGCACAGGGATGAGGGAGGCGGCGTAGGGCGGGACTTAATGACGCATCGGCTGTGAGGCGCTGCCCCATCTACTCTACGTCACCATCACGCCAGAATACTGCGGTCCACATCCGTTATCAGCCTTTTGCCGCAAAGCGCCATGCTGATATCCATTTCCTTGCGGATGATCTCCAGCGCCGTCGTCACGCCCTGTTTGCCATCAGCGCCGAGGCCGTAGAGGAAGGGGCGGCCGATATAGGTGCCCTTGGCACCGAGCGCTACTGCCTTCAGTACGTCCTGACCGGAACGAATGCCGCCATCTATGTGCACCTCGACCCTGTCGCCGACAGCATCGACGATCTTCGGCAGCATGGCGATGGAGGAATGCGCGCCATCGAGCTGGCGGCCGCCATGGTTGGAGACGATGATGGCGTCGGCGCCTGTGTCGAGCGAGGCGCGCGCATCTTCCTCGTCAAGAATGCCCTTGAGGATCAGCTTGCCGCCCCAGCGTTCCTTGATCCATTCGACATCCTTCCAGGACAGGCGCGGATCGAACTGCTCCGCCGTCCATGAAGAGAGCGACGACAGGTCGGAGACATTCTTGGCGTGGCCGACGATGTTGCCGAAGCTGCGGCGCTTGGTGCGAGCCATGTCGAGGCACCATTTCGGCCGGGTCGCCATCTGCCAGATATGTTTCGGGGTGAATTTCGGTGGCGCCGACAGGCCGTTGCGCAAATCCTTGTGGCGCTGGCCGAGGATTTGCAGGTCGAGCGTCAGCACCAGTGCCGAGCATCCGGCGGCCTTGGCGCGGTCGATCAGATTATTGACGAAGTCCCGGTCCTTCATCACGTAAAGCTGAAACCAGAAGGGTTTCGAGGTGACGGAGGCGACATCCTCTATGGAGCAGATGCTCATGGTGGACAGCGTGAAGGGCACGCCGAATTCCTCAGCCGCTTTTGCGGCCAGCATTTCGCCATCGGCATGTTGCATGCCGGTCAGCCCGGTGGGGGAGAGCGCCACCGGCATCGAAACCTTCTCACCGACCATTTCTGTGGCCAGCGAGCGGTCGGTCATATCCACCAGCACGCGCTGGCGCAGCTTTATCTTCGCGAAATCATCCTCATTGGCGCGGTAGGTGCTTTCCGTCCAAGCGCCGCTATCGGCATAGTCGAAAAACATTTTTGGCACACGGCGCTGAGCCTGCTGCTTCAGGTCCGCTATGGTGAGGATTTTGCCCATGGATAAAGCCTTCACATTTGAATGATGGCTTCACATAACATGAATGTGGCGGCTGCAACATCAAAATCGACGGATTTTCATCACCAGAACGCCCGCAAAAACAGTTCGGCTCCCAGTAAAAGCAGGCAGATGAGAAACCAGCGCCGGAACGTCGCCGGGCTGACGATATAGCGGATCTTCTGGCCAAGCCACATGCCGGCGAGCGCGGGCAGCACGGCCAGCGCGGAAAGCGACAGATGCTCAACGTGAAAGGCATTCTGGGAGGCAAGGCCGGCGGCGAGCGCAACGGTGGAGACGGTGAAGGAAAGGCCAAGCGCCTGCACGAGATCATCGCGGTTGAAACCGAGCGACTGGATATAGGGCACGGCGGGCACGACGAAAATGCCGGTGCCGCCGGTCAGCAGGCCGGTTGCCAGCCCCATGACGGGGGAGAGTTTTGGTTCCAGTCCGGCCGGTATCGAGACGGGTCTGGCAAGCAGACTATAGGCCGCGTAAGCCGCAAGGCACAGGCCGAGCGCCGAGGTGGTCCAGACGCCGGTGCCTGATGTCATCAACCGGATGCCGATGAGGGTGCCGAGAGCGATGGCGATCATCATCGGCCACAGCCGCTTGACGATGGCCCGGAAATCCGGTCCGACCAGCAATTGCCAGATATTGGTGATGAAGGAGGGCAGGATGAGCAGGCCGGCGGCGGCGATCGGCGGCATGAAGAGGCCGAGCACGCCCATGGCGACTGTTGGCAGTCCCATGCCGGTCACGCCCTTGACGATGCCGGCAACGATGAAGGTTGCGATAACCATGAGCAGGGTGGTTGTGTCGAAGTTGGCCACGGGGTGCTCCAGAGCGTTTTCGCATTCGGCCGAGATGGCGTCAGGCAATCATGTATAGCGAGCGAGTGCGACACGGTTCTTCTCCCCGGCGGGGAGAAGGTGGCCCGAAGGGTCGGATGAGGGGGCAACGCCAGCGATTGACCGCACGCTTGCCCGCTGCCGCGGACTTCTCCCCGGCGGGGAGAAGAAACAAGCGGCATCCGTTCGCTCCAATATGTGACTGATATAATTGAGTGAGCGGCTTTATGTTTCGGCCCAAGCCGAACTATGCCAGCACGCTCTTCATTACCCTGCCGGCCACATAGGTCTCGACCACCGTGCGGTCATCACCCATTGTCAGCATCAGGAACAGTTCTTCGGTGAGGCTTTTCACCACTTCCATTTTCAGCGCCATGGCCGGCGTGGAGGAGGCGTTCAGCACCGTGATGTCGGCGTCCGTACCGGTTTCCAACGTGCCGATGCGGTCGACCATGGAAAGCGCTTCGGCATTGCCGCGCGTCATCAGATACCAGCTTTCCAGCGGGTTGAGGCGCTCGCCCAGCAATTGCTGGATCTTGTAGGCCTCATCCATGGTGCGCAGCATGGAATAGCTCGATCCGCCGCCAATATCGGTCGCAACCGCGATACGAACAGGCTTTTCGCGCCGTTGCAGCTTCTTCATCGGGAACAGGCCGGAACCGATGAAGAGGTTGGAGGTGGGGCAATGTACGGCGACTGCGCCGGTTTCCGACAGCACATCCGCTTCGCGTTCGGAGAGGTGGATGGCGTGGCCGAGCAGGGTCTTGTTGCCCATCAGGCCATAGCGCACATAGATGTCGGTGTAATCGGTCGCTTCCGGGTAAAGCTCGCAGGTGTATTTGATCTCGTCCAGATTTTCGGAAAGATGCGTCTGGATGAAGAGATCGGGAAACTCCTGCGCCAGCGCTTGCGCGGCTTCCATCTGTTTCGGCGTGGAAGTGATGGCGAAGCGGGGGGTGATGGCGACGTGGTTGCGGCCCTTTCCGTGCCAGTCGGCGATCACCTGCCGGGTCTCGTCATAGGAGGTTTCGGGCGTGTCCAGCAGGCCCTGCGGGGCATTGCGGTCCATCATCACCTTGCCGCCCACCATCAGCATGTTGCGCTTCATGGCCTCAGTGAAAAAGGCATCGGCGGAGGTCTTGTGCACGGAGCAATAGGCAGCGGCCGTGGTGGTGCCGTGGCGCAGAAGCTCGTCGTAAAAATGCGTGGCGATGCGCTGGGCATGGGCGGTTTCGACGAAACGGCATTCTTCCGGGAAGGTATAGGTGTTCAGCCATTCCAGCAGGTTGGCGGCATAGGAGCCGATGACCTGCATCTGCGGGAAATGCAGGTGCATGTCGATAAGGCCGGGCACGATGAGGTGCGGGCGGTGGTCCTTTTCCTCGACGTCTTCGGGGGCTTTCGCACGGATGTCGACGTATTCGCCAATGGCGGCGATCTTGCCATTTTCGAGAAGCAGGCCGCCATCTTCGATATAGAGATAGCTTTGCGTATCGTCGATTGTGAGCGGCGCGCGGCGGAAGCTCAGCAGGCGGCCACGCAGCAGAACCATGCTCATTCGGTCTTTCCTTCGGCTTTCCCAGCCCCGGAGACCGCGCTTTCATACCATGCGGTCAGCACTTTGCGCTCATCCGGGGTGATGGCGGTGATGTTGCCGGGTGGCATGGCATGGCTGCGGCCGGCTTGCAAATAGATTTCGCGGGCGTGGGCCGCGATCTGCGCGTCGGTTTCGAGCTTCACCGATTTCGGCGTGAAGGGCACGCCTTCCCACACCGGCTCGG
Organism: Agrobacterium burrii; assembly: GCF_017313405.1. NCBI lineage: Bacteria > Pseudomonadati > Pseudomonadota > Alphaproteobacteria > Hyphomicrobiales > Rhizobiaceae > Agrobacterium > Agrobacterium burrii. The sequence goes on from NZ_JAFLNA010000003.1 coordinate 328,541, forward strand.
CGGCGTGGCACATGGAACAGCGGCCCTGAACCACATCCCGCGCCTTGGTAAAATGAGCGTCGCTGACGAATTGCTGCTGCATCGGCGAAAGCGTCGCCGCCTTCTGCTCTTCCTCGCCGGTCAGCACTTTCGGCACGGTGGAAAGCCACATGATGACGATGAAGATGAGGGCGGTCGCAAGCCAGGTCCATGTCGGCTTGCCCTTGCGGGCATGGGTGGTGTTGAACCAGTGGCGGATGGTGACGCCCATCAGGAAGACCAGCGCTGCGATGATCCAGTTGAACTCAGTCGCAAAGGCCAGCGGATAGTGGTTCGACAGCATGAAGAAGATGACAGGCAGCGTCAGATAGTTGTTGTGCAGCGAGCGCTGCTTGGCGATGCGGCCATATTTCGGGTCCGGCGTGCGCCCGGCAATTAGGTCTGCGACGACGATCTTCTGGTTCGGAATGATGATGAAAAACACATTCGCCGACATGATTGTGGCGGTAAATGCACCCAGATGCAGGAAGGCGGCGCGGCCGGTAAACACCTGCGTATAACCCCATGCCATCGCCACCAGCGCGACATAGAGCACCACCATCAGGCCCCAGGTATTATTACCGAGCGGCGATTTGCAGAGGAAATCGTAAAACAGCCAGCCGATGGCCAGCGATGCAAGCGACAGACAGATGGCCTGAAACTGGGTGAGCGCCAGCACCGAATGGTCAATGAGGAAAAGATCCGCGCCGCCATAATAAACGATGCAGAGCATGGCGAAACCGGAAAGCCAGGTGACGTAGCTTTCCCATTTGAACCAAGTCAGGTGCTCGGGCATCTGGGCGGGGGCGACCAGATATTTCTGGATGTGGTAAAAACCGCCGCCATGCACCTGCCATTCCTCGCCATAGGCCCCCGGCGGCAGATGCGCCCGTTTGACCAGCCCGAGATCGAGCGCGATGAAATAAAAGGATGAGCCGATCCAGGCGATGGCGGTGATGACGTGGAGCCAGCGGACGGCAAAGGCCATCCATTCCCACGCAATGGCATATTCGTACATGCGGTTCCCCTGATCCTTGTGCAGCGCACCTTGCGAGAAATTTGACCGTTAGGAAAGTGAAAAGCAAACGCCACGCGATGATTGTTCACAATCTGGTTCGCTTGTGTGCACAACCCTTTCGGCATGTGGATTGCGCGATGGCAAGCCCGGTAAAGCTGCGCCAAACGCTGTCGCCCTGTCGTTTGTGCTTAGCTGGCTAATGCGACTCAGCTATTATCCTTCGTGCGGTCTGCCGATGTGCTAGACTATCGGGCTGCGGGGCCTGAAGGCTTCGATGACATGTTTTCGCTGGCGGTTCATTCCGAAAGCGGGCGCTGCGAACCCCGGGGCGGGGCAGATCGAGGGCGGATGTCGCAGTTCCCGGTGCTGTTGCGTCCGGGTGTGCATGAATGCTTGGATTTTGAATGAAGTGACGCAATGACCTTCCGGCACCGCCGTTGTTTTCAACGGAGACCATGCCGATGCGCCTTGTTCTGACGGTCCTGTTTCTGCTGCTCGCGTTCAACGCCACAGCACTTGCCCATGAATCCCACAAGGGGTTCAAATATGAGAGCTATTGCTGCAATGGCGATGCCGAAACCGGCGACTGCCAGATGATCCCCACGCGAAGCGTTCGTGTCACGCCCGACGGTTATGAGGTTTCGCTCGCCCCCGGCGATCACCGCATGGTCACGCGGCGGCATATCTTCAACTGGTCGCAGAGCGAGGCAAGACGGTCCGAGGACGGCGAATATCATCTCTGTCTGTTTCCGGATGAGGATACGCCGCGCTGTTTTTATGCGCCGGATATGGGATTTTGATGTGGCGGCAGGGGCCGGCTTTCCTCGATCCGCTTCAGTATCCAGTCGCGAAACAGCTTTATCTTGCGAATGTTCCGGCGGTTTTCCGGATAGACCAGCCAGTAGTTCTTTCCCTCGTTGCTGAGATGCCCGAAGGGTTGGTAAAGACGGCCGAGCGCGATCTCGTCGGCGTAAAGTTCAGGGGTGAGCATGGCCACACCCTGACCCGCGATCGCGGCTGCCGCTTCGAAAGCCTGAACGCTGAGGCGGCTGCGCGGATAACGCTCCAAATTTGGGTTTTCGATGCCGACTTCCCGGAACCATTGGCTCCACCATACGTCACCGGGATCGATGATGCGCAGCCGTAGCAGGTCTTCCGGTTGCTTCAATCCGCCGATGCTCTGCGCAAGATCGGGATGCAGCATCGGCGTGTATACGCCGGGAAGCAGCTGGTGATAGGTCAATCCCCTCACGTCATCTTTGCTCCAGCGAATGGCGACATCGCAGTCCGACTGATTGAAATCGATCAGTGTTCCCGATGTTTCCAGTCTGACGGCGATGGAGGGATGCTCGAGTTGGAAAGCGCCCAGATGTCGCGATAGCCACCGCGATGCGAAGGTGGCGGTGGAATGGATGGTCAAGGTTGCGTCGGGCGTGTCGCGTACACTATCGACGGCTTCCGTCAGAATATTGAAGGCTTCCGCAACCTTCGGCGCCAGTTTCTGCCCCGCTTCCGTCAGTGATACCTGCCGCGCCGTGCGCAGGAAAAGCGGCTCGCCGATATTTTCCTCCAGCAGCTTCACCTGATAACTCACCGCCGTCTGCGTCATGCCCAGCTCCTCACCAGCCTTGGTGAAGCTCAGATGTCTTGCGGCGGCATCGAAGACGCGCAGGGCATTCAGGGGGAACTGGCGAGACATTTTCATGGATAAGTTCTCTTTATGCCAAAGGCCAAAGGTTTCATTGGTTTTTCTCCGGAAACCAGAGCATTTTTAGCTCAATTCATCAACTGGACTTCTGACATTTCTGAATGGAGACGAACATGCGCACAGCACTTTTGCGCGCGTGGTCCCGCCTGCGCGCGGGTCTACGGACAGCGGAACGGTTTACCCTTGAAAGCCTTCAGCCGGACAATCTGGCCGATGAAAGCCTGCCCGATGGGCTCAGGCGTGATCTTGGTCTTGAGGATGGGCGCGTTGATTTTCGTTGTGACGGGTTTCGGCAGAGGAAAATGCTTGCAGCAACTCGGCTGCCACAAGGGCCGCTATGACGGCGGGGCGCTTGTCCCGGACGCTGGTGCCGCCGATGGGCAGGATGAGTTTCGCAAGGCGGGAAGGGGGCTCTCCTTCCCGCTCCAGCCAATGGGCGAAGGTGGCGCGTTTGGTTTTCGAACCGATCATGCCGACATAAGCGAGATCGTCGCGGGCAAGCGCTTCCTTCGCAATCAGGAAATCGAGTGCGTGATCGTGGGTGACGATGATGGCCGCCCCGTTTGCCGGGATTTTCGCAACGAACGCCTCCGGCATGGGGGTCAGTACGGATGCGATGCCGGCCGGAAGATCGCGCAGCTCGGCTTCCCGCGTTTCCACCATGGTCAGGGTCAAAGGCAACAGCGACAGCGCCTCAGCCAGCGCTTTGCCGACATGGCCTGCTCCGAAAATGACGACGGCGGGCTGCTGCTCGGCCTCGCCCTTCAGCCTCGCCTCCAGCGCGGCGGCGATTTCCGCCGTTATGCGCCGGAAGCGGATGAGGGTGCGACCGCCGCAGCATTGGCCTATTTCCGGGCCTAGCGGAATGTCCATGCGGTCTTCGGCGGCACCCGTTCGCAGCATGGCGCGGGCGTGGTCTATCGCCATATATTCGAACTGCCCGCCGCCGATGGTTTCCCAGAGGGCTTCCTGTGAGACCAGCATGAAGGTGCCGGCTTCGCGTGGGGATGAGCCTTTGACGGACTCGATTTCCACGAGGATTGCGGGGGTAGGGCGGGCGAGGAAAGTGGATAAGGAGGTGTCAGGCATTGGGGCTGGCCCCCTCATCCGGCGCTTTGCGCCACCTTCTCCCCGGCGGGGAGAAGAAACCCGGAGCACTGGCTCCGCCCACCTTATATGCTTTCAGAAAAGGCGAGTCGGCGCGGCAGATTTCTTCTCCCCGCCGGGGAGAAGGTGGCGCGAAGCGACGGATGAGGGGGCTCGGCCGCATGGGTACGTCCTCCCTCACACCTTCTTCAACCGTTCCACTGCCATCAGAACCCGCTCCGGCGTTGCCGGTGCATCGAGGCGCGGGCAGACCTTGTAGTCGGCGACGGAGGCGACGGCCATGGAGAGGGCTTCGAGAACCGAGATCGCCAGCATGAAGGGCGGCTCGCCCACGGCCTTGGAGCGGCCGATGGTGGGTTCCGCATTTTCCGCCCATTCCGCCAGCTGAACGTTGAAGATTTTTGGCCGGTCGGAGGCGAGCGGGATCTTGTAGGTGGAGGGCGCGTGAGTGCGCAGCCGCCCCTTGCCGTCCCACCATAGTTCCTCCGTCGTCAGCCAGCCCATGCCCTGCACGAAGGCGCCCTCGATCTGGCCGATATCGATGGCCGGGTTGAGCGACTTGCCGACATCGTGGAGGATATCGGTGCGTTCCATCAGGTATTCGCCGGTCAGCGTATCGATCGACACTTCCGAGCAGGCCGCGCCATAGGCGAAATAATAAAACGGCGTGCCACGGCCGGCGGCGCGGTCCCAGTGGATTTTCGGCGTCTTGTAAAAACCGGCGGCGGAAAGCTGCACGCGGGCGAAATAGGCCTTTTTGATGAAATCGTTGAAGGCGATCTCCTCAAGCCCGATCCGCACCCGGTTCGGCAGGAAGACGACTTCTTCTTCCGGCACATTCCAGTTTTCAGCGGCGAATTTGATGAGCCGCTCGCGAATCTGGCGGGCGGCGTCATAGGCGGCCATGCCGTTGAGATCGGTGCCGGAGGAGGCGGCGGTGGCTGACGTGTTCGGCACCTTACCCGTGGTCGTGGCCGTGATCTTCACCCTGTTGATATCCACCTGGAAGGCATCGGCCACCACCTGCGCCACCTTGGTGTAAAGGCCCTGGCCCATTTCGGTGCCGCCATGGTTCAGGTGGATGGAGCCATCATTATAGATATGCACCAGAGCGCCGGCCTGATTGAAGGCGGTCATGGTGAAGGAAATGCCGAATTTTACCGGGGTGAGCGCGATGCCCTTGCGGATGATCGGGCTTGTCCTGTTGAACTCGATGATGGCATCGCGTCGGGTGCGATAGTCGCTGGAGGTCTCCAACTCCTCGACGACACGGGCAATGATGTTGTCCTCGACTTCCTGATGATAGGGGGTCGTGGTGCGGCCCGAGCCGGTCTCGCCGTAGAAATTCAGCTTGCGGATATCGAGCGGATCCTTGCCGACCGCATAGGCGATTTCCTCGATGAAACGTTCGGCCCCCAGCATGCCCTGCGGGCCGCCGAAACCGCGAAAGGCGGTGTTTGAGACGGTGTGGGTTTTCAGCGGCCGCGAGGTGAGGTGCACATGCGGGTAGAAATAGCTGGAATCCGCATGAAACAGCGCGCGATCCGTGACCGGACCGGAGAGGTCGGAGGAAAAGCCGCAGCGCGCCGCATAGGTGGCATCGACGGCGTGGATGCGGCCTTCGTCATCGAAGCCCAGCTCGTAATCGACGCGGAAATCATGGCGTTTGCCGGTGGCACTCATATCCTCGTCGCGGTCCGGGCGAATTTTCACAGCCCGGTTCAGTTTCTTGGCGGCAATGGCGCAGAGGGCGGCAAACTGGTTGCCCTGCGTTTCCTTGCCGCCGAAACCGCCGCCCATGCGGCGCACCTGCACCGTGACGGCATTGGACGGCACCTGCAGGATGTGGCTGACGATATGCTGGATTTCGCTTGGATGCTGGGTGGAACTCCACAGCGTCACCTCGTCATCCTCACCCGGCACGGCCATGGCGATGTGGCTTTCGAGATAAAAATGCTCCTGTCCGCCGATCCGCATCGTGCCGGTGAGGCGCCGCGGCGCGACATCCATTTCCAGCTTGGCATCGCCACGCTTCAGTGTCATCGGATCGATGACGAGCGCGCCGCCATTCTCAATTGCCGTATCGATATCGGTGAAATGCGGCAGGTCCTTATAGGTGATCTTTGCCTTGCGGGCCGCCTTTCTGGCGATATCGCGGGTTTCGGCAAAGACCGCGAAGATCGGCTGGCCGTGAAATTCGACCTTTGTCTCGGCCAGCAACGGCTCGTCGTGACGGCCGCCTGACGAGACATCGTTTTCGCCGGGCACATCCTTGCCGGTCATGACCCATAGCACACCCGATGTGGCTTCCACTTCGGAAAGGTCCATCGAGACGATTTCGGCGTGTGCCCGGTCGGAAAGGCCGAGTGCGCCGTGGACGAGGCCGGCGGGTTCGGGGATATCATCGATATATTCGGCGCTGCCGGTGACATGTTTGTGGGCGGAATCGTGCCGGAGTGACGTATGGATAGGGCCGTCGATTTCGGTCTTGGTTTTTTCGAAGCTTGTGGTGTCCATGGTTCAAGCCTCCTCCAGTGTGAAGCGCGCAAGTTCCTGCTTTTCGCCCGAAGTCTCAAGGAAGAACCGCGTCAGCAGGTTCTTGGCCGTCAATTGGCGATATTCGGCAGTCGCGCGCCAGTCGGTTAGCGGTGTAAAATCCTCGTCCAGCACATCGCGCGCCGCGTCGATAGTATCCTGCGACCACGCCTTGCCGAGAAGGGCTGCCTCCAGATGCGCGGCCCGTTTCGGCGTGCCGGCCATGCCGCCGAAGGCGATGCGGATGTCTTCCACCGCGCCATCGGCATCGAGCATCAGATGGAAGGCGGCGCAGAGGGCGGAGATATCCTCGTCGCGGCGTTTGGAAATCTTGTAGACGGCGTAGTGGCTTTCCTGCCTCTGGAATGGAATGAAAAGCTTTTCGACGAATTCGCCGCTCAGTCGGTCCTGTTTGCCATAGTCGATGAAATAACTCTCCAACGGCAGGCTGCGGTTGCCGGAGGAGGAGCGCAGCGTCAGTGTCGCGCCGAGTGCGATCAGCGCCGGCGGTGTGTCGCCGATGGGTGAGCCGTTGGCGATGTTGCCGCCGATGGTTCCCATATTGCGCACCTGCTCGCCGCCAAGGCGATCGAACAGCCGGGCGAGCGGCGGGAAATGCTGCGAGATGGTCTTGAAGGACTGGCTGTAGGTAACGCCGGCACCCAGTGTCACGCCATCCTCATCCACCGTAATCGTCTGCAAATCCCCGAGATTGTTGATGAAGATGATGGGGTTCAGCGCCCGCATCTGCTTCGTCACCCACAGGCCGACATCGGTGGAACCGGCGACGATGGTGGCCTTCGGTTCAGCGGCGTAAATCTCGGTCAAATCGGAAAGCGTTGCCGGAATGATGGTGCGATCCTCGCCTCTGATGACGGTGATCGTCTCGTTTTCGCGGATTGCCCAGAGCCGTGCCATGATGTCGGTGCGGTCACGTTGCAGCGGGTCGAAGAGCGCACTAGGGCGGGCCGCGGCGATTTTTTCGGCGGCCTTCACGATCGGCTCATAACCCGTGCATCGACAGAGATTGCCTTGCAGCGCCTTCTCGATATCGGCGCGACCGGGTTTTTCGCTGGTAAGCCAGAGGCCATAAAGCGACATGATGAAGCCCGGCGTGCAGAAACCGCATTGCGACCCGTGGAAATCCACCATCGCCTGCTGAACGGGGTGCAGCGTGCCGTCGCGGGCGGCCAGATGCTCCACCGTGACGATGTGGGTGCCGTGCAGCGAGCCTAGAAAACGGATGCAGGCATTGACGCTTTCATACCGCAGCGAACCATCCAGCAGCCGCCCGACCAGCACCGTGCAGGCGCCGCAGTCGCCTTCCGCGCAGCCTTCCTTGGTCCCGGTCAACCGCTTGCTGATGCGGAGGTAATCGAGAAGCGTGTCCGTCGGTCCGAAATCCCTAAGCGAGATGGTTTCGCTGTTGAGGATGAAGCTGATCGCGTCTTTCATGCAATGCCCTGCTTTTTGTCCGGCTGCCGAGCCGGTTTCTTGTCATTATCCCGATACATCTATGCACGACCGCGCGTGCATATCGATTTCCGTTTTGGCAATTCATTGTTTCCATAACGGAAAGAAAATCCGGTAATTATTGCGCCGTCCAGCCGCCATCGACGGAAATATGCGTGCCGGTGATGTTGCTGGCCGCGTCGCTGGCCAGAAACAGCGCGGCAGCCGCCACATCGTCGACGGTGACGAATTGTTTGGTTGCCTGCAATTCCAGCATCACGTCGTTCTTCACCGCCTCTTCGCTGATGCCACGCACCTTGGCCATCTCCGGTATCTGCTTTTCGACAAGCGGTGTCAGCACATAACCGGGACAGATGGCGTTGACGGTGACGCCCGTCTGCGCGAGTTCAAGCGCCGCCGTCTTCGTCAGGCCCATGATGCCGTGTTTGGCCGCCACATAGGCCGATTTGAACGGCGAGGCGACGAGGCCATGGGCCGAGGAAATGTTAATGATGCGGCCTTTACCGGCCTTTTTCATCAACGGTATCGCGGCGCGCATGGTATGGAAAGAACTGGTCAGATTAATGGCGATGATCCAGTCCCATTTTTCCGTCGGGAAGTCCTCGATGGGCGCGATATGCTGGATGCCGGCATTGTTGATGAGCACATCCACCGAGCCGAGCTTTTCGTGGGAGGAATTGATGAGGTCGGCGATCTCGTGCGGCTTCGTCATATCGGCCGGGTGGTAAAGCACGCGCCCGCCGCTTTCGGCTTCCAGCAAAAGGCGGAGTTTTTCAATCTCATCCTCGTCGCCAAAGCCGTTCAGCACGATATTGGCGCCTTCCCGCGCAAATCGCTGGGCGATGCCAAGGCCGATACCGCTGGTGGAGCCTGTCACGATAACTGTCCGATGCATGCTTTCCCCTTTTTGCATTACTTCGCACATGTTTCAGCAGGTTATGCCCAAAGGGGGCGGGCTGGCAATCGCCATTTCGGGCGTCATTTCGCGGGCCATTTCAGGCAAGGGTGGCGCGATGGCGAATCCGGCTGCGCCTATCCATTTTTTCGAAGCTAAGCTTCCAGATTTTGCGTTTGTCTGGGGGGCTGTGCGTCCCTATCTCTGAGGCAAGCAAACAGAGGTATCGTTTATGGAACTCGGTCTTTACACATTCGCGGATGTCAATCCCAACCCCGCCGATGGCCGCGGGCCGGAAGGCGCGCGCCGGCTGAAGGATCTTCTTGAGGAAATCGAGCTTGCCGATCAGGTCGGGCTCGATGTTTTCGGGCTGGGCGAGCACCATCGCCCGGATTATGTCGCTTCCTCACCCTCCACCGTGCTTGCGGCTGCGGCGGTGAAGACGAAGAACATCCGTCTCACAAGCGCCGTCTCGGTGTTGAGTTCGGATGACCCGGTGCGGGTGTTCCAGCAATTTTCGACCGTCGATCTCCTGTCGAACGGTCGCGCTGAAATCATGGCCGGGCGTGGTTCTTTTATCGAATCCTACCCGCTGTTCGGTTACGACCTTGAAGATTACGATGTGCTTTTCGCCGAGAAGCTCGATCTGCTTCTGGCGTTGCGCGAACAGGAAATCGTCACCTGGTCCGGCACCAAACATCCGGCCATCAATGGGCGCGGCGTTTATCCGCGTCCGTTGCAGGAACGTCTGCCCGTGTGGATCGCCGTGGGCGGCACGCCGCAATCGGTGGCGCGGGCAGGCGCCATGGGCTTGCCGGTAGCGCTCGCCATCATCGGCGGCGAATATCGCCGTTTTGCGCCGTTGTTCGACCTCTACCACGAGGCAGCACGCCGGGCGGGGCAGGAGAAGACGAAGCTGCGCACCAGCATCAATGTGCACGGCTTCATTGCCGATACCACCGACAAGGCGGCGGACCAGTTTTACGGGCCGCAGGCGGAGGTGATGAACCGCATCGGCCGCGAGCGCGGCTGGGGGCCGACGAACCGCGCCCATTTCGATGCAGCGCGCGGGCCGGAGGGCAATCTCTTCCTCGGCGAGCCCGAGCTGGTGGCCGAAAAGATCATCAAGGCACATGGCGTGTTCAAGAATGATCGCTTCCTGCTGCAGATGGCCATCGGCCTGATGCCGCACGACCAGATCATGCGCGGCATCGAGCTTTATGGTACGAAAGTCGCCCCTGTTGTCAGAAAAGAATTGACGGGGAGTGCCGATCCGGTGAAAGCCACGGCCTGAAGATTACCAAGGCGGGCGTTTTCAGACCCGCCATATAGAACGACGGACAGAACCATGGTCATTTCCACCGAAGAAGAACTTGATCTGCTGAAGGATATCGGCCGTTTGTGCGCCGTTGCCATGCAGACCATGGCGGACGCGCTGGAACCCGGCATCACCACGGCCGAGCTGGATGCTATCGGCCGCAAGGTGCTGGAGGATAACGGCGCGCAATCCGCGCCGGAATTCTGCTACAAGTTTCCCGGCGCGACCTGCATCAGCGTCAACGAGGAGGTAGCCCACGGCATTCCGGGGCCACGCATCATCAAGGCGGGCGACCTCGTCAATATCGATGTCTCAGCGGTGAAGAACGGCTTTTTCGGCGATACGGGTTCGTCTTTTGCCGTGCCGCCGGTGAAGAAGGATATCGAGCGGCTGTGCCGTGATGGCAAACGCGCCATGTGGACAGGCCTGCAGCAGGTGAAAACCGGGCGGCCCTTCGCCGATATCGGCAATGCCATCGGCGCTTTCGCGAAAAAGAACCGCTATACGCTGATCACCAATCTGGCGAGCCACGGCATCGGCCGCTCCCTGCATGAGGAGCCGAAGGAGCTGGCGACCTGGCCGGACAAGGACGAGCGGCGCATCATGCAGGAAGGCATGGTGTTTACCGTCGAGCCGTTTCTTTCGACAGGGGCTTATTGGGCCGAAGATGGTGATGACGATCCGTGGACGCTCTACAGCGATCCGAGCGCGCCGACGGTGCAGTATGAGCATACCGTAGTGGCGACGAAGAACGGGCCGCTGGTGCTGACGCTGGTTGAGTGACAGCTAAACCTCCTCTCCGTCATCCTCGCTTTTAAGGGGAGTGCGTGCCGCTTGTTTCTTCTCCCCGCCGGGGAGAAGGTCGCGGCAGCGGGTTGAGGGGGCAAGCTCTCCGAAAATCCGGCAACGTTGCCCCCTCATCCGACCCTTCGGACCACCTTCTCCCCCTCGGGGAGAAGAAATACGCGGCACACTCGGAACGCATCGCTGCTCGCCGCGTGACCGATAAATCCGGCTTATGACGCCGATCAAAATAACTCGCTTGTCGCTTATCCGCCCGGTTGCGATAAGCCATGCATGACCACCGACAAGCCACTTTCCGCCAGACATCTGACCGCACTCGGTTTCGCCGGGGCTCTCATGATGGCGTCCGCCATGGGTTTCGGCCGCTTTTCCTTCACCCCCATCCTGCCCGGCATGATGGCGGATGTGCCTCTGTCGGCGGGCGATGCGGGGATCGTGGCGGCGGGCAACTTTGCCGGTTATCTGGCGGGTGCGGTGCTTTCGGCCTATTCTTGGGGTTCTGGACGGGAGCGGCTGGTGGCGCTTGGCGGGCTGTTTTCCACAGCTGCGCTGCTGCTTGCCATGGCCGCGTTCAATTCAGTCGCGGCCTTCACCGTCATCCGCTTTCTCGCCGGTGTCGCCAGCGCGCTGACCATGATCTTCACGTCGCAAATCGTCATCGGCCACGCCATGAAGGCCGGCAAAGATCATATTCAGGCGCTGCATTATGGCGGGGTTGGCGCGGGTATCGCGATCTCCTCGCTTGCGGTCTATCTGATCGGTGTTGTTTTTGATGGTGGCGGCGCCTCCTGGCGGGAGGAGTGGATCGCCGGTGCCGTCTTTTCCTTCCTGACGTTCCTTCTTGTCTGGCGGGTGCTGCCCGCCGGCCCGCCGCGGCATGCGTCCTCAATGGCCGAGCCGCCGCTTGAATGGACGCGACCGCTGTTTCTGACGACGCTCGCCTATGGGCTGTTCGGTTTCGGTTATGTCATCACCGCCACCTTCATCGTGGCGATTGCGCGCATGGCTGCTGCCGGTGCCTTCGTGGAGTTTCTGGCCTGGTTCATCACCGGCTGCGCCGCCGCCGTTTCGTTGTTCCTGTGGAAACCGCTGCTGAAGGCGAAGGGGCTGAAACGGGCCTTCGTGATCGTTCTTGCCGTCGAAGCCATCGGCGTCTTCGCCTCCGTGATGCTGCCGCCGGTGCCTGGCGTCCTGGCGGGCGGTCTGCTTCTGGGGCTGACCTTCATGGTCATCACCGCCTATGGCCTGCAGCTCGGCCGGGAATTTGCCGGGCCAAGCCCGCGCCGCGCCTTCGCACTGATGACGGCGGCCTTCGGAACGGGGCAGATCGTCGGGCCGCTGGCCGCCGGGTGGATCGCCGAGGTGACGGGAAGTTTTACCGCGCCCAGCATTCTCGCCTCCGCCGTGCTGGTCGTCAGTATCGTGCTGATGCTGCCGGTTCTTGCCGCCGAGCGGCTGCGTTGAGCCTGCACGGGGTCCCCGGCACCAATCCAGACCTTTTGCGAGGCTTTTCGCCGGGATCGATCCGCCGTTCGCGCCTTACATCTTGTTAAGGTCCGCGCTTCGCCGTTGCTGTGCACAAATTTCTGCCCTAGGTTCGGGCCATCTAGTGCTTCGCCAATAATGGCTGATTTCAAACGCGCGTGAGTTCTAAACGTGTTTCATTCTTTCTTTCCCAAGCCCAAATTGTTCTTCATCTCCGCGATTGTCTGGGCCTTCGTCGCCATCCTTGCCTGGTACTTCATCGTTGATAGCGTAGGCAGGTCTTGGGGTTATGTGATGCCCGAGCAGGAACCCTACGATCTCAGCTATTTTCTGGTTCCCGCAAATCTGTTCTTTTACGGCTATCTCGCATCGTGCCTGGCGTTATTCGGCGTTGTCTGGACCGTCATCGCCAAGGATCACCCCTGGAAGCTCTGGTCCATATGGGGATCGCTGCTGATTATCGCGGTGACCTATTTCGGCGTTCAGATTTCCGTCGTCATCAACAATTTCCGCCGGCCTTTCGGCGATCTGCTGCAGAATGCCCTTTCCAAACAACCGGGTATCGAAGTCTGGGATTTCTACAGCCTCCAGATCGTCTTCGCCAAGATCGCCTTTCTCAGCATGGCGGTTTCGATCCTGACGGATTTCTTCACCAGCCATTACATCTTCCGCTGGCGAACCGCGATGAACGACTTCTACATGTCCAAGTGGGAAAAGCTGCGCCACATCGAAGGTGCGTCCCAGCGTGTTCAGGAAGATACGATGCGGTTCTCCTCGACGCTGGAGGCATTGGGCATCACCCTGATCAACTCGGTGATGACGCTCGTCGTCTTCCTGCCGATCCTGTTTGCGCTGTCGTCCTATGTCTCTGAATTGCCGATCATCGGCGAAGTGCCGCATGCGCTGTTCTGGCTGGCTATCGTCTGGTCCATATTCGGCACGGTGCTCCTGGCGACGGTCGGCATCAAGCTGCCCGGCTTGAACTTCCGCAACCAGCGTGTGGAAGCTGCCTATCGTAAGGAACTGGTCTATGGCGAGGATCACGCCGACCGCGCCCAGCCGCCGACAGTCAAGGAGCTCTATTCCAATGTGCGGAAGAATTATTTCCGCATGTACTGGCACTATCTCTATTTCAACGTGGCGCGGTATTTCTACATTCAGGCAGATGCGGTGTTCCTGCTCCTGATGCTTGTTCCCACCATCGTCGCCGGCAAGATTACCTATGGTATCTACCAGCAGATCGCCACGGCCTTCGGTCAGGTCAGCAATTCGTTCCAGTATCTGGTCAATTCCTGGACGACGATCATCGAACTGCTTTCCATCCATAAACGTCTCGTGGCCTTCGAAGCCGCGATCGACGACAAACCCCTGCCTGACATCGACGAGCGTTATCTTCAGCGGGAAGCGGAAGCCGGAGAACTGGCGGCTAACAAGCCCTGACGAAAACAAAAAAGGCGGCCAACCGGCCGCCTTTTTTGCGCGAACTGATAATTTCAGCCCTCGGTCTTCTGCTTCTTGCGGGCCTCGATCATCGGCATAGCCTGCGCATAACTCACACAGGCGACATCGTCTTTCCGGCAGACTTCGCGCAGCAGCCGCTCATAGGCGTTCCAATAGGCGCCGCCATTCATCTTCACGAAATGAAAGCCCATCTGTAGCGGAATGCGCTCGCCATTATATTGCCTGTCGAAAGCGTTGCGGAAGGCCGTGTAGGCGCGTTCCTCGAATTCCTTCGAACGATCCGGTGTCTCGACGCCGATGGAATGGCGGATGAAGAGATTGTAGTCCATGGCGATGATGGGGCGGTTGCCTGGTCCTTCGGGAATGAGCGGCAGGCCGAAATGTTGAATACCGTCACGCTCCACCGGCCATTCCGGGCCCTTGGTGACGCTGGTGGCGTCATAAACGAAGCCGTGCTTCTTCTGCGCGGCGGTCAAAGCCGGTCCCTGCGACAGATAAGGGGCGCGGAAACCGTTGATGTTCTTCACCATGTCGCGCCAGCCTTCCGGTTCCTCGCCCTTCTTGCCGATCATCTGCCAGGCGTTTTCCAGCATGCTGGTGAAGGTGGTGAATTCGCCGTCCCATTGTTCCGCTGTCCACTGCCCGCCATCGAAATGGCCGCAGGTGTGGTTGCCGATCTCGTTACCTTCGCGATAGGCGGCCCAGATGTTTCTGAGCCTTGCCTCCACCTCTTCCGGCGACTGGCCGAAACCGACATTGGAGCGACCGGCCTTCTGGCCGGGTCCCTGATAGGTCTTGGCGCTGGTCTTGCGATCCAGCACCAGTGTGCAGGCGAGAAAATAGGTGAAATGCGCGCCGACTTCCTTCGCTGTCGCCCGACTTCTTTCCCATAGCGTATTGTCGCCTGCGCCATCAAAAGACACGATGACGAGCTGCTTCGGCTTTTCCGTATTTTCGGCAAAAGCGGGCAGGGCGGTGAGAAGCGACAGGGAAAAAGCGGCAAATTCGCGAAACATCAGTCATCCGTCATATGAAACATCGTGGCCTTTTGCGGGTGGAATAAGGCGAAGCTTTGAATAGTCTGGCTTTTAAACGTCTTTAAGCCTAATTCCTGTTCTGCCTCGCGGTTATTTTGGCCGCGTTCCGATCCACCGGGGACTGTGTTTCATGCTTTTTCTCGTACTCTGTCTTGCCTTGTTTTTCCTGACGCATCTTTTAAAAGTGTTTGCGCCGCAGTTTCGCGCGCGGCTGATCGCGAAAATGGGTGAAGGTCCTTTCAAGGGCGTCTATTCCCTCGCCAGCCTCATCACGCTCGGTCTCGTCATCTACGCCTTCGGGGAAGCCCGGCAGGAGACGGGCATGTTGTGGTATCCGCCGGTCTGGACGAGCCATCTCGCCGTGACCCTGATGCTGCCGGCGATGATCTGTCTTATCGCCAGCCTCATACCGGCTGGCTACATTGCGACGAAGACGAAACATCCGCTCATCCTCGCCGTCAAGATCTGGGCGCTCGCCCATCTTCTGGCGAATGGCGAAACCTCTTCGATCCTGCTCTTTGCCTCGTTCCTCGCCTGGGGTGTGGTGATGCGGATTTCGCTGAAGCGTCGCGAGAGAGCGGGCGAAAAAGTGGTTCGTTCGTTCGTCTCGGGCCGCTACGATCTGGTGGCCATTGTCGGCGGCATCGTTCTCTGGGGGGCTTTCATCCTGAAACTGCACGAATGGTTGATCGGCGTTCAGCCCATCGCGATGTAGGAAATCGACGTTTCCCCCTTACATATCAGGCAAAATAGGCTAGAAGGCCGACCATGACCCGGTCGGCCATGCTTGTGCCTGTCCGGGTAAGCGGCTTGGTATGTCCGCAGACGGATGGATCGGGAACGATCTCCGCGCGGGTAACGGAGAATTTGATGGCAAACGAAAATGATACCTTTATCCGCGAAGTGAACGAGCAGATCCGCTCCGAGCAGCTGTCGCGCTTCTGGGGCCGTTACGGTATCGTGGTCGTCGGCGCCGCCATTCTCGTGGTTGTCGGTGCCGCTGGCGCCGGTATCTACGAATACTGGAACACCAGCCGCGCTTCCAATTCCGGCGACCAGTTTCTGGCGGCGCTGACGCTTGCTTCTGAAAACAAGACGGATGAAGCGCTGAAGGCTTTCTCCGATCTCGAAACCTCCGGCCACGGCAATTATCCGGTTCTGGCGAAGTTCCGCTCGGCCACGCTGCTGTCGCAGAAGGGTGATGCGGCTGGCGCCATCGCCGCCTTCACCGCCATTGGCAACGATACTTCGGCACCGCAGGTGTTTCGTGACACGGCCAAGGTGCGCGCTGCATGGCTTTTGGTCGATAACGGCACCTATGATCAGGTGGTTGCGCTGGCCGAGCCTTTGAGCGCCGAAGGCCAGACCATGCGCGCCTCCGCCCGCGAGGCGCTGGGTCTTGCCGCCTACAAGGCTGGCGATTTTGCCAAGGCCAAACAATGGTTCGAGCAGATCATCAGCGACACGCAGGCGCCGCGCAATGTGACGAACCGCGCGCAGATCATGCTCGACAATATCACCGCTTCGGGCAAAGCTGCTTAAAGCCGCTTCTCCGAGCCAGATCGCCCCGGCATATCTTCGCATTGCCAAAGCGATCCAACTCTTTATTTTACGCATGTCTTTTGCCCAAAACAGGTAACGTTTTGGGCAGACTTGCTCTAAGGAACAGACAACAATGAGCTTCACCGTCGCCATAGTCGGGCGCCCCAATGTCGGCAAGTCCACCCTTTTCAACCGTCTGGTCGGAAAGAAGCTGGCGCTGGTGGACGACACGCCGGGTGTGACCCGCGACCGCCGTCCCGGCGATGCGAAGCTCATCGACCTGCGCTTCACCATCATCGATACCGCCGGTCTGGAGCAATCCGGGCCGGAAACGCTTCAGGGCCGCATGTGGGCGCAGACCGAAGCGGCGATCGATGAGGCCGATGTGACGCTGTTCGTCATCGACGCCAAGGCGGGCCTGACGCCCGCCGACGAGACGCTGGGCGAAATGCTGCGCCGTCGCGGCAAGCCGGTGGTGCTGGTGGCCAACAAGTCCGAAGCGCGCGGTTCCGATGCCGGCTTCTATGACGCCTTCACCCTCGGTCTTGGCGAGCCTTGCCCTGTCTCGGCCGAACATGGCCAGGGCATGATCGACCTGCGCGACGCCATTGTCGAGGCGATTGGCGAAGACGTCGCTTTCCCGCCTGAAGTGGACGAGGCGGAGACCGACATCGTGCTTCCGCGCACTGAGCCGGGCAGCGAGGAAGAAGAAGACGAAGAGCCCGTCTATGACGAGACCAAGCCGCTGCGCGTCGCCATCATCGGCCGGCCGAATGCGGGCAAGTCGACGCTCATCAACCGGTTCCTCGGTGAAGACCGCTTGCTGACCGGCCCGGAGGCCGGCATTACCCGCGACAGCATTTCCGTTGAATGGGACTGGCGCGGCCGTACCATCAAGATGTTCGATACGGCCGGCATGCGCCGCAAGGCCAAGGTGACGGAGAAGCTGGAGAAGCTCTCGGTTGCGGATTCGCTGCGCTCCATCCGTTTTGCCGAAACGGTGGTGATCGTGTTCGACAGCACCATCCCGTTCGAAAAGCAGGATCTGCAGCTGGTCGATCTCGTCATCCGTGAAGGCCGAGCCGCCGTGCTCGCTTTCAACAAATGGGATCTGGTTGAAGACCCGCAGGCCTATCTTGCCGATCTGCGTGAGAAGACCGAGCGGCTTCTGCCGCAGGCGCGCGGCATTCGCGCCGTGCCGATGTCCGGCCAGACGGGTTATGGTCTCGACCGGCTGATGCAAAGCATCATCGATACGGACAAGGTCTGGAACCGCCGTATCTCGACCGCCAAGCTGAACCGCTGGCTGGATGGACAGACCACGCAGCATCCGCCGCCGGCCGTTTCCGGCCGTCGCCTGAAGCTGAAATATATGACGCAGGTAAAAGCCCGCCCGCCGGCCTTCATGATTTCCTGCACGCGCCCGGAAGCTATTCCGGAGAGCTATACGCGTTATCTGGTGAACGGCCTGCGCAAGGATTTCGACATGCCGGGCGTGCCGATCCGCGTGCATTATCGCGGGTCCGATAATCCGTTTGAGAGCAAGGCGAAGAAGCGGCGTTGATTTTGACGTGAGGGGTTGCTGCGTATTTCTTCTCCTCGCCGGGGAGAAGGTGGCCCGAAGGGTCGGATGAGGGGCAACCTCTCCGCATATCGACGGCCTCGCCCCTTCATCCCGCTGCCGCGACCTTCTCCCCCTCGGGGAGAAGAAACAAGCGGCGGACGCTCGTCCAACGTCCTGCCTTAGAAGAGTAAAAAACCATGTTGATCAAGCAGACCGACTATCACCGGATTTACCGGGTCATCAACAGCCTGCTTCTCAGCCAGAATGCCGATCCCGCTTCGGCTTCCATGTATTTCAGCACATTCGGTGCGTTCATTCTCCAGCAGCACTACAAGGTGAAAGCTGTGCCGAAGGGCGGGCTTGCCGCCTATAATCTCGGAGGCAAGGTTCTGTTGTTCGCGGATCATCGCGAGGATGGTTACGTGACGGGCGCGGGCGACAATTTCCATTGCTGGGTCGAGGCGGATGGATGGGCGATCGATTTCATGACGCCGGCTTTTTCGGATAGTGCGCGGGGCCTGTCAGTGCCGCCGAAGATGTTTCAGCGCCCGCTGTCGGCGATGGCAGCGTCCATCAACGATCTCGGGCAATCCGGCGATTTCTTCTACCGTTCAGAACCTGAAGCGACGGCAAAACGCTTTGCCGACTGGCACCGCCACGCGATGCTCGGCGATATGGCAAGCGTCGCCGCCAACTGGTTCCGCAAGTCGCCGAAACAGATGTCGGCATCATTGTCGGTGACGGATCGGGATGGCAAGGCACAGACTGTGCCGCTCTCCGGGCAAATGCTTTCCGGAGCATGGTGAAGGCGGGTTTTGCCGCACGGCGCTGATCCCTAAAGGTTTCGGCAGCGAAAGGTCTTTTGATTTATAAGGGCAACCCTGTTACGCAGATTAAACTGCATCAGGGACGGGATTGATGTGCTCCTATGGCCGATGACACCATTTCAATCAGCTTCACGCCCGACCCGAAACATGTGCCTTATTATGTCTACGGCTATCAAAATCAGGCCTATGAAAATTACAGTATGATTTGTGACAAGTCCTGGAAGCGCCATTTTGCCTCGGCAAGAGCGCATCTATCCTCGTTTGCGGGACTGGCTGCCGCTGCCATCTATTCCATAAGTCTGCCGTGGTTTCCCGGCGTCTGGCCGGTGGTCGGTTATTGGGTGTTTGCACCCGCACCGTTTGTGGCCCTCGCCATATGGTTCATTGTCTCGCGGGGCTCGAGAAGGGAGATGAAATCCTATTACGAGGTCCTGGCACATTGGAATATTGCCAATGATCGGATGTATTCGCCTCACACACAGGTGGAGATAGGACCCGAGGGTTACAAGCAGGTCACAAGACTGGACACCGTGCAGCTGAGCTGGGCGCGCTACCATCTCGCACTCACGCCGCAGGATAGTCTGGTGCTGGTTTTTCACGGGACGGTGGCTGTCATCCCCAACAGCGCCCTGCCGATGGCGCCAATGGAGATTATCGAGAAGATCAATCAATGGTCAGCAGCCCAGCAAAAAGAGCTGCTTGCCTTATCCTGAAGCGGCATCTCAAGGGGGCTGGCGGCGTATCATCGGGAAATAGGACGGCCAGCGTAATCTCGCGGCAACCGCCTGACGTCAATCAGCAGCCCGACCCCGTTCTAAAGATAACGGCGGTCGCGTCCTGATTGCCTTGTGACATTCCCGCCATGTTTCGTCCACTGTCCCCGCGCAAAAAAAACCGGGGATGTGCCTGCCTTCAGGCAAGCTGTGAACGCGACAGGAGCGGCAGGGATTTTCCCGCCGCGTGGATGACATTGTCGAGGAATTGCCGCGAGGCCTTTTCCCAGCTGTAGCTTCTGGAAAGCGCCAGCGCCTCCTGCGGCGAACAATGAAGCGCCGCCAGACAGGCATTGCGAAGATTGTCGTCCAGTGCCCCCGCACCGGGATTGCCACCGAGAATATCGATCGGCCCGGTAACGGGGAAGGCGGCCACGGGCACGCCGCTTGCCAGCGCTTCCAGAATGGTGTTGCCGAAAGTGTCGGTCTTGGAAGGGAAAACAAAGACATCGGCCTGCGCATAGGCGTCGGCAAGCTCTTCGCCGGTCTTGACGCCGGTAAACAGCACGCCGGGATATTTTTCCTGCAATTCGTGGCGGGCCGGGCCGTCGCCGATGACGACCTTCGATCCGGGCAGGTCGAGGTCGAGGAATTCCGGCAGGTTCTTTTCCACCGCCACACGACCGACGGTCATGAAGATCGGTCTCGGCAGATCGAAAGGCAGCGTCGTTTTCGGGCGCGGGTGGAACAGTTCGGCATCGATGCCGCGGCTCCAGCGCTTCAGGTTCTTGACGCCGCGCGCTTCCAGCTCGGTCTCAAGGCTTGGCGTCGCCACCATGCAGGTGTTACCGCCATTGTGGAACCAGCGCACGAACGCATAAAGCCAGCTTTCCGGGATTGGAAAACGCGCCGCGACATATTCGGGGAAGCGGGTGTGATAGCTGGTGGAAAAACGTATGTGGTTTTTCACGCACCAGCGCCGTGCCATGAAACCCAGCGGACCTTCGGTGGCGATGTGTACGAAGGAGGGCTGGCTTTTTTCGATCTCCGCCGCCACACGGCGATAACCGGCGACCGAGAGGCGGATTTCCGGATAGGTGGGGCAGGGGATGCTGTAGAAACTCTGTGGCGTGACCATGTTCACATCCACACCAAGCCGCGCCAGCTCGGTATTGGTGTTTTCGATCGAGCGAACCACGCCGTTGACCTGCGGGTGCCAGGCATCTGTGACAATCGTGATTCTCGTCATGAAACACTGATCCTGCTCATCTGCGCGCAGGCGATTCCCCATTGCCCGGCTTCCGCCCGTATATGCGGCGTGCGTGTTACAGGATCATGTCAGGCCGTATGACGGTCAATATCGTCCCTGTTCAGGGCAGCCTCACCGCCTATCCGACCAGCGGCAGAAGCTCGGGGCTGATCAGCGCGCCGTGATGGCCGATGACGGTTGCCGCTGCCCTTGCGGCGAAAGTGGCGGCTTCTTCGGGTGAACTGCCGGTCACGTAACGGGCGAGGAACGCGCCGTTGAAACTATCGCCCGCGCTCGTCGTGTCCACCACGTCCACGGCTTCCACCGCTGGCGCGTGGCTGCGGTTGCCGCCGAAATCGAGCGTGGCACCCTTTACGCCGTCTTTCACGACGATGTTTTCGACGCCCAGCGAACGATAACGGTCGATGGTCGCTTCCACGGAACTATCGCCGAAATGGCTGGTTTCGTCATCGAAACTCGGCATGACAAGCGTTGCGGCGCGTGCGCCATTGGTGATCGTTTCCAGCATCGTGTCCTTGTCCGCCCAGAGACGCGGGCGGATGTTTGGATCGAAAATCACGGGCTTGCCTGCCGCTTTCGCGCGGCGAAGTTCCGCCAGAAACGTATCGACATCATGCGCGGAGGCGAGAATGGCGAGGGTGATGCCGGAGAAATAGATGACGTCGGCGCTTTCCACCGTCTGGCGCAGGTGGTCCGCATCGGCCGCCAGCTGTCTTGCGGCGGCGGCGTTGCGCCAGTAGCTGAAGGTGCGCTCGCCGTCTTTCAGGTTGATGAGGTAAAGGCCGGGTGTGCCGCCCTTGATGCGACGGATTTTTTCCGTGCCGATGCCGGCTTCCGCGATGAAGGTGAGCATATCTTCCGAAAGCGGATCATCGCCGAGTGCGGTGAAATAATCGACGGACCAGTCCTCCGGCAGGCAGGCACGTGCATACCAGGCGGTGTTGAACGTATCCCCGGCGAAACCCTTGCGCAGCAGCCCGTTGCCGGCCTGCGACAGTTCCACCATGCATTCGCCAATCGACAGAAACCGTCCACCCACGCCGTCATCCTCCCGTTTTTTCCAGCCATGCGGCTTACGACGGGCGAACGCCGCTGACAAGTGCGGTTCTGGTCGATTGTGCGTGTGCGAAGTTCCGGTTTACGTGGCCGCGACAGCTTTATATTCTCCCGGCCAGACACCATTAGGAGATCGCCGATGACGCTACCCCATGCCCCGGTCCATAAATCTCAAGCGCAATCGGACTGGTGGAAGGGAGCGGTGATCTATCAGGTCTATCCGCGCTCGTTTCAGGATACGACCGGCGACGGATATGGCGATCTTGCCGGGGTGACGAAACGGCTGCCCTATATCGCGTCGCTGGGCGTCGACGCCATCTGGCTTTCGCCGTTTTTCACCTCGCCCATGGCCGATATGGGCTACGATGTTTCCGATTATTGCAATGTCGATCCGATGTTCGGCACGCTTGCCGATTTCGATGTTCTGATGGCCGAGGCGCACCGGCTGGGGCTGAAGGTCATTATCGATCAGGTGATTTCGCACACATCCGACAAACATCCCTGGTTCGTGGACAGCCGTGCCAGCCGCATCAACAGCAAGGCCGACTGGTATGTCTGGGCCAATCCCAAGCCGGATGGCACTGCGCCCACCAACTGGCTTTCCGTGTTCGGCGGGCCGGCATGGGAATGGGACGGCGTGCGCAAGCAATATTACATGCACAGCTTCCTCGCCTCGCAGCCGGATCTCAATTTCCACAATGCCGAGGTTCAGGATGCGCTCCTGGAAACCGTGCGGTTCTGGCTCGATCGCGGCGTGGATGGTTTCCGGCTCGATACCGTCAATCACTATTTCCACGACAAGCTGTTGCGCGACAACCCGCCGCTTTTCGATGACGAAAGTTTTGGTCTCGATGCCTCCGACGTCAATCCCTACGGTATGCAGGACCATCTCTACGACAAGACGCGGCCGGAAAACGTTGCCTTCCTCAAGCGCTTCCGTGCGCTTCTCAACGAATATGAGGGACGTGCCACCGTTGGCGAAGTAGGGGACGGGGCGCGTTCACTGAAGACGGTGGCATCCTATACATCCGGTAATGACAAGCTCAACATGTGCTACACGTTCGACCTGCTGGGGCCGGATTTCAGCGCGAAACATCTGCGCGGCTCGGTGGAAACCTTCGGAAAGGTGGTCACGGATGGCTGGGTGTGCTGGGCCTTTTCCAACCATGATGTGGTGCGCCATCTCACCCGCTTTTCCGAAAGCGTGGAGGAGCAGACACGGGTGGCGAAGCTCGCCATCTGTGTTCTCGCCAGCCTGCGCGGCTCGATATGTCTTTATCAGGGCGAGGAACTGGGGCTGACCGAGGCGGAACTCGCCTTCGAGGATCTGCGCGACCCCTATGGCATTCGTTTCTGGCCCGCCTTCAAGGGCCGTGACGGATGCCGCACGCCGATGGTGTGGGAAACGGGCAAGCCGAATTCCGGCTTCTCTGACGCTGAAAAGCCGTGGCTGCCGGTGCCCTATGTCCATGCCATGCAGGCCGTGGATGGGCAGGAGCGCAAGCCGGATTCGGTGCTGAACCATTACCGTGCCGTTTTGTCGTTCCGCAAAGGCCATGGCGCGTTGCGTGATGGCGACATGCACTTTCTCAAGACCAATCTCGATGTGCTGGCGTTCACCCGCCAGAAGGGTGACGAAAAACTGCTGTTCATTTTCAATCTCACCCGCGAGGCGGTGGAGTTTCCGCTGTCGAAGGCCATGCATGTGACGGATATCCTGCCGATGCCGGGCTTTGCGCCGCTGTTCGACGCTGACATCGTGAAGCTCGACGGGCTGGATGCGTTTTGCGGGGTCGTGGCGTGACGGGGCAATTTATCATCAGGGATGCCGCCGCGTCTCTGGATGATTGGGCGCTTCTGCGCCACCGTTTATGGCCCGATGCGACGCCTGCCGAACATAAAGCGGAATTGCAGGACCTTTCCGACAACGAGGCCGGATTTATTGCCTATGATCCAGCCGGAATGGCCGTCGGTTTTGCCGATGTCAGCCTGCGGCATGATTACGTCAACGGCTGCGACACGTCGCCCGTGGCGTTTCTGGAGGGGATTTATGTCGAGGAGGCGTTTCGCGGCCAAGGCATTGCCGCCGCGCTGGTGGCTGAGGTGACCCGCTGGGCAGTTCGCCAAGGCGTGAGCGAGCTTGCTTCCGATGCCGATATTTCCAACGTGGATTCCCACCGCATGCATGCGGCGCTGGGGTTTGAGGAAACGGAGCGGGTGGTTTATTTTCGGAAGTTGTTGTCCCCGGAGCCTTGAAGCTGTTGAGACTGCGAGATTGGCAAATTCAGTGCTCTGCCAATTTCGAGCCCGGTGAACGAGTTATGATCAACCTAGTTTGGACTGCGAGATAGGTTGATCCGTTTGTGTCCACGCTTCTGTTTTGTCCATCTTTGTCAGCATATCGATGAGGTGCTGATAGAGTTCGGCGTCGGCCCCGAGACGATCCCGAAGCATCACGCCGACAGCTTTCAGGCCCTCACTGGAGATCTCGCCGCCTGGCATCTCAGTCTCCTGTATGCCTTTCGCAAGGTCGAACATCTTCCATCCGGCTTCCGCAATTTTACGGTCATCTGATGGAGCTGGATACCCAAAGTCGTCAACGATCATGTATCCGCCCCCGGCTTGCAGGAGGTTATAACCGGTTGTCTGCCTGAACATTGAAACTTCAGTTTTGGAATAAGGTGCCTGCTGTCCCGGCTGGAAGAAATCGCCGTTCTGCTCTTCTATCAGTGCACGCATGACGCCTTCCTCTTCGCTCTGCGCACCCTTGCCGGGAATAAAGGAATATGTGCCGTCTTCATTGAGGACGACGTTGTCCTGAACGGTGGGATTTTTCAGTAAGTTCTGAAAGATGATATTGTCGCGACTGTTATAATCAGCCAGCTTTGTATAGTCGGGTTTGGCCGTTGCGGCACCCGTAGTTGCGGAGGTTACGTTTCTAGTTGACGTGGTATAAAATGAGTAATTGCTTCCGGGAATCTGCATGGTGGTCCCCTAAATATTATGTCTCGGCGATCAGGTGCGTGAGACATCTACAAACGCGATCATAAGTAGAATCGTAAACTTGTCCGAATCTATCTTTGAGTTGCGTTTCGTAAGCGCTTAGGGCGCCGTCTTCATTCCCTTATCCCCGCAACAAAAGCAGGAATAAGAGACTAGATGATCGCGTCTGAACGGCCTTTCCCGTCAATCAGATCAGCGCAAACCGGTCCACATCCACCATGCCCATATCCGAAATCTTCAAATGCGGAATGACGGGCAGCGGCAGGAAGGCCACCTGCAGGAAGGGTTCCTCCAGCGTCGTGCCGAGCGCATAGGCGGCTTTTCTCAACGTATGCAGCGTATCGCGCACCGTCTCATAGGGTTCGAGGCTCATCAGCCCGGCAACGGGGAGCGGGATTTCGCCGGTCACCTTGCCGTCTTCGACCACCACGAAACCGCCCTTGATTTCACCAAGGCGATTGGCGGCGAGCGCCATGTCGTCCTCACTGACGCCGACGACGCAGATATTGTGGCTGTCATGGCCGACGGTGGAGGCGATGGCGCCTTTCGTCAGGCCGAAGCCCTGCACGAAACCGTTGGCGTGGTTGCCGTTCTTGCCATGGCGTTCGATGACGGCGACCTTGATGATATCGTTCTCGAGATCGACCGTCGTCTGGTTACCGTCCGTCGGTAGTTTATAGCGGCGATGTTCGGTAATGATCTTGCCGGGAAGCACGCCCATGACAGGGCTTTCGCCTTCGGTGACGGGCACGCCAAAATGGGAAGCGAGCACCGGCCTTGCCTTGACGCTGTCGAGACCGACAGGGGCGACCGGCTTGCGGGTGGCAAACAGGGCATCATCGACGATCCGTCCGCCGGAAAGCACCATGCTGGCCTTGCAGTTCTGCAGACTATCGATGACCACGAGATCGGCGCGCCAGCCGGGTGCGATGAGGCCGCGGTCGCGCAGGCCGAAGGCTTTCGCGGCGGAAATCGAGGCGGCGCGGTAGATGGCGAGCGGTTCAACGCCGCTGGCGATGGCGGTGCGGATCATATAGTCGAGATGGCCCTGTTCGGCGATATCGAGCGGATTGCGATCATCCGTGCACAGCGCCAGATAGGGCGACAGTCGTTCGGTGATGATCGGCATCAGGGCATGCAGGTCTTTTGACACAGAGCCTTCGCGTACGAGAATATGCATGCCCTTGCGGATTTTTTCCAATGCTTCCGGTGCACTCGTGCATTCATGTTCGGTGCGGATGCCGGCTGCGAGATAACCGTTCAGTGCCGTTCCGGAGAGAAGCGGCGCGTGCCCGTCGATATGCTGGCCCTGAAAGGCCTCCAGTTTTGCCATGCATACCGGGTCCTTGTGGATGACGCCCGGAAAATTCATGAATTCGGCAAGCCCGATGACCTTCGGGTGATTGCGGAACGGCAAAAGCTTCTCGATCGGCAGATCGGCGCCCGAGGTTTCCAGATGGGTTGCGGGCACGCAGGAGGAGAGCTGCACGCGGACGTCCATGATGGTTTCCATGGCGCTGTCGAGGAAGAATTGAAGTCCTTCCACTCCCAGAACATTGGCAATCTCATGCGGGTCGCAAATGGCCGTTGTGACGCCATAGGGCAAAACGCAGCGGTCGAACTCATGCGGGGTGACGAGCGATGATTCGATATGAAGATGCGTATCGATGAAACCCGGAACGACAATCTTGCCGGTAATATCGATTTCCCGGCGGCCGCGATAGTTCTCGCAGGTGCCGATGATGGTATCGCCGCAGACGGCAATATCCGAAGCAACAAGTTCCCCGGTCACGAGGTCGAAGAAGCGTCCGCCTTTAAGAACCATATCTGCCGGTTCACGGCCCGTACCCTGATCGATGCGCGTTTCAAGTTTCGAATTCATGCGGTTCTTCTTCGGTTCCTGGTTTACGTCGTATGCGAGAATTATCAATATTTACATTCTCAGGTTGTTTCTTGCTGTATTCAGATTGATTCTTCGTTTTTTAAATATATCCTGAGTAAATAATTTTCATATTCGTGCTATCTTATGTTCTGTGTTGCAGAGTTAAATAGTTCGGCGGGCTTATATTTATCCGTCTGAAGGCTGGTTTTACGTTAGTTTTTATCAATAGCGGGTCACGTTATCATTCCCGGGAAGGAAAATAAAAGCGTCTGATGCTTAAGCGAATTTCCACCCGGCAATTAACTGTTGGCATGTTTATCGAGGCGGTCGAGGGAACGCTGTCGAACCGGCAGATTATGCAACGACATCGGTTTCTCCTGCGGCATGAGGATGTGGTGCGCCAGCTGAAATCGAGCGGCGCGGAAAGCATCGTCATCAATACGGCGAGGGGAAATGATATCGAAGGCAGGTCGGGGGCCGGCGTACCTGCCCTCGTACAACCGGGCAGTTGCTCTGAAATCACGGTAGCCGTCAGCCATGCCGTTCGTTCGGCAGCTGATGCGGTTGCGGAGACCTTTGCGGTCGCAGAAGCCGGTGGTGGTGTTTCGCTGAAAGGCATGGCGGTCGCAACGGGCAAGATTTCCGAAGCGGTGCAGTCAAACCCGGCGATCTTCATCGGCGTTACCCGCCTGAAATCGAAAGACGAAACAACTTTCGTGCATTCGGTATCCGTCAGCGGTTTGATGATGCATTTCGGCTGCTATCTCGGGCTGGATAAGGCAACGGTTGATCTGCTCGGCATCAGCGGCCTGCTGCATGATATCGGCAAGGTGGAAATTCCCTCGTCGATCCTCAACAAGGCGGATGGGCTGAACTCCAGTGAGCGGGAGATCATCAATCTCCATCCCGCCTTCGGACGCGATATCCTGTCGCGCAACGCGCAGATGCCGGAGATGGTTCTCGATGTCTGCTTCAACCACCACGAGCGGATGGATGGAGGCGGTTATCCGAGCGGCCGCTCAGGTGCCGAGATCAGCCTTTACGCCCGCATTGCGGCGATCTGCGACGTCTATGATGCCGTCACCTCGGTCAGGCCCTACAAGAAGCCGTGGACGGCGAATGAAGCACTGACATGGATGCTGCGCCGGGAAGGCCATTTCGACATGCAGCTGCTGAAGAAGTTCGCGCTGTGCATCTCCGCCTCGCTGCCGAGGGCTTAGTTGCCGAAGATGATCGCCATGTTCAGGCTGTCAATGTAACGTCCGTCGATCAGAACAGCGTCGCGTGCCCGGCCTTCATGTACGAAGCCGATCTTTTCATAGAGCGCGATGGCTCTGGCATTGTCCCCATGCACGCTTAATTCAATACGATGCAGCCCGCATTGACGGGCGGCATCGAGCGTCCGCTGCATCAGCCGCGCACCCAGTCCCTTGTCACGATAGGCTGGCAGGATGCCCATGCCGAGCGTGCCGCAATGGGCGCGGGTTTCTCTGCTCACGCGGCGAATATCGCACCAGCCAATAACTTCATCGTCCATAATCGCCACGAATTGCGGATGGTCGTTTTCGATCATGTCGAGAACGAAGGCGCGCACCGCTTCGAGCGGCGGCGCCTCCAGAAAGCTCAGATATTTCTGCTCGCGCGACACCGCATCAAGAGCACGATGAAAGCTTTCAACGTGCTCCGCCCGGATCGGCTCGATGGATACGGTGTCGTCAAGCGTCATCAAGCGGCTTTCGTCTTCGCCTTGCGGGTCAGATGCACCACCACGTTTTCGATCATCCGCATGCCGGCGTCCTGGCCGAGCGTCATGATCGATTCCGGGTGGAACTGCACGGCGGCCACCGGTTCCTTGGCGTGTTCGATACCCATGATCGTGCCGTCCTCGCTTTCCGCGGTGATGATGAAATCACGCGGCAGGGTGGCGGGGTCGGCGAAGATCGAATGGTAACGGCCAACGGTCACTTCCTTGCCGAGGCCGGAGAAGACGAGGCCGGGCTCCAGTACACGGATGCGCGAAGGTTTGCCGTGCATCGGCACCGCAAGCTGACGCAACTCTCCGCCATAGGCTTCCGCCAGGGCCTGAAGACCGAGGCAGACGCCGAAGATCGGCAGATCACGGGCGCGGGCGGCCTTGATCGTCGCCTTGCAGTCGAAATCTGTCGGGCTGCCGGGTCCGGGCGAAAGCACGACGAGATCGGGCTGGAAGCGATCGAACACGTCTGCCGCAACCGGCGATCTGACGGTGGAGACCGTTGCACCCGTCTGGCGGAAATAATTCGCCAGCGTGTGCACGAAGCTGTCCTCGTGGTCGACGAGCAGGATTTTGACGCCGGTGCCCACCTTGGCGGCATCGCGTTTGGTGGCGGCAGAGTTGGTGCCCTTGGCATCACGAATGGCTGATATCATAGCGGAAGCCTTCAGTTCGGTTTCTGCTTCTTCTTCCTGCGGATTGGAATCGTTAAGCAGCGTCGCACCGGCGCGAACCTCGGCAATGCCGTCCTTGATGCGGATGGTGCGCAGCGTCAGCCCGGTGTTCATGTCGCCATTGAAACCGACCATGCCGATGGCGCCGCCATACCAGGCGCGCGGGCTCTTTTCATGACCTTCGATGAAACGCATGGCCCAGAGTTTCGGCGCACCGGTGACGGTGACGGCCCAGGCGTGGCTGAGGAAACCGTCAAAGGCATCCATGTCGTCGCGCAGGCGGCCTTCGATGTGGTCAACCGTGTGGATGAGGCGCGAATACATCTCGATCTGGCGGCGGCCGATGACCTTCACCGAGCCCGGCTCGCAGACGCGGCTTTTGTCGTTGCGGTCCACATCCGAACACATGGTGAGTTCGGACTCATCCTTCTTCGAGTTGAGCAGCTTGAGGATCTGCTCGCTATCGGCAATCGGGTCGTCGCCGCGCTTGATGGTGCCTGAGATAGGGCAGGTCTCGATGCGGCGGCCGGAGACGCGCACGAACATTTCCGGCGAGGCACCGACCAGATATTCCTGATGGCCGAGATTGATGAAGAAGGAATAGGGCGAAGGGTTGATCGCCTTCAGGCGGCGCGAAATCGCCGACGGATTGCTTTCGCAACGCTCCATGAATTTCTGGCCGGGAACGACTTCGAACAGGTCGCCGCGGCGGAAGCTTTCCTTGGCCTTCACCACCAGCTCGGAATATTCGCCGGGGCGGTGATCGCCCTTGGGCGGGATCGTATCGGTGGTCTTGAAGGGATCGGGTGTGATGTCGGAGGACTTGCCGTCAGTCGTCACGCCGGCCTTTTCGAAATCGTAACGGTCGATCCAGGCCTTGGCGGAATAGTGGTCAACGACGAGGATTTCGTCGGGCAGGTAGAGCACCATGTCGCGCTGGTCTTCCGGGCGTGAAAGCGACAGCTTGATGGCATCGAACTGGAAAGCGAGATCGTAACCGAAAGCGCCGAACAGGCCGATGGCAGAATCCGCATTCGAATAGAAGAGATCGACGATAGCTCTGAGCGCGGTGAAGACGGTCGGGATTTTCGAGCGTTCTTCTTCCGTGAAGACGCGGTCCGGTTCGTTGACGGTCAGGTCGAGACGGCGGGTGGAGGATGCACCGAGGGTAAGATCGGGCGTCGCCTTCAGCTTTTCGGTGATGAAGCCGAGCAGCACTTCGCCGCGGCCATTATAGGCCTCGATCCACATCTTGCGGCCAAAACAGGAAATGCCGAGCGGTGGGTCGATAATGGCCGTGTCCCAGCGGGTATAACGGCCCGGATATTCATAGTTGGACGAAAAAACCGCGCCGCGATGGGAATCGAGCCTTTCGATGTAATTATCGATGGCGCTGGCGTAATCGGCGGGCCGACGCTTGCGGCTGACTTTTATGTCGCCTTTCGTCTCGTAGGTTTCCGCCCCGTCATCCTGAATGATCGTTACCATTTCTTTCGTACTTCCTGTTGTTCAGGCCCGATGACAGGCGGCAAAATAACAAAAAAGCCGCCTGAAAATTCGGGCGGCTTGGACTTTGTCTGAAGACATGACTGGTCAAGGCCGCGTAAAGCTGCTCCACCACCAGTTAGCAATGTTCATAGACACGATGTTCATGGCAAAATTGTTAGCCTGCGCAATCCGCCTTGGCAAGCGGATTTCGGTGAGGCACTGAACCTTACCGGCCGCTGCTGCGTTGCTCTCCTGCCGAAACGGTCAGGAGTGCCCCATAAAATGCTTCATCGCCTGTGTCTTCTGGTAACCAGCTTCGCATTGATTTCCGCCTCGGAACCCCCGGCGCAGGTGCCGGTGCCACAGCCTAAACCGGGTGAGGCGCAATCCTCCACCCCCTCGGAAAAACCCGCCGACGAAAAGGCGAAAGATCCGGTGGAAGCGCCGAAACCGGTCCCGAAGCCGCAGGTTCCGGAAGAGCAGAAACCGGATGGTGAAAAGACACCCGCTGATAAGGGTTCCGATGATGCAAAGGGGAAAAGTGAGGGCAAGAACGGCGGAGAACAACAGAAACCGGCTGACGAAGCGGCAAAACCGGAGGAAAAACCGCCGGAGCCGGTAAAGCCGGAAGACCCGGCGGCACTTGAGGCCTGCCTTGGCGCGCTGAAGGAAATCGGCGCGGAATTCAAGAAGCTTGAACCGATCCGGGACGAGGAACAGGGCTGTGGTATTGAAGCGCCGATTGAGCTTTCCGTGGTTCTGCCCGGCATCAAGCTCGAACCTTCAGGCACCATGCGCTGCGAAACCGCGCTTGCTCTATCGCGCTGGACAGAGGAAATGATGCTGCCGGCGGCGGCGCTCGCTCTGCCGGAGAGAAAGGTCACGGCGATCGCCAATGCCTCCACCTATATCTGCCGCAACCGCAACAGTGCCGAAACGGGCAAAATTTCCGAACATGCCAAGGGCAATGCGGTGGATATTTCCACCATCGCTTTCGATAAGGGCAAGCCGCTGGTGATGAAACCGCGCGGCGAGGATGGAACGCCGGAAGGCGCCTTCCAGCGCACGATTACGGCCGCCGCCTGCCTGTTCTTCCGCACCGTTCTTTCCCCCGGCAGCGATGCCACCCATCAGGACCACCTGCATCTCGACGTACTGGAGCGAAAGGGTGGTTATCTCTATTGCCGCTGACAAAAAAGGGGCGACCCGTAGGCCGCCCCGACTGGAGATGATGTTCTGGAGATGATGTTTCTGCCCGGTTTTAGAATTTCTGGGTCAGGGAGATTTTGAAGGTGCGTCCGGCTTCCGTATAGAAGTCGACCGGCTGGTTCACGGAGCTGACGGCGTTGGGATTAACGTCGCGAACGCCGACCGCATTCCAGTATTGCCTGTCGAACAGGTTGTAGACGCCGGCCTGAATGCGCAGGCCCTTCGTCTGTTCAGGCTCCCACCATCCGGTCAGGTTGAAGATACCGTAACCGGGTGCGTCAAAGGTGGTCGCCACCTTGTCGTCACGCATTCCGGAGGAGAAGATGCCGGTGAATTCCGTGCCCCAGGTTTCCTGCGCGTAGCCGACGCCGACGACGGATTTGAACGGCGCGACCGTGCGAATGAACTCATTCGTGTCGGTGTCCTTGCCATAGGCATAAGCGAGCGAGGCATGGGCGAAGAAGCCGTTTGCCAGTTCCTTGCGGACCTTGGCTTCCACGCCGGAGATTTCGACATTGTTACGGTTGCGATAGGTGAAGAGCGAGCCGTTGCCCCTGCCGCCGAAACCGGGGAAGAGGGTGGTCGATGTCGTGTATTGCTCGATGAAGTTCTTGTATTTGTTGTGGAACAGCGTCAGGCCGCCTGTCAGGTCGCCGGAGGCATAGTTTGCGCCGATCTCAAAGCCATTGCTGGTTTCAGGGTTGAGGGCGGAGTTACCCACCACCGCGTAACCGGAACTGATATTCGAGAAGTTCAGGTACAATTCATTGATTGTCGGCGCACGATAGGCCATCGACCATTGTGCGAAGAGCTGCAGTTCCGGCGTCACGTCATAGGTGGCAAGCAGTTTTGGCGAGAAGCGCGAGCCGCTGTTGCCGCTTGGCAGGCCGAACGTGTTGTAACCGCTGTTGCTGGATACTGAACCATCCGGATCGTAATCATAGGAATCGAAGCGCAAACCGGGGGTAAGGCGGAAGCCGTTGCCAAACGCGATTTCGTCATCGAGATAAAGACCGAGGCTCTTGCCGCTCACGTCAGGCATGTCGGACTGCGACGAGGAGGTCGAACCGGCCGTGTTGGCGAAAAGCTCCTGGCTGAAATCGGTCGTCATGGCGTTGCCGCCGAAACGGACCGTGTGCTGCACACCGCCGAGTTCGAAACCGGATTCAAGGCCGCCGACGATGCCAAATGCGCTGTTGCGCATGCTGTCTTCGCGGATATAGAGCGAATTATTGGTCAGTCGGTCGCCAGCGCCGGATTCCTTGGAAAGACGCGTCCAGTAAAGCGACAGATTGGCGGCATCGATCAGGCCGTCGGTCGAAGGCGCGTCGTATTCGTAATCCAGCGATACGCGGTCGCGCTCGGTGTCCTCGTAGCCCCTATAGTCGCCGATGCGGTAGGTCGATCCCGAAACGCTGACACCCTGCAGGGTCTTCATGTCGCTGCGGTTTCTCAGCGAATAACGCTCGGCTGTCAGGCCGATGCGATGGCCGCCTTCAAGATCCTGACGGATCTTGAACATCAGGTTGCTTTCATAGGTGTCGGCCGGGTTGGGCTTGGTGCGGCGCGTTCCGTAGATATCGGCGGTGCCCTTGTTGTCCGTCTCGTTGCCACGCTTGTAGGAGCCCTGGAACAGAACAGAGGTGTTCTCGATCTTCTTGGCCACGGCGAGCGATCCGCCGACGCTTCTGTCCTCGCTGTCATAGGTGGTTTTGGCAACGCCGCCCCAATCTTTGCCTTCGCCGATCAGGTCTTCCGGCTCGAGTGTGCGCAGCACGAGCGCGCCGCCAAGAGCGCCGGAGCCGATACGGCTGGAATCCGCACCGCGCACCACGTCAACCGTGGAGAGTGACGAAAAATCGAAACTCGAATTCGTATCGCTGAGCGTGGTGGTGGCCTGCCCCTGGCGGGCGAAATTGTTGAAGTAGGGAACGGGAATATTGTCAATCAGCGTTACGACGCGAGCGCCACCGAGGCCGCGAATGAACAATCCGCCGGGTCGGCCGGGCTTGGAATCCACGTAATCGACGCCCGGCTCGGTCGAGTTTCCGAGATCCTTGATGCTGCCGATGTCTTTCTTCCTGATCTCTTCCGCCGTCGTCTGGCTTGCGAGCGGCGTATCGGCGGCGGCGTTTACGCTTTTGACGCGCTTGCCCTTGACCACGATCTTTTCAAGCGTCGTCGTGTCGTTCGCCTGCGAAGCGGCATCCTGCGCCCGTGCGGGGCCGGCAAGCGGCAGAAGAGACATGGCGGTGCACAGAAGCAGCGCGGAATGCGTGCGCGAGATGGACATTAATTACCCCCGGTAGGCGCGCGAATAGACACGGCGCGCAAAAACGCGCCGC
Source organism: Agrobacterium burrii (assembly GCF_017313405.1). Lineage (NCBI taxonomy): Bacteria > Pseudomonadati > Pseudomonadota > Alphaproteobacteria > Hyphomicrobiales > Rhizobiaceae > Agrobacterium > Agrobacterium burrii. The sequence continues at coordinate 362,726 of NZ_JAFLNA010000003.1, forward strand.
ACTTGTGCGCGGCTGAAAATGTTCTGAATTGTTACGGGCGAGCCGATAAGCGAGGACTAGAAAACATGATGATAACTGTCAACATATTATATATGACTTTTTGCATCATGTTTTAAAGCATAACGGTATGTTGCAGAAATGTTACAGGCTGTAGTGGCGTCTTCCAGACGCCGAATGCGGCAAAAAACGCCACGATGCCGCCAAAGTCCCGACATTGCCGCTTGCTAGGATATTCGCAGCCAGTTTACATGGCGAAAGAAAGCATGCTCCAACAGTAAACAAATTATTTATCGGATACGGAAATGAAGTCTCTTGAACTGCTCGTCGAGCGGATCATCCTCTCCAGCCGCTGGCTGCTCGTCGTTTTTTATCTCGGGCTTGTCGCGGCGCTGGCGGTTTATGCGTTTTCCTTCGCGCTCAAGTTCCTGAAGGTTGCAAAAAACGTCTTTATTTACGACGAGTCGGATATGATCCTCGCCATGCTCGGCTTGATCGATGCGGCGCTGGTCGCCAGCCTGATCGTCATGGTGATGATTTCCGGTTACGAGAATTTCGTCAGCCGCTTTGATAATGCGGATGCCGAGGTTTCGTTTCTGGGCAAGCTCGACGCCGGCAGTCTGAAGATCAAGGTCGCGTCGTCGATCGTGGCGATTTCGTCCATCCACCTGTTGCAGATATTTCTTAACGCCAACCAATATTCGGACAGCAAGCTGATGTGGTTCACCATCATCCATCTGGCTTTTGTCGTCTCGGCGGTTATGCTCGGTTTTCTGGAAAAACTGATGGCCAAGCCGAAGGACAAGTCCGAAAACCCAGCGCTTTAATCCAGGTGGTCTGCCCGTCATGAAGGTCGCAACCGTCTTCGCCCCAGCTGTCTGTTTCTCACATTGGGGTATTTTGCGCCCATCGGGTGGCGGTGGCTGAATGTCGAAAACGGAGCGCCAGGCCAGACTTTGCCGTGACCTGTCGGCCGCCGCCGACAGGCAGCAATGGCTGATGGCGCTGCTAGAGGTAATGCGCGCGTTCGGCTATGCGCATGTGACGCTGATGAAATTACCCGGCGGCAGCAATGCCTATGCCTTGCCAACGGTTGTGGAAAGCAGCCTGCCGGTCTGGGTTGTGAATGCGATGACCGCGAATGGTGCACTTGGCGAGTGTCCCGTTATCAAGCGTGGCGCCTCATCGATGATGCCGCAATACTGGTCGCTGGACGACGCGGATATTGCCTGCGGAACGCTGGCGGAAGCGGGGGCATCGCTTGGCAGCATCGGCATCACCTCCGGGCTCATGGTGCCGGTCAGCGGCATGAGCGGAAACCGGCATCTGATGAATTTTGCGGGTGATCGCGATGCCCTGTCGCAGGCGTCGCTGAATGAACTGGGCATGATCGTGCTGCATGCTCTGGAGGTCTATGATCGCCTTTGCCGCATCGGCTCGAAAGGCCCGTCGCCCTTGACGAAACGCGAACTTGACGTGGTGCGCTGGACCGCGCAGGGCAAGACTTCCGTGGAGATCGCCGAGCTTCTCTCCATCTCGGAGCACACCGTCAATACCTATATGAACAACGCGATGCGCAAGCTCGACTGCGTCAACCGCACGCAGCTGGTGGCAAAGACCATACGTCGGCGCCTGATAGACTGAGCCGGCCGCAAAAGCCGGCTCCATTGTCAGCGGTCGAGAACGGAGCGAAGCTCGACGAGGTTGGAACGAACCCGCAGCACGTAAAATCCCATGGTGGCAAGATGCGACGGCATGATCCAGCCGCTTTCGTCGCCATTGGAAATGATCGCCGGCTGAATGCGAAGGGCGGCGCGGGTCTGTGTCAGCGTGTCGTTCCAGAGGTTGGTCAGGTTGCGTTCGCGAATGACCTGCGCGAAATCCGATCCGGCGGCAGACAATATGCCGTAATAACCGTAGAGCTGGCCATAGGCGAACCAGAAACGGTCGTCGGCACGGGTGTCGAACCAGCCGCCATTATAGTTTTCCGAACGCTCGCGCAGAATAGCCGATGTGGAGCCGATATCGCCGGCAATGCGGTCGATGAACTGGATGAGGTTGTCGGCGCGGGTATCGAAGACGGCCTTGCAGGCGGTCAGTTCGCCGTTGAAAGCCTGGAAGCTGCGGATGGCGGCGCGGTAATAGCTGGGCGTTGGCGTCTTCGGGCCGAAGGGGTCGAGGCCGAAATACCAGGAATATTCGCTGAACTGCATGTTGCCACGCGCTTCCTGGAGATTGTTGTTGATACCAGAGGTCCCGCGCACGCGGCCAAGCGTATCCACCAGTTCCACCGAGGTACGGCGCACCGCCTGGTTCACGCCGCGCTGGAAGGACGCCTTGTTGTCCAGAAACGGCGTGCTGTCCCAGTCCATGCCGAAGAGGCCGAGACGGTAGAGCAGCATGGAGGAAATCCACGCATTCTGATTGACGTTGAAGTCGGTGAGATCGATGGCGGCATCGACGATGGCTGAACGCTGGCACACCGGTGCGGATGTGTTTGCGGCAGCGCCAGTCGCGCCGGCGGACGCAGCCGGGGTCGCTACCGGTAGTTCCAGTCCGGGAGAAACCGTTCGCTCCGCCAGCTTGTAGCGCGCCACGTAATCCGGGTCGAAATTGCTCCAGACCTGCGTTTGCCAGACGAAATATCCATAAAAGCCGGCAAGCAGGATGAGAACCAGAGCGATCGGTCCCTTGATGATCCAGTTGCGGTCGCGATACCAGCCATGGGCGGCCATGAAGGGCCACAAAAGCCAGGCGACGACCATGCCGGCGGCCTTGCCAATGGCGTTGAAGGCTGCCTGAATCAATGCGGTGATCCGGTCGATCATGTCGTCATAGTCTCCTCTGCCCGTGGGGCTGGACGCCGGAAGAAAAATCCGCGGTTCAATCGGGCGCCCTTCGGCGCTTCGGAAAAACCACGGTCATTTACTGTCTTCCAGATATGTCCCGGTCAACCGGGATACAACATGATTGCGAAACTTTTCTCAACCTGCGGTCCGCGTCGGCTGTCCGGTAGGCTAAGATCGCCTGACCGGATACCAGCCGCCGCGGAGCCGCGGGGATAGGCGGTTACAGGCCGAGCTTGGCGATCTCGGCGTTCAGACGGTCGCGGGCTTTTTTCGGCAGCTTGCCATTCTTGACGGCATCCAGATTGGCCGGCGGCGCATCGCCCACGACGACCAGCGCTACCATGCCCATGCCGAGATGCGGTGTGCATTTGACGACATAGGCGCCTTCCTTGTCGACCGTGACCTTCACCGTCTCGTTCATCTTGCCCTTGAAGTCGGCGACACCTTCGGGGATCATTTCCTTGACGGCTGCCGCATCATGGCCCTTGTCGACCGGGACGAAGGTGATGACGTCACCGACGGCGGCCTTGACGCTTGCCGGTTCGAAGACCATCGCCTGGCCGTCGCTGCCCTTGTTGAGCATCTTCACTTCGATTTCAGCCGAGAGGGCGGGAAAGGCGAAAAGGCCTGCGATGATGGCGAGGCTGGCGAATTTGGCAGTTTTGTTCTGCATAATTTTGCTCCTGAGAGAAAGCACATCCACGCGAATGTGTCCCCGTCGTCTTAGCGCAGGAGCAGGGCAGCCATCTTTGCGAAAAATCAAATGCGGCAACCGGACGCAGAGTTAGAGCGTTTCCGCTTTCTTTGAATCGTGAAAACGCTCTGACTTTTCGTTCAGACGCATTTTGCTCTAGCCGCCCTTCACCGTTTCCACCCAGTGGCGGCGGCAGAAGGAAACGTATTTTTCGTTGCCGCCGACATCGATCTGCGCGCCTTCCTTGACGACATTGCCCTCATTGTCGAAACGGGCAACCATCGTCGCCTTGCGGCCGCAATGGCAGATGGTGCGGATTTCGCGAAGTTCGTCGGCAATGGCGAGCAGTTCTTTCGAGGCCGGGAAAAGCTTTCCCTGAAAATCCGTGCGCAGACCATAGGTCATGACCGGGATGTTCAGCCGGTCGGCAATGCCGGCAAGCTGCCAGACATGGTGTTCCGACAGGAAATTGGCTTCGTCGATGAATACGCAGGCGACCGGGGCTTCGGCGTTGAGGGCCGACACTTCGGCGAAGATATCAGTGCCTTCGTCGAAGGTCCGGGCGTCGGAAGAAAGGCCGATGCGCGATGCGACCCGGCCGGCACCCGCCCGATCGTCAAAGGCGGCCGTGAAGATCAGCGTGCGCATGCCGCGTTCCTGATAGTTATAGGACGCCTGCAGCAGCATGGTCGATTTACCGGCATTCATCGCCGCATAATTGAAATAGAGTTTTGCCATTATCCACTCCCGGAGCGCCTTTGCGTCCTTCAGACGCGTCGCAACCATGCTCCAACTTGTTGAATCGGCGCATTGCGCCTCGCGGAACCGATTCTGATTCCTGAACCGATGCTGCAATCTGCGTCTTTTGACGGCGAAGAAGCGGGTTGAAAAGTGCGGAGATGGAAAAAACACAGATTTCCGCGGCCTGCCATTCTCGACATTACACGGCTAAAGACCGACATTTTCACGGTTTTGTCGCAAACGGTGGGCCAAAGCACGCAAATGCACGCGAGTTGATTGTGGCCGGCAGATATTGATAATGGCAAGGGAACGAAAAAAAAGGGAGCAAACGATGTTTGCAAATAGAAGCCGCTGTCTGGCCCTGGCCGCAGCAATCTCCTCCATGACGTTCAGCGCGGCCAATGCCGCCGAGCCGGCAAGTTGCGGTACGGTGCGTTTTTCAGATGTTGGCTGGACCGACATCACGGCCACAACGGCGACCGCCACCGTACTTCTGAAAAGCCTGGGTTATGAAACCGACGTCAAGCTTCTCTCCGTACCCGTTACCTATACATCCCTAAAAAACAAGGACATCGACGTCTTCCTCGGTAACTGGATGCCAACCATGGAAGGCGATATCGCGCCTTACCGCGAAGACAAATCTGTTGAGACGCTGCGTGAAAACCTGACGGGCGCCAAATACACGCTGGCGACCAACGCCAAGGGCGCCGAACTCGGCATCAAGGACTTCAAGGACATCGCCACCCATAGCAAGGACCTCGGCGGCAAGATCTACGGCATCGAGCCGGGCAATGACGGTAATCGTCTGATCCTCGACATGGTGGCCAAGGACAGTTTCGGCCTGAAATCTTTCGAGGTGGTGGAGTCCTCCGAGCAAGGCATGCTGTCGCAGGTTGCCCGTGCGGAAAAATCCGGCGAGCCGATCGTTTTCCTCGGCTGGGAACCGCATCCGATGAATGCGAATTTCAAGCTGACCTATCTGACCGGCGGTGACGAGGTCTTCGGCCCCAATCTCGGCGGCGCGACGATCCATACCAATGTGCGCAAGGGTTATGTCGAGGAATGCCCGAATGTCGGCGCTTTTCTGAAGAACCTGCAATTTTCCCTGCCCATGGAAAACGAGATCATGGGCAAGATCCTGAATGACGGCCTTGAGGGCGAAGCGGCAGCGACCGCCTGGCTGAAGGCCAATCCGGCAGCGATCGAGCCCTGGCTCGCCAACGTCAAGACCAAGGACGGCAGTGCCGACGCCTTGCCCGCCGCCAAGAAGGCACTGGGCCTCTAACGCAAGACTATGCATGACTGCAATCCGGCCTGTGCGACAGGCTGGATTGCAGCGGGAAATAACGATGCCCATGCGTGACCCCAGCTCGCGAGTTTCGTCGCATCGCGGGTCGCGCGCCAGCACCGCGTCCGGCAGTTTTGATGCCGGCCGTCGTTTCTGCATTTGTTCACGAAAGGTATTTTCTTACCGTGGAATGGCTCAGCGCTCCTGAAAACCGCCTGCCTGTCGGCCGATATGCCAAGGAGGCCATCGATTGGCTGACCGGCAATCTCGCCTTTTTCTTCGATTGGCTTTCTTTCATCTTCCAAAGCGTCATCAACGCCCTGCTTTATGTTTTACAGGCGCCGCATCCGCTGATCATCGTCGCGATATTGACGGCGCTTTCGGCCTGGACGCGCCGTTCGGTTGGTATGCCGCTCTTCACGGCGCTCGGCCTGTTGCTCATCATCAATCTCGGTTACTGGAAAGCCACGACGGAAACGCTGGCGCTGGTGATGGCCGCGAGCGCCGTGTGCATGATCATCGGCATACCGCTCGGCATATTAGCGGCACGGCGCAAATGGATCTATGCCGGCATGCGCCCGGTGCTGGACCTGATGCAGACTATCCCGACCTTCGTCTATCTTATCCCGGCGCTGGTGCTGTTCGGCCTCGGCATGGTTCCCGGTCTCATCGCCACCGTCATCTTCGCCATTCCGGCTCCGGTGCGACTTACCCGCCTCGGCATCGTCTCGACGCCGCCGGCGCTGGTGGAGGCGGCGGTTGCCTTCGGTGCGACGCCGTCACAGGTTCTGCGCAAGGTGGAGCTTCCCTTCGCCGCGCCGCAGATCATGGCGGGTCTGACCCAGACGATCATGCTGTCGCTGTCGATGGTGGTCATCTCCGCTCTCGTCGGCGCCAATGGGCTTGGTGTTCCGGTGGTGCGCGCGCTCAACACCGTCAACATCTCCATGGGCTTCGAGGCGGGACTGTGCATCGTCATACTGGCGATCGTTCTCGACCGGCTTTTCCGACTTCCCGGTGCGGAGGATGACCTATGAGCGACGCCATCATCTTTGGAAATGTCGATATCGTTTTTGGTGACCGGCCCGATGCCGCCCTGCCGATGATCGACAAAGGCAGTACCCGTGACGAGATCAATAGCGAGACCGGGCTGGTGCTCGGTGTCGCCAATGCTTCGCTTTCGGTGAAAGAAGGCGAGATCCTCGTGCTCATGGGGCTTTCCGGTTCCGGTAAATCGACCCTGCTTCGGGCCGTCAACGGGCTTGCGCCCGTGGTTCGCGGCAATGTCGGGGTGAAGGCCAAGTCCGGTTATGTCGATCCCTATCGCTGCCCGGCGAAGGCGCTGCGCGACCTGCGCACGCATACGGTTTCGATGGTGTTCCAGCAATTCGGTCTTCTGCCCTGGCGCAATGTGGCCGACAATGTCGGCTTCGGGCTTGAGCTTTCCGGCACCCCGGAGGCAGAACGCAAACGCATGGTGGCCGAGCAGCTGGAGCTGGTGAACCTGTCTGCCTGGGCCAACCGCAAGGTGGGGGAACTTTCCGGCGGCATGCAGCAGCGCGTGGGGCTGGCGCGGGCCTTCGCCACCGGGGCGCCGATTCTCTTGATGGACGAGCCGTTTTCGGCGCTCGATCCCCTCATCAGAAGCCGTTTGCAGGACGAGCTTCTGGAATTCCAGAGCCGGCTGAAGAAGACCATTCTCTTCGTCAGTCACGATCTGGACGAGGCGTTCCGCATCGGCAACCGCATCGCCATGATGGAAGGCGGGCGCATTATTCAGTGCGGTACGCCGCAGCAGATCGTCAAGCAGCCGGCGACGCAATATGTCGCTGACTTTGTGCAGAACATGAACCCGATCTCGATGCTGACCGCCGCCGACGTGATGAAACCGGGTGTCGACGAACGAAACGGGCGGCTGACCGTGGCGGCTACTGCCCGTCCGTCATCGCCGTTGATCGATATTCTCGATGCGCTCGCGAAACATTCGGGCGCGATCGGCGTCGTCGACAATGGCGCCATCATAGGCACGATTTCCGCAGATGAGATCGTGACCGGGCTGACCCGGCACCGAAAAAAATAATATTTTTTTCTGCGAGAAAAGCATAAAGGGCCTTCAGCAATGGATGGCCCTTTATGCTTTTAAAGGAACCCCTGTGACGCAAGTTATACCTTCCCATGGTAGCAAAGAATATTTTTGATATCATAAGTTATGCATTAAAATAATTACTAATAAAAATCATATTGCAAATTTCGAGAAAATTGCGCAAAGTTAATCTAGATTCTGTAGCCCGTTGCTAAATTTAAGGTGGTATAAGATTGAAGCCTCAAAACCGGGCACTGGTCGTCAAGATTTATACGCTCAAATTTTGATCGTTTACTGCTTATAAATACTACTGCTAATACATAAGGTTATTGCTAAATTGATAAAAATCAGGCAAAAAGATTATAATTTAGTCGCGATGTCTTAAGTAAATAAATGATCAAGAATAGTCTTTGAAAGGGACACGATATAAGCAAGATTTAGGTATATACAACGTATCCGCCGAATTATAAAAACTTCTTTTGGAACACCTATTATAGCCACCATGACGGTCTTTCCGACTGTCATCAGGAGACTTGAGCGTATGGATAACCAATCTCTGTCGGAACATAGCATCGCCGCTGCAGACTTGCTCTCAGCGATGGCGAATCCCAAGCGCCTGATGATCTTATGCACGCTGGTGGATACGGAAGTGCCGGTCGGTGTTCTCGCTTCGCAGGTTGGTCTCAGCCAGTCCGCTCTTTCGCAGCATCTTTCCAAATTGCGTGCGCAACGGCTGGTCAAGACACGACGGGATGCGCAGACCATCTATTATTCCAGCAATTCCGAATCCGTCAAAAAAATCCTCGCCTCCCTCGAGGAAATTTATTGCCAGGTGCAGAAGAGCAGCAGCAAGACCGCCGCTTGATCCCACGGCCATTTTCAGGCCTTCGCGGCAATATATCCGTTGAAACCGGCGCACGACGCCGGTTTTTCGTTTTCAGGTCCTGCGTATGGATCGAAGGGGCCATTCAGGCTAAAGAGATACGCCTCTCACAAGGGCGGGTTTCAGAAGGATTGCGCCGCCTGCATCTGTCGTTTTAGGCGGCTCGACGCAGCCGCATATCCGCCGTCCGCACCGTCCACGAAATGCATGTGATCCCGCGAAAGCGGCGAGGGCACGATGCAGGTCATCAAGGCGGCCTCCTGTTCGTGCAGGCCAAAATAACAGGTTCCGGACAAGCGGGCCTGTTCCAGCCGCGTTTGGATTTTTTCGAGCCGCGCGCTGTCTATGTCCACCGTCATCTTCAGGCCGTCATCGAATTTCCTGAAATCGGTATTGCTGGCCACCGAGCGTCGGTAACGCTCCGCATTGAACCGCCCGAGCGACAGCCCGGTCAGGCCGAGGAGATTGACAAGCAGGCTTTCGCCGAGGATGCGCAGCGAACGGCGCTTCTGCCCCCAGCCATCGTGATAGGCCGCGCCAGCCTTTGCCTCCAGACCGAGGCCTTCTCCAACAAAACCGAGTTTCGGCCCGTCCTCCGGCACAGGGTGGCCATTTCTTGCGTCCTGCGCGGCAAGATCAACGAGATCGACGACCAGTTGCCGGAAGGCGGGCATATCCTGCGACGGTCCCGGCACGGCGATGATCGACACCACCTTGCCATGGGTGGCCGGAATGGGGTTCCAGCGGCATGAGAGGCCGGTGAGATCCGGCCGCTCGCCCGCTGCGGCTGCTGGCAGGGTATATTGCCCATCCTTCATCCGCGCTTCCGCCCAGCTGTTGCCGCCGCCTGAAAACATGGCGTAGGACACATCCTCACTTGCCTGAAAGCGGGCTACGCGAATATCGAACCCGTTTGCGCGGATGTCCTCTATGGGGACCAGGGCAACGCGCATCGAAAGGTCGAGGTCGTCCTTCACCCAGCGCTGCACGTTCGAAAGGGCGGTGCCTGCAAGCGGCAGTCCATTTGCCGGCACGGCGACGGCCGCACCATCGCCGCCGAAGACGAAGGGCAGGTCGTGACGGCCAAGACTGTTCGAGACGCCTGATATGACGGCCGCGCCCGCCATGTTGACGGCCTTGTATCTGCCGGCGCCGATCGCCGCCGTCGAATCGACGATATCGGCGATGGCCAGCCCCCATCCCGCCGGCAGGGCGCGGTAAAGCGCCGGGTCTGCCACGTCCTCAAAATGCCGGAAGACGGGAAGGCCCGTCAGAAATGCGTCATCTGCTGCGATCATGCCGGTATTATCCACTTCTGGCGGCCAAACGCCAAGGGTTTACGACGGGTCGATTATCGGTTCTGATGGCGCAATCATGACGGGCGGGGCGATTGATTTACAGGTAATAGACCTTATCCAACAAAGGTGACTTGCATAAATGATCAAACCTTCCGTATGAGTTGAGATTGAAGGCTCGGAATTCAAACATGGAACGAGTTTTCGCCGGGAGGCGTCCGATAAGTTTCATTCGGTCAACGCCCATGGCGCTCACCGGGTCCGCGACCCCTTTTAAGGAGACACCAGGATGAAACTGAAGACATTGACCAGCGTGACGCTTGCAGCGTCCTTCGCATTCGCACCCCTTGCCCATGCCGAAATCGTCATCGGCCTGATTGCGCCGCTCACCGGTCCCGTCGCCGCCTATGGCGATCAGGTCAAGAACGGCGCCCAGACGGCAGTCAATGAAATCAACAAAAAGGGCGGCATCCTCGGCGAACAGGTCGTGCTGAAGCTGGCCGACGATGGCGGCGAGCCGAAGCAGGGCGTTTCCGCGGCCAACCAGCTCGTTGCCGAAGGCATTCATTTCGTCGTCGGTCCGGTGACGTCTGGCGTCGCCATTCCGGCGTCGGATGTATTTGCCGAAAACGGCGTGCTGATGGTCACTCCCACGGCGACCGCGCCGGGCCTTACCAACCGTGGCCTTTCCAACGTCTTCCGCACCTGCGGTCGTGACGACCAGCAGGCCGAGGTTGCGGCGAAATACGTTCTCGCCAACCTCAAGGACAAGAAGATCGCCGTCATCCATGACAAGGGTGCTTACGGCAAGGGTCTCGCAGATGCCTTCAAGACGACGCTGAATGCCGGCGGTGTTACCGAAGTTCTCTATGACGCGCTGACACCCGGTGAAAAAGATCTTGGCGCGCTGACGGCCCGCCTGAAATCCGAAAATGTCGATATCGTCTATTTCGGCGGTTACCACCCTGAAGCCGGTCTTCTGGTGCGCCAGCTGAAGGACATCGGCTCCAAGGCTGCCGTTATCGGCGGTGACGGCCTGTCGAATAGCGAGTTCTGGAACATCGGCTCGCAGGCTGGTGAAGGCACGATCTTCACCAACGCTTCCGACGCACTGAAGAACGACGACTCCAAGGCCGCAGCCGAAGCGCTGAAGGCCGCCAACATTCCGGCGGAAGCCTTCACCCTCAATGCTTACGCCGCTGTAGAAGTGCTGAAGGCCGGCATCGAGAAGGCCGGAAGCGCCAAGGATGCTGAAGCGGTTACCAAGGCTCTGAAGAGCGGTGATGCTTTCCCGACAGCAATCGGCAAGGTCACCTATGGCGAGAATGGCGACCTGACGTCGCAGACCTTCTCGCTCTTCAAGTGGCAGGACGGCAAGATCGTCGCCGCCGAATAAGTTGACGATACCGGCCGCACCCGTTGCGGCCGGTATTCTTTCGTGGCCTGAAAAAGGGGCAGGTGAGAATGGGCGACGCCGGAAAGCACAGCCTTTCAGAAATCGGTTTCGAACGAACATTCCCGATCGTCAGGATTTTCGACGAAGCCAAGGCGCGGGAATTCTATGTCGATTTTCTCGGTTTCGAGATCGACTGGGAGCATCGCTTCGGCGAAAATTTTCCCCTCTACATGCAGGTATCGCGAGCGGGAATGGGGCTGCACCTCAGCGGCCATCACGGCGATGCGACGCCGGGCTCCAACATCTTCGTCACCATGCACGGCGTTCACGCCTATCAACGGGAACTGGTGGCGAAAGACTATCGCTTCCTGAAGCCGGGCGTCGAAGAACTGCCCTGGGGCGATGTGATGGAAGTCATTGATCCCTTCGGCAACCGCATCCGTTTCTGCGAACAGAAAAGCGAGGATTGAGGTCCTTGCTGTGACCTTGAGGCTCTTGACCTTGCCTGCGGTTTGAACGATAGAAACCCCAATAGCGAACCGCGCGCACGGAGACCCCGTGCGCGCGGTTCGTGCGTTTTGGCAGTCGGTCATGCAATTCGTTCGCATCCGCACGGGGGCAAAAATGAACAGTGAAGGCAATGCACTGGTAAGGAAGCTCGCATTCTGGGGCATTCCACTTTCTTTCGGCGTGCTGGGCCTCAAGCTTCTGGCATGGTGGGTCACGGGGTCCGTCGCACTTCTGTCTGATGGTCTGGAATCGACCGTCAACGTTGTCGCGGCCTTCATCGCCTATTTCGTCATCCGGTATGCGCAGAAACCTGCCGATGACGACCATCAGTTCGGCCACCACAAGGCGGAATATCTCTCGGCTGTCGTGGAAGGCGTGCTGATCGTCGTTGCTGCGCTCCTGATCGTGCAGGAGGCATGGGGCAGCCTCTTCAATCCGAGGCTGCCGGAAGCGCCGGTTCTCGGTCTTGCCATCAACGCCTTTGCAGCCGTCATAAACGCCGTCTGGGCGACGACCCTGATCCGCGTCGGCAGAAAATACGCCTCGCCGGCGCTGACCGCCGACGGTCATCACATCATGTCCGATGTCGTGACCTCGGCGGGTGTTCTCGTCGGTCTCATTCTGGCGCTTCTGACGGGTTACGCCATTCTCGATCCGCTGCTCGCCATACTGGTTGCCATCAACATCCTGTTTCAGGGATCGAAGGTCATCCTGCATTCGCTTGGCGGGCTGATGGACCGGGCGGTGGAGCCGGAGGAGGACGAGGCGATCAAGAAGGCGATTGCCGAACATTCCGGCGGCGTCATCGGCGTGCATGATCTCCGGACCCGCCGCGCCGGTTCGGCCGCCTTCATCGATTTCCACGTCGTCGTTCCCGCCACGATGACGGTGCGGGAGGCGCATGATATTTGCGATCGCCTTGAAGATGCCATAAGGGAGGTCATACCGGGTGCCAGCCTTGCCATTCACGTCGAGCCGGAAGGCGAGAAGGCGCATGGCGTCAAAGTCATTTTATGAATGAACAGGAGTTTTCCATGTCCGTGACGGATGTTTCCGGCCTGTCGCAGCTGGGCACGAAGGTCGATACGCCTGAAAGCCCGGAAAAGGCCATTCTCGAAAAGGTGCCGAACGGCAATGCCGGCACCGATTATGTTGTGCGCTTCACCGCGCCGGAATTCACCTCGCTTTGCCCGATGACCGGCCAGCCGGACTTCGCCCATATCGTCATCGATTATATCGCCGGCGATTTCCTGGTGGAATCGAAGTCGCTGAAGCTGTTCCTGCAATCCTTCCGCAATCACGGCGCCTTTCATGAGGATTGCTCGGTCTATATCGCAAAGCGGCTGGTGGACCTGTTGCAGCCGAAATGGCTGAGGATCGGCGCTTACTGGTATCCGCGCGGCGGCATCCCGATCGACGTCTTCTGGCAGACCGGAGCGGTGCCCGAGGGCGTATGGCTGCCGGATCAGGGTGTCCCGACCTATCGTGGTCGCGGCTGATCCGGCTGTTTACATGATTGAAGGCTCAGGCGAACGAACCGTCGTCGCCTGAATCGGAATCCGTATCGTCAGCGCTGTCGTCATAGTCGGCCTGCTGGATATCGTCATCGTCGTTATTTTGCGGGTTGGCGCTGTCGCCGTAATAATTGTTGACGACGGTTTCCTCGACGGGGGCGTTGCCCGCAGGACTGCTCCCGCCAAAGGGTGAACCCAGCCCGAGCGACGACATATGGCTGCCGAAAATGCCGCTCAACGAATTGGCAAGCAGCATGCCGCCGGCGACACCGGCGGCGGTGCCGAGCGCGCCTTGCAGAAAGCCACCGCCTGAACGCCCGACGGCAGTGGGCTGCTGGCTCCACGGGCCAACGGGTTGTTGCTGGCCGGTCGGCGATCCCCAGGGGCCAGCCGTCTGGTCGGCGGTATCGTTGCGCCAGGATGTCTGTGGGGCAGGGGCAGGCGTCGGCGCGGGTGGCTGCGGCTGGCCGGTGCCGAAGATGGAACTCAGAAAACCGCCCTGCGCTGCCGCCTGTGGCGCGGCATTACCGCTTTCCAGTGCATGGATGCGGTCTTCGAGCTGTTTGATGTGCGCTGCCGCTGCTTCCAACCCCTTTTCCTGAACGATCACCGCCTGGGCGAGATAATAGGGGGCTGCTGGCTGATCGCGCACGGCGTCCGCGATCAATGTTTCCGCCTCGCCGTCGCGTGGGGTGGCGGATGCGGTTTTGGTCCTGTCGAACAGGCCCTTGAGAAGCTGGCTTTCTTCCGGTGACATAGGCTGCCTCCTTACCGTGAAGCGAAAATCCACGATAAGGAGGTAGGCGCAAATTCAGGCTTTTCAAAGCGGCCGGAATTTTAAATTTCGGTAATGATCGTCAGCCGCCGAAAGCAAGTGACAGGCCCGCAATCGCCGTCAATGCACCCACGGTGCGGCTGGCGGCTGAGCCAAAACGGGCAATGCCGAGACCCAGAGCGATGCCGGCCAGATGCAGGGTCGCGGTGGCGATCATGAAACCGAGGCCGAATTGCCGCGCACCGGCGCTGCCGAGTTCGCCGCCATGCGCGTGGCCGTGGAACAGTGCGAAAGCGCCGACAACGGCCGCTGCCGCTGCCGTGGGGAGCTTTGCCGCTGCGGCAACCAGCAGGCCAAGGCCGATGACGGAGGCGAGAATGGCGGGTTCGACGAAGGGAAGCTCGATACGGTAAACCGCCATCAGAAAACCGATGGCCATGGTGCCGACAAAGGCTGAAGGCACGATCCACAGCGCCTTGCGATCGTTCTGCGCCATTGCGATCTGTGAGGCCCAGATGCCGACGGCCACCATCGCCAGAATGTGGTCTGCGCCGAAGAAGGGGTGGGAGACGCCGGCCATGAAGGAGCCGTGTTCTTCCGGGTTCAGATGGGCGAAGGCGGGCAGCGTGGTAACGCCGAGCGTGGCAGCGGCGAGGCTTAGTCTTTTCAGCATGGTTCCCTCTTTTGATTGTCGCCGCCCGCCTGAGTATCTTGGGGTTCCCCGCAACGGTCGGCACTGCAATGAGGTGCTGACGATATCGCGAAGGCCGAGAGGCTGTCCATGCGTCATCTGCCGGGGGTGCTGTTTATTGTTCAGGTGCGAACCTTGTCTTTTTTGCTCATTGCCTTACGTAACAAGTCGCACTATGTCCGAAGGGCACGAATTACGCTGGAGAGAGCCGTTGATGAACGAAGACGAAGACGACAAGAGCAAGGAACTGCCGATCGGCAAGGAAACGGAAGCGAATCTTTTCAAGTCGCGTTCGATCTTCATCTATGGTGGCATCACACAGGAATTGGCGCAGAAGGTCTGCACGCAGCTGGTCGCCCTTGCCGCCGCCAGCGACGACGATATTCGCGTTTACGTCAATTCGCCGGGCGGTCATGTGGAATCGGGTGATTCCATCCATGACATGATCAAGTTCATCAAGCCGAAGGTCTATATCATCGGTACGGGCTGGGTCGCTTCCGCCGGCGCGCTGATTTATGTTTCGGTGCCGAAAGAACGCCGCCTCTGCCTGCCGAACACCCGCTTCCTGCTGCACCAACCCTCCGGCGGTACGCGTGGCATGGCGTCCGACATCGAAATCCAGGCTCGCGAAATCATCAAGATGAATCAGCGCCTGATCAAGATCTTCTCCAAGGCCACCGGCCAGAGCGAAGAAAAGATCGCCAAGGATATCGATCGCGATTACTGGCTCGGCGCGGATGAAGCCAAGGATTACGGCCTCGTCGGCAAGATCGTCGAGAGCCAGTCGGAACTCTGAGTTTCTGACTTCCCGTTTTAAAAAGCCCGCGTCGGTGCAAACCAACGCGGGCTTTTTCATTCAGGCTAGAGCATTTCCGGTAAAAGCAGGATCGCTTTTACGTCAGGACAATGCGTAAAAACAAAGAGACAGAGTGTTTTCGCGTTTCGGAGAAAAGCGGAAATGCTCTGGCGTCATTTCATTGTGTCACAGGCCTTCATCATGTCGGCCTTTTTCATCTTGTCCATTTCCATGCCGGCCTTGTGCATGCAGTCCTTTTTGCTGGCCATGGACATGCCGTCTTTTTTCATCGTTTCAGGCTTCATGGTGTCCTTCTTCATGGTGTCCTTCTTCATCGTGTCGGTTTTCATACTGTCAGCATGGGCGATGCCTGCGAAAGAAAGAGCGGACAGCATGGAAGCGGCGGCGATGGCGGAAAAAATGCGGGTCATGAAGGTCTCCTCTGGACGTCTTCGAGTGTCGGCCGGCGTCTTGCCGGGGCTCACGATTGTCCATTCGGTCGGAAACGCCTCATCGTTACAGCTTCACGCGCTTGTGAGGTCATATTCGAGCGAGATTTTTTAAAAGCGATTATGTAACAATATTCCGTGGAGTGCGTATAACCCGATAGTGACGATGACAGGCAGCCTTTCGGAAGAAACATTAAAAACAATGATGCTGCGTTCCCTCGATGGGGACGAAAGCGCCTACAGGCATTTGCTCCATGCCTTGCGCCGGCTGCTGCTTGCCTATTACGGCCGGCGCATGACCTCCGCCTCCAGAGGCGATGTGGAAGATCTTGTGCAGGAAACCCTGTTGTCGCTTCACGCCAAACGGGAGACCTATGATCGTGGGCGACCGTTCACGGCCTGGTTCTTTTCGATCGCGCGCTACAAGCTCATCGACCACTACCGCGGCAGGGGCGCGCGGATGCGGGCGGAAGTCGAGCTCGATGAGACGCTGGAGGCGGAAACGTCCGTCGACGCGGTCACGGCGCGCATGGATGTGGAACGGTTGCTCAATGATTTGCCGGAGCGGCAACGCGACCTTATTCGCAGGGTAAAACTCGAAGGTCAGTCGATCGCCGAAGCGGCGGAAAAATCCGGCCAGACCGAACTTGCGGCGCGGGTCGGCATCCACAGGACGTTGAAAGCCCTGGCGGCAAAATTGCGAGGCGAAACGTGAGAAAGACGGAAGACATCATCGAACAACTGGCAGGCGACCTCAAGCCTGTCGCAGCTTTTGCAACGGAACGCAGGCTCGCGCTCGCGGCCTTGCCCGCGCTCGGCGTTTCGCTGTTGTTGATGCTCGTCATTCTCGGGCTGCGCGGTGATATGGATGATGCTCTGAGCGAACTGGGTTTCTGGATCAAGTCGGCCTATAATGCCCTGCTGGCCGTGGCCGCATTTGTCGCCGTCCGACGCCTTGCCCGGCCTGATGGCGACAGTGGCCTTTTTTTCGTTTGGCTCGCGGTGATTTTCATCGCGATGGCGGCGATTGCGCTCGTCCAGCTGGGGTTTGCCGTGCCAAGTAGTTACGCCGCCCTTATTCTGGGATCGTCGGCGCTGCATTGCCCGTTTCTGATCGTCGCTTTTGCGCTTCCCGTGTTTCTGGCGAATTTCACCGCTCTTAAGCGTTCTGCCCCCGCTGATCCCACGCTTGCCGGTTTTGTCGGTGGCCTTGCGGCGGGTGCGGCCGGAGCCTGGGTCTATTCCTGGTTCTGCACCGAAAACGGCATGGCATTCGTGTTGATCTGGTATTCGCTCGGCATTCTCATGATGGGCATGATCGGCGCCTTTGCGGGTTCCCGTTTTCTGCGCTGGTGAAAGGCGCATCTCTGCCGGCTCCGAACATGGTCCGGAGCCGGTATCTCATGTCGTCATGGATTTCACTGACCCAGATTGGCCGGAATTGCGAAGGCCGCGAATTGGGTGAACTGCTTGCCGGGATTGAAATTGTCGTCCGAGGCGATGAAGAAAAGCTGCTTGCCATCCACCACCGGTCCGAATGCGAAGCTTTCGATATTGTCGATGTCGAGACCGAAATCGCCTTCGTTGATCTCGAACCACGGGGTTTTTGATACGGCGCGCACATTCGCCGCCTCGATCTTGTCCTTGCCGAGGATGTTTTCCGCGCCGGACAGGTCGGCAATGAAAAAGCGGATATGGTTGCCGACGCCGGAAGCGAAATTGCGCTCTACAGTGACGAAGCGGCCATCCGGCATGGCGGCGATGGCGGAGAGGCCATTGTCGTTATATTTCGGCTCGGCGGCTGTCGGGGTCTTCGAGATCGCCTCGGTGACATAGACATGTTCGGCAACCGGCTTCAGTGTCGCCGTGTCGATGACGAGAATGCGGGACGGGCTGCCGGCCTGCGGGGTGGCCTTCTGGCCGTCCTGGGTCAGCGCGTTTTCCGTGGCGGCGATGAGCTTGCCGGATGTCAGCGTTAGCCCCTCAAAGCCGAGATTGTTCTGCACGCCTCTCGTCTTTGCATCATTGACGAGATAGGCCTCGGGCAGTTCCAGCCGCTTCACATTGCCGCCATCGACGTCAGAGACATAGATCGCCGGCTGGTTTTTCAGGTCGCGTTCCGAGGACCAATAGAGCTTGCCGGCCTTGCCGTCGAGCGCGATGCCTTCGGCGTCGATGCCCTTCAACGCGAAGGCCGCGCCGGTCTCGTCCTTCAATTCATGTGTGGCGGCGATGTTCAGCGTGACGGCGCCTTCCGTCACGGCCAGTTCCAGTTCGTAATAACGGGCAGGGCCTTTTTCGACACGGTCATCGGAAATAGCCAGATAACGGCCGGCTTCGCTATCAAAGCTCAGATCGGAAATGCCGCCGAAAGCAACGCCATTGATGGAGAGGCCCGAAGGTACGACGATCTGGCCGAGAAAGGCCGGCGGTGGCGGGGTCTGGGCGGCGGCCGGAAGGGCCACAAGGCAGAAAGCGGCGGCGGTGGCGATGCGAAACATGGAGACGATCCTTTTTGCGGCGGATGCCTTGTTGTGATGGATGCCGCGAGGATTAGCGCCCTGCCGCTAAACTTTGATGACGTTTTCCGGATCTCCGTACCTGAAGTCCGGCCACTCATCTTGCCAAGCCTTGTCTTTTTTGATCCTGAATATAGTCATGCTTCATCCAAAGCGTGTCGCGCTGTCCGGATTCGCGCCCTACGCTTCAAATTTTGTTCCTGCCTGTCGCCCCGCCGTCCGCTGCGGTTCTTGCGACTGGCAGCAGGCCCGCAGAGTGCTTCATGCTGAAAGATTTTTCCGTCCAGAGCCTGTTCATGGGGTGCCTTACCGCCTTTGTCGGTTTTGCCAGCTCCTTTGCCGTTGTGTTGCAGGGCCTGAAAGCCGTCGGCGCGACGGATTTCGAGGCAGCTTCCGGGCTGATGGCGCTTTCGGTGGCGATGGGGCTCTGCGCCATCGTTCTTTCCGCCGCCACCCGGCTGCCGATCAGCATTGCCTGGTCGACGCCGGGTGCGGCCCTTCTGGCAACCACCGGGGTGATCGACGGCGGATTTCCGGCGGCTGTCGGCGGGTTCATCGTCTGCGCCGTCCTGATCATCATCGCCGGCCTGTTCAAGCCGCTCGGGCGTGCCGTTGCCTCCATTCCCGCACCGCTTGCCAATGCCATGCTGTCAGGTGTCATCATCGGCCTGTGCTTTGCGCCCGTGAAGGCGATCGGCTTTAACCCGGCGCTTGGTTTGCCGATCATTCTCGCCTGGATCGTGGTGGGGGCTTTCCGGCGGCTTTTCGCCGTGCCTGCCGCGCTTGCCGCCTTCGTGCTTGTCATGATCTTCGGCGTCGACATTCCGGCGGGCGCGCTTGATAGCGTGGCGCAATCGCTGACACCGCCGATGGAATGGGTGACGCCGGTTTTCAGCCTGCACGCCATCGTCTCCATCGCGTTGCCGCTCTTCATCGTCACCATGGCCTCGCAGAACATTCCCGGCATCGCGGTGCTGAAGGTCAATCATTACGATCCGCAGCCCGGACCGCTTTTCGCCGCGACGGGCTTCTTCTCGCTGATTTCCGCCCCCTTCGGCGGCCACGCGGTCAATCTTGCGGCGATCACCGCGGCGATGTGCGCGGGCGAGGACGCCCATGCCGACCCCAAACGGCGCTATTGGGCAGCGATCATCGGCGGTGTCGGCTACATCATCTTCGGCCTGTTGGCCGGCGTGGTCACGGCCTTTGTGGCGCTGGCGCCGCCCATCCTCATTCAGGCGGTGGCGGGTCTTGCGCTGGTCGGCGCCTTTTCCGGCTCCGCCGTCGCAGCCTTCAAGGAGCTGGAAACCCGCGAGGCAGCGGCGATCACCTTCCTCATCACGGCCTCGGGACTTTCCTTCGGCGGTGTTTCCGGGGCGTTCTGGGGCCTGATCGGCGGTGGGCTAATGATGGCGTTGCAGCGGGTGGTGAAGCGTGGTTAGATAGGATGCTTATTGTTTTAAAGAAATACTATTTATGGATTTCGAATTCGATCCTGCCAAAAGTCAGAGCAACAAAGACAAACACGGAATAGATTTCGGTGAGGCAAAGGCGCTTTGGCTTGACGAGAAAAGACTTGTCGCACCTCTCGAAACCACGTCGGAAGAGCGGTATATTATGATTGCTCAATTGCGCGGAAAGTGCTGGAGCACAGTCTATACCTACAGAAATGACCGGTTGCGGATTATTTCCGTCAGACGTTCCAGAGACAAGGAAAGGCAGCGTTATGAAGACGATCAGCGCTGAAGATCTCGACAGGAAATTCGACGATGGCGAAGACATCGACGACTATGTCGACTGGTCGCAAGCCAGTCGCCCCGGCACGGAACACACTCATTTCGATCTTCCCAATGGCATTTTGCGTCGGGTGGATGCGGAAGCGGCTCGTCTTGGAACGACGCGCGAGGCGCTTATCGTCAAATGGATATCGGAAAAGCTTGAGAACAATCAGCGAGCAAAATAGGCGCGGAAGATGGACAACATCACTTGTCAGACCGCCAGCCGCTGTTTATACACGTGCCCATGAGCAACAGCATCGCAACCATTTTCGGCATGAGCGCGCAGATTTCTGCGAAGGCCTCGCCGTGCGGTGCACTCTCGCTTCTTAGCCTCGACCTTACACGCGGTTGCCGGGTCCAGTGAGGAGCGCCCGGCGGCCGAAAGCCCGCTGGCGCAAACGCTCCTCATCTCGAAATCTCATTTTATACTGGATTTAGGCCCTCAAAGGGCCGCGCATCCGCCGATGGCTTGAAGAAGCCCGCGGACTGCGCAAGGAGGAAGCGAAAATGGACGGCAAGATCACCAATATTTCCAAGGGCATGAACGACGCGAACGTCAAGTATCGCCCTTATCCGACCATCAATATTCCTGACCGCACATGGCCGGGCAAGACCATCGACAAGGCGCCGATCTGGTGTTCGGTGGATCTGCGCGACGGGAACCAGTCGCTGGTCAATCCCATGGGCCACGACCGCAAGGCCCGCATGTTCAAGCTGCTGCTCGAAATGGGCTTCAAGGAAATCGAGATCGGTTTTCCTTCCGCCTCGCAGACGGATTTCGATTTCGCCCGCTGGTGTGTGGAAGAAGGCAATGTGCCTGATGACGTGTCCCTGCAGGTGCTGGTGCAGTGCCGTCCGGAGCTGATCACTCGCACCTTCGAGGCACTGCAAGGCGCCAATAAGCCGATCATCCACTTCTACAATTCCACTTCGGAACTGCAGCGCCGCGTGGTGTTCGGCAAGGATGTGCATGGTATCAAGCAGATTGCCGTTGATGCCGCGAAGATGATCACCGACATGGCGGCGAAGGCCGGTGGTGGTTTCCGCTTCGAATATTCGCCTGAGAGCTTTACCGGCACCGAGCTGGAAGTGGCGCTGGAAATCTGCAACGCCGTGGTCGAGGTGGTGAAGCCGACGGCGGATAACAAGCTCATCCTGAACCTGCCTTCAACAGTGGAGATGGCGACGCCCAACATCTATGCCGACCAGATCGAATGGATGTGCCGCAATATCGACAACCGTGAAAACGTCATCATCTCGCTGCATCCGCATAATGACCGCGGCACCGGCATCGCCGCAACCGAACTGGCTCTGATGGCCGGCGCTGACCGCGTCGAGGGTACGCTGTTCGGCAATGGCGAGCGCACCGGCAATGTCGATGTCGTGACGCTGGCGCTGAACATGTATACGCAGGGCGTGGACCCGGAACTGGATTGCCGCGATATCGAGCGCATCAAGGCGGTCTATGAATATTCCAACGAAATGACGATCCCCGAGCGCCATCCTTATGTTGGCGAACTGGTCTATACGGCGTTCTCCGGCTCGCATCAGGATGCGATCAACAAGGGCATGAAGGCGATCAAGGTCGCCAACCATCCGGTCTGGGAAGTTCCCTATCTGCCGATCGATCCGAAGGATGTCGGCCGTTCCTACGAGGCGATCATCCGCATCAACTCGCAATCCGGCAAGGGCGGCATCGCCTATATTCTGCAGCAGGATTACGGCATCAACCTGCCGCGTAACCTGCAGGTGGAGTTCCGCGAGGACATCCAGCGCATCACCGATGAAGAAGGTGTCGAACTGCCGGCCAAGCGGATTTACGAGCGCTTTATGGAGCGTTACGTGACGCAGCCGAATGCGCGCATCAAGTTCGTCGATCACCACACCTATCCGGCGGGCGATTTCAAGGGCGTGCGCATCGTTGCCGCCGAAATTACCGATAATGGCGAGGTGAAGCGCATCGAAGGTAAGGGCACCGGGCCAATCGACGGGTTCATCAATGCTCTGTCGGTTTATCTCGGGGTTGATCTGTCGGTGAATGATTATTCGGAGCATTCGCTGCAGCACGGTTCGAATGCTTCGGCCATCGCTTATGTCGAGATGGAGCATCCGGGTGGGAAGCTGTTCGGGGCGGGGGTCAATACGAATATTGTTGGCGCTTCGCTGGAGGCGATTGTTTCGGCGGCGAACAGGGTGCTGGAAGAGCGGGCGAAGTAAGTTGGCTTTGAGGGGGCGGCAAGGCACCCCCCTCTGTCCTGCCGGACATCTCCCCCACAAGGAGGGAGATCAGCAGGCGGTAGCCTCTCGGCCATCACCAACGTTGCGAGTGAGCGGGCGTTGACTTCTGGCTGATCTCCCCCCCTTGTGGGGGAGATGCCCGGCAGGGCAGAGGGGGGTAGAGCCCCACGCGCTTCCGCGAACGCTATTCCCCCAACCGCGAAAACCCCAACGGCCGTCCGTTGTCATAAAACACCCGCACATCCTCCAGCGCCACGCCCGTCCCCGTCTCATCAAGACTATGCCGTTCGCAGGTGACGTTCCATGTGCCGGGACCGCCGGAAATGTGGAAGAGATTATAGGCCGCGCGCGGTTTTTCCCCACCCGGCCCCTGGCTGGCCGAGGCGATGCCGACGACCGGGATGTGGTCTTCCCCGTGATGCGTATTTAGCCAGTAGACCGTGTTCAAATGGGTATGCCCATGCAGCACAAGTTCCGCACCGCCGACGCCAAGTGCTGCGGCAAAACGGCGAACGCCGAACATGCGTTTGTGGGCGGCAGTGGCTCCCCGGATCGGCGGGTGATGGATCATCACCACGCGGAACAGCCCCTGTTCGCCGGCTTTTTTCAAAAGTTCCGCCGTGGCGCGCGCCTGGCGGTTGCCGAAATAACCGGTGGCCGAAAAGGGTGGTGTCGCAATCGAGGTGGAGCAGCCTATCAACGCCACGGGGCCGCGCACGCGCATATAGGGGAAGATCTTGCGGTCATCGTCCCATTCCGGCGGATCGCCATCACCGCGCACATAGGGGTACCAGGCCTGCATGGCCTTGTCGTGCGCGCCGGAAACATAGGCGTCGTGGTTGCCGGGAACGACGGAGGTCTTTTCAGGCTCGCCCACTTCCTCCAGCCAGTCGGCGGCGGCGCGAATTTCAATGCCGGTCGCAAGATTGACGAGATCGCCGGTGATAGCCAGATGATCCGGGGATTTGGTCTCCAGATCGTCGAGCAGCTTTTCCAGCGTATCGGTGAACAGGTGCTTGCGACGGTTGCGGTGCCAGTTGACGAAACCGGTGATGCGCTTGGATGCAAGTTCCCGGAAAGTGAGTTTTGGCAATGGCCCTAAATGGACGTCTGAAATATGCGCAAGTTTGAACATGGCGGCAGAGATAACCTATGATACGCCGCACGTCCAACAAAAGCCTGCCGACGGGGAGAAACCAGAGTGAGTGATGAAACAATGCGGCGGGAGGGCCGTCCGTTCCACACGCGCCTGCTGATCGGGCTGATGCATTTCGTATTTCTGTTCACGCGCGGTGCAACCCTTGGCGTGCGGGCTGCCTGCTTCGACGATCAGGGTCGGATTTTTCTGGTGCGGCACACCTATCTGCCCGGCTGGTACCTGCCCGGCGGCGGGGTGGAGCGCGGCGAGACCCTGCTGATGGCACTCAACAAGGAAATCCGCGAAGAGGGTAATCTCGTGGCCGCCTCGACGCCTGAGCTGATCCACGTTTATCTCAATCTGGAAGGCAGCAACCGCGACCATGTGGCGCTTTACCGGCTGGTTGTCACCCAGACCGAGCCGAAAAAGCCCGACCATGAAATTGTCGAGAGCGGCTTTTTCGATCTCTCCAACCTGCCGGAAGGCATGACGCCCGCCACCCGCCGCCGCCTTGCCGAATTGTCCGGCGAAGCAACGGCCATTGGCGACTACTGGTAGCGGCCGTCTTTTCCGTCAGGCAAGCACCTCGCGGCCATGGGCCATGGTCAGGTCCAGTTCCGGGCCAACGGGCACGATGCCGGTCGGGTTGATGGTGTGGTGGCTGCGGTAATAGTGCTCCTTGATGTGGCGTATATCCACCGTGTCAGGTACGCCCGGCGTCTGGTAGAGATCGCGCAGGTAACCCGTCAGGTGCGGATAGTCGTGGATGCGGCGGATGTTACACTTGAAATGGCCGACATAGACGGGGTCGAACCGCACCAGCGTCGTGAACAGGCGCCAGTCCGCTTCCGTCTGCTCCGCACCGAACAGGAAGCGCCGATCCTTCAGGCGATCTTCCAGCATGTCCAGCGTTTCGAACACCTTCACGGCATTCTGCTGATAGGCATCCTGCGTGGTGGCGAAACCGGCCTTGTAGACGCCGTTATTGACGGTGTCATAGATGACGTCGTTCAGCGCATCGATCTCGGCGCGCAGCGCTTCGGGATAATAATCCGCTTCCGATCCAGTGAGATCGTTGAAGGCGGAGTTGAACATGCGGATGATTTCCGCCGATTCATTGGAAACGATGGTGCCGCGCTGTTTGTCCCAGAGCACCGGCACGGTCACACGCCCGGAATATTTGGGGTCCGCTTTGGTGTAGACCTGCCAGAGCGTAGAGGAGCCGAACAGGTGGTCTTCCGTCGCGCCCGGCGTGCGTTCGCCCTCAGGCTTGAATTCCCAGCCGTTTTCCAGCATCAGCGGATCGACAACGGAGACGGAAATCACGTCTTCGAGCTTTTTCAGCTTTCGGAAGATCAGGGTCCGATGCGCCCAGGGGCAGGCGAAGGAAACGTAAAGGTGGTAGCGATCCTTCTCCGCCTTGAAACCGCCCTCTCCGGAAGGGCCGGGGGCGCCATCGACAGTCACCCAGTTGCGGAATTGCGAGGCGCCGCGCTTGAAGTGCCCCTTGGTTTCCTTGGTGTCGTACCAGACGTCTTTCCATACGCCTTCGACCAACATGCCCATGACGATCTCCTTGATTGTTTCCTTGACGGCGATCCTAACCGTTCCCTGTCGTCTCGCGAACCCGCAAGGCGTTGAACAATGCGTTTCTGCTCTTGCAGAGGCTGAATGAGATGGCTTCGAGATTTGTTCTGGACGGGTTTGAATTTTCCTGATAATTGCGATTTTCACAAATCTGAGGAAATTGCTGACTATGATCGAACTACGGATGCTCCGACGACGCTGACGCTCCTGAACGCCCTTACCGGCGCAGCCGTCATCTATTGTCGCATCCGCATTCTGGAAGTTTCGGTCTCTTCATGTCCAAGCACGATCTTGTCTACCTCACCGAGGACGCGTCGCACGACGCCATCATCGGAGTCATCAACGAAGAAGCTTTTGGTCCCGGCCGGCACACCCGTGCGGCAGCGCGCATTCGCGAGCAGGGGCCACATGACCGGTCGCTGTCCTTCGTCTGCGCCGATGATGGCGAGACGATTGCCTCGGTGCGCATGACGCCGGTTCTGGCCGGTGGGGTGAAGGGCCACATGCTTGGCCCGCTTGCGGTTCGGCCCTCGCACAAGAACAAGGGCATCGGCCGGGAACTCGTCCGGATCGCGATTGCAGCGGCAAGGCGGAAGGGTTCCGAGGCTGTGATCCTGATCGGCGATCCGCCCTATTACATGCCGCTTGGGTTCGAGAAGGTCGCTTATGCGGCGCTCGATTTTCCGGGGCCGGTCGACCCGAACCGGGTGCTGGTGGTGCCGATTGGCGCCGACGTTCACCAGCGGTTGAAGGGCAAGATCGGCTGGCGCAAATGCGAGGCTGCTATGCCGGCCGCCACGGCTGAGGACGATGGTTGCGAGGAGCCTCTTCGGGTCTATGGCTGAGAGCGTTTCTTCTCAGGAGGCCTGATGTTTTACAAAAGTACCTGCCCCGTTATCCCGGCTGAAGGCCGCCACCGTCCGATTTAAATGGTCGGATGCGCTTTATGATATTGATTCTGCTTTGTTTTATGCCTGCATCGCCGCTCTGGGCACGAGCAAAACATAGCATCGTCAGATGAATGACGAACCTCGCCAGACACGCAGACATCATCCTCGGGCTTGACCCGAGGATCTGCCAACGTATTGATTTTTTCAACGTGCTTAGATCCTTGGGACAAGCCCAAGGATGACGCCGAGAAAAAGGTGCGCCGTTCGCCGCCAACCTCGATGCAATGCAGTGTATCCGGTCATTTAAACCGGACAGCAGCGGTTCAAGGCGGGGATGACGGAAGGGAAACCTTGCGAACTCCGACAAACATCGAGACTGCCGCCAATCTTCGCGAGGCGCAAGGTGACATGAAGTTCTCCTCACAACGTGAAAATTCAATTCCGTTTCCTTCCCCCATGCGATAGCAATCGACAGGCGATTTCAGCTAGGGAGCGGGGCATGACGGCGATTACCATGAACGATGCGCTGGAGCGCGCGGGTGCAGGTGCCTATCAGCGGCGGCTGATGGGTATATTCGGCCTCGTCTGGGCGGCGGATGCCATGCAGGTTCTGGCCGTCGGCTTCACCGCCGCCTCGATTGCCGCGACATTCGGCCTGACGGTGCCACAGGCGCTGCAGACCGGAACGGCGTTCTTCTTCGGCATGTTGCTGGGCGCTGCCGGTTTCGGGCGGCTGGCGGATCGTTACGGGCGTCGCCGGGTGCTGATCGTCACCGTTGCCTGTGACGCCGTGTTCGGCGTGCTTTCGATATTCTCACCCGATTTCACCATTCTGCTCGTCCTGCGGTTTCTGACCGGTGCGGCCGTGGGCGGCACGCTGCCGGTGGATTATGCGATGATGGCCGAGTTCCTGCCTGCCAAAAATCGCGGGCGTTGGCTGGTCTTTCTCGAAGGCTTCTGGGCCATCGGAACGCTGATCGTGGCGCTGGCCGCCTGGGGTGCGAGCCTTGCCGGCGTGGCCGATGCCTGGCGTTATATTTTCGCCGTGACGGCTTTCCCGGCCGTTCTCGGTCTCGGCCTGCGTTTTCTGGTGCCGGAATCGCCGCTTTACCTGCTGCGCAGCGGGCGATTGGACGAAGCCAAGGCTGTCGTCAACCGTATGCTGGTGACGAATGGCCGCGCGCCTCTCGATGCCGGGACCGCGCTTTTCCAGCCTGACGTCGGCAAAGGGCAGGGGATATTTTCCCCGGCGCTCCGGCAGCGCAGCATCATGATCCTCGCCATCTGGTTCCTCGTCTCGGTTTCCTATTACGGTGTCTTCACCTGGATGCCGGCGAAACTGGCGGGAGATGGTTTCGGCTTCGTGCGCGGTTATGGCTTTCTCGTGCTGGTGGCGCTGGCACAAATCCCCGGTTATGCGCTTGCCGCCTATGGCGTTGAAAAATGGGGCCGCAAGCCGACGCTGATCGGTTTTTGCCTGCTATCCGCACTTGGTTGCCTGCTTTTCACGCTCGCTTCCGGCGGCGCGATGATTGCCGCCTCGCTTCTCATCATGAGCTTTGCGCTGCTCGGCACCTGGGGTGCGCTTTATGCCTTCACGCCGGAACTTTACCCGACGGAATCGCGGGCGACCGGCATGGGTGCCGCAGGCGCCATGGCAAGGCTCGGCGGCCTGCTGGCGCCGTCTCTGCTGGGTTATGCCATTGCGCAGGGCTTTGGGGTCGCGATCGGCATCTTTGCCGGGCTACTTGTACTCGCCGCCATTGCGGCCACGATGATCAATGCGGAAACGCGGCAGGTGGCGCTGACTTAGTTGCCGCAA
The DNA here is from genome assembly GCF_017313405.1 of Agrobacterium burrii. Lineage (NCBI taxonomy): Bacteria > Pseudomonadati > Pseudomonadota > Alphaproteobacteria > Hyphomicrobiales > Rhizobiaceae > Agrobacterium > Agrobacterium burrii. The sequence goes on from NZ_JAFLNA010000003.1 coordinate 390,659, forward strand.
AGGGTGATGGCCTGATCTGATCCATGATCAGGCCATTCTGTTCTTCGCTTACAGCGGCGTGTAATTGACCGGCAGCCAGTCGTAATTGGTGCTGTCGGTGCGCACATGGCCGATGCCGGGGAAGGCGATATGGGCGCCGGCCACCAGATATCTGCCCTCTACCGCCTGTTTGAATGCCAGATCGCGCGCCACGACGGCGGCCTTCTGGTCGACATCGAACTCGATGGCCACATCTGGCTCATCAAACTGGAGGATATCGCCATGGGTGATATCCCCCCAGAAGACGATCTTCTGGCCGTCGCTTTCCAAAACAACAGCGCTGTGGCCCGGTGTGTGGCCGGCGTAAAGGATCGAGCCAAGACCGGAGACCGGTGCGGCATTATCGCCGAAGGTCTCGAATTTACCGGCATCGATATAGGGCTGAATGCTTTCCTTCGCTTCAGCATAACCCTTCTTCAGTGCTTCAGGGGCTGCCTTGGCCTTTGCCCCGTCAAGCCAGAAGGCGGCTTCGCGCGCATTGACCCTCAGCGTTGCATTGGCAAAGACGCGTTTGCCATCTGCCGATAGCCCGCCGGAATGGTCCGTGTGGATATGGGTGAGGACAATGTCGTCTATCTCGTCGGCCTTGTAACCGGAGGCCTCGATATTGGCGACGAGCTTGCCGAGGCTCGGGCCGAGATAGGTGCCGGTGCCGGCATCGATCAGCACCAGCCTGTCTCCGGTATTGACCAGAAACGCATTGACCGAAGTGGGTGTCTCTTCCGGCAGGAAGGCATCTCGCAACACCTTGGCGGCATGTTCCGGCGTCGTGTTGGTGTAGATTTTGGCGAGCGGCAGCGCAATGACGCCGTCCGAAAGGGCGGTAACTTCCACCTTGCCGACCATCAGCCGATAAAAGCCGGGTGCCTGCGTGGCGGCCAGGGGCGCCTTGGCAAATGCGATGGTGGGCGCAACGAAAGGGGCGGCGAAGATGGCGCTGGCGGCGCCTTTGAGAAGCGAACGACGTGAGGGCATGGGTGGCTCCTGAGTTGGGGGAACGTCTTGAAAGTTTCCGAACTCCAGCTAAGTGTAGAGAGGCCAGCAATCAAATCGATGTGACTTATGCAAACTATCGATCATTTCAATCTCCGTTCCTTCGACCTCAATCTTCTCATCGCTTTTGATGCGATGATGGAGGAAATGAACGTCACGCGCGCTGCGCGCCGGCTGAAAATCCAGCAGCCGGCCATGAGCCACAACATCTCCACCCTGCGGACATTGTTTCAGGATGAGCTTTTCATCCGCGTGGGACAGGAGATGAAGCCGACGGCGCGGGCGCTCAATCTGGCCGGACCGGTGCGGCAGGCGCTCCGGCAGGCGCAGGCGGCGGTGATGACGGCGGACGTGTTCGATCCGGCGACGGAGCGCCGCACCTTCCGGCTGGGCATGTCGAGCGAGGTGGAACTGCTGCTGCTGCCGGACCTGACGGCGCGGCTGCGCGAGATCGCGCCGGGCATCCGCATCCTGGCCCGCAGCGGGCAGGAGCAGGAAATCACCGCGATGCTGGATACGGGCGTGATCGATATGGCCGTAGGATGCGCCTATTCGCAGGAGCAGCGTCACCATTGCGAGCCGCTTTATGTTTCAAGCGTTCTTTGCTGCTTCAACCCGAATTTGCTCGATCTCGCCACGCCCGTGGGGCTCAATGCCTATATGGCGGCAAAACATGCGGTCATATCGCAGACGGACAGTTTGCAGGGCTGCATCAAGGACGCGCTGGAATTGAGCGGCGTGGAAATCGATGTCGTTGCAGCCGCGCCGGATTTTCTCTCGGTTCTGGCAACGGCGCGATCTTCGGCGGTGCTGGCCACCGTATCCTCACGCATTGCGCTGCGTTATGCGCCGATGCTCGGGCTTGAAGTGAGCCCGGTGCCGGTGACGCTGAATTTCCCGCCGGTTGCCATGGTCTGGACCTTGCAGACCGATGCGGATCTCGGCGCCATGTGGCTTCGCCAGCAAATCCGCGAGGTCATGGGCCGAACCGTTGAGTGCGGGATATCGGGGATTGCGGCCTAGAAGCGTTTCTCCAGCCATGTGATCGACTGGCCGCTGGAGAGAGGCGCGAGCGAGCCGATCCTGGTGAAACCGTAGCGTTCGTAGGTTCTCAGGGCATCCGGGTTCATGGTGTCGATATAGGCACCGGTGCAGCCGCGCTTTCTGGCTTCTTCCTCCGCCATGGCAAGCAGCTTTGCAGCCGTGCCCTGACCGCGCATGGTTTCCGGTACGAAAAGAAGCTGCACATAAAGCCAGCCGCGGCCGGTATATCCCACCAGACCACCGGTCACAGTGTTTTCGTCATTGCGGATGGTGATATTGAGCTCGCGTTTGTCGCTTTCGCCGAAACGGGCGATATTATAGGCCACCAGCGGATCACGGATGGCTTTTTCCGCGTCTGCATCCGCGACGTCGCTCAAAACGAAATTCATGATTTTCTTTCCCGGACGCCGGGCGGCGGCCGTTTGTCGTTTTCCAGTTCAAGACGCGGAAAGTCTTCCACTACTGCTAAGGTTCTATCGTCCCTCACGCCACCAGAGCGCGGAGAAGGCAAGCAGCAGGGCGGCAAGCCCGGCAAAACCGGCAAACAGCGGCAGGGTGTTGACGCCTTTCAGCACCGTCTCGTCGGTCAGGCGTATCAGCATGCGATCCTCGTCGGCAACCCTGATGTCACCGCGCACCGGCAATATATCGGGCAGCGCGATGCGGCCGGAATTATCGGCCACGCGGTGCACGCTGCCTTTGGTGGCGTCGGCCAGCGGCTTCAGCGTTTCGGTCGTCGAAATCATCGCCTTGAATTCCGGCGCATCCACCGCGCCGACATGCACGAGGGTGGTAAAATCGCCGTTCTTGATCTCGAACAGGCCGGTTTCATCCATGCGGCGCTCGATCTTGTAAAGACCGGGTTCCGTGGTGGTAAAGGCCATGTTTTCGGTTTTTCCGGAGGGGAAACGCACGCTTGCCTGACCGGGATCGTCGCCGATGGTCTGGCGGGTGATTTCCAAGGTGCGGCCATTGGCCCGCGCCGTCAGCGCCTCTTCCTCAAGCTCCGGCTCCTTCATCAGCCAGTGGGCGATGCGGCGGTAAAGCGCCACATGCGGGCCGCCGCCTTCAAAACCACGCGCCCATAGCCAGCCCTGATCGGACAGCAGCATGGCGACGCGGCCTTCGCCCTGCCGGTTCAGCACCAGAAGAGGGTCCTGTCCATCGCCCAGCATCACGGTCTGGCCCTGTGGCGGGTCAACACTGATGGTGCGGAACCAGCGGCCCCATTGCGGCGGCTCGTTGCCGGAGCCTTCCAGCCCGCGGGTGACAGGGTGCTTCTTGCCCGCTTCCGAAAGGCGGGGATAGAACGCAGCCTGATGCACCTGACCTGTCGGCTGGGCCGGCAGCACGGAGGCAAGCGGCGTCATGGCGATCGAATCCTGGCCGGCATGTTCCGGGCCGGCGGCGATCAAAAGCGCGCCGCCCTTTTCGACATATTGGGCGATGTAATCGTAATAAAGGATCGGTAGCACACCGCGATGCTGGTAGCGGTCGAAGATGATGAGGTCGAAATCCTCGATCTTTTCCACGAACAATTCGCGCGTCGGGAAGGCGATCAGCGACAATTCGTTGATCGGCGTGCCGTCCTGTTTTTCCGGTGGGCGCAGAATGGTGAAGTGCACCAGATCAACTGAGGCGTCGGATTTCAGGAGGTTACGCCAGGCGCGCTCGCCGGCATGCGGCTCGCCGGAGACCAGCAGCACGCGCAGGTTCTGGCGGATGCCTTCGATCAGGTGAACGGCGCGGTTGTTCGCTGCCGTCACTTCGCCGGGGAGCTCGGCGACGGAAAATTCCATGACATTGTTGCCGCCACGCGGAACCTTGAAGCTGAACGGCGTCGGCTGGCCGGGTGTCGCCTGAAGCGTGGCGATTTCTTCGCCGTTCATCTTCACCGTCACTTCCGCCGGACCGCCGCTCGCGGGGCGGCCGTCGTCGAAGACGCGCAGCGTCAGTTGCTGCTCCTCGTTGACGATGCCGAAGCGGGGCGCACGGACGATCTCGATACGGCGGTCGAATTCATCGGCCTTGCCGGTGATCAGACCGTGAACGGGGGCGCGGAAACCGAGCGCCTGTTCGGCATTGGGCAGCGCATTCGGGATATCGTGAATTTGGCCGTCGCTGAGGAAGATTGCGCCACCGACGCGCGACGGCGAGACATCCGAGACGGCGGAGGAGAGCGCCGAGAAAAGCTGGGTCGAGGGGGAATCACTCTCGCCATCGTCGCGCACTTCCACGATGCGTGGTTCGATGCGCGGGAAACGCGACAGCCGGTCTTTCAGCGTATTCAAGGCCGTATCGGTCATTTGCGGCCGGTCCTGCACGTCCTGGCTTTGCGAGCGATCGACGATGACGGGGACGATGGTGGACAGCGGCTCGCGCTCCTCCTGCGTCAGAAGCGGATTGGCGATGGCAGCCAGCAGGGCGGCAAGCGCCAGCCCGCGCAGCCATGCGCCGCGCACGCCGCGCCACAGGCCAATGAAGGAAAGCAGAAGGGCGGCGACGGCTAGAACGGCAATCACGATCCACGGCAGGAAGGGGGCGAATGTCAATGTCATGTCACTGCCCCAATCGTTCGAGAAGTGCGGGAACGTGAACCTGATCGGCCTTGTAGTTGCCGGTCAGCATATACATCATGATGTTGACGCCGGAGCGAAAGGCATGTTCGCGCTGCATCTCGTCCGGCGGGACGGTCGGCAGAACCGGTGCGCCCTGCGGATCGACGGCCCATGCGCCGGCGAAATCATTGCCTGTTATCATGATCGGCGTCACGCCATCGCCGGAGGAGGAGAGGCCCGACGTGGTCTTGGCGGCTCCCTGCCGGGATTCGACCCAGAGTGGCGAACCGTTGTAGCGGCCGGGGAAATTGGTGAGCAGGTAGAAGGAGCGCGTCAGAACGTGGTCTTCCGGCACAGGTTCCAAGGGCGGAATATCGATATTGGCGAGGATTGCCTGCAGACGTTCGCCATTGGGGCTGGTCGCGCCGGTATCGAGCGAGGTGAATTGGTCGCGCGTATCGAACAGCACGGTGCCGCCGGCGCGCATATAGGCGTCGATGCGCGAGATGGCGGCGCTTGACGGCATGGGCGCGGAGGCCGAAACCGGCCAGTAGATGATGGGGTAGAAGGACAATTCGTCCTTGGAGATGTCGAGGCCGACCGGTTGACCGGGTTCCAGCGTCGTGCGCCAGGTCAGGAATTCGCTCAATCCCTGCAAACCCTGTTCGGAAATGCGGTCGACATCATCCTCCCCGGTGCGGACATAGGCGAGGTGGGTGGTGTCCAGCCGGTCGAATATCTGCTCGTCGCCGGGTTTCGGATCGTCGGCGCGGGCGTCACTCGGGGCCATCGCGGCAAAAGCGCCGAGCGCCAGAAGCACGGTGGCGACTGTGGCGCTGCGGGCTTTCGGCAGGCGTGCGAAGGCGCCGTTCATGAACAATATGATCAGGCTGTCGGCGATCAGCATCAGGAAGGCGGCGATAAAGAGGGCGGGTCGCAGCGATTTCGCGGTTTCGCCGATCAGCGCTTCGCTTGACGTGTTGATGCCGGCGACCGATGCATCGAGTGGACGTAGCGTCGCACCTGCGGCTAAAAGATTGAGAGCCACGAAACCATCCTCTGTGCCGTAAAGGCCGGGGGGATTGTCGAAACCGGTGCGGGGGGGCTGGCCGGCTGGCATTTCCAGCGGCCGGGCAGTGCCGATTTCGGCGGACAGAGCGCCTTCGGCCGTCAAGAGGCGGAACGGGGGCAGGGCTGCGGCTGGGGCATTGGCGGAGGCCGAAGCGCCGCCCGCTTTCGACAATTGCACGATACGGCGCAGCATATCGACGAAATGGCCTGAGATAGGCAGGTCGGACCAGCTTGCCTCGGCGCTGACATGGAACAGCACGATGCGGCCCGCCTGAACGTTGCGGGTAGTGACGAGCGGCGTGCCATCGGCAAGGCTTGCCCACGTGCGCTCGGCAAGGTCCGGTGTCGGCTCGGCCAGAACCTGACGTTTGACGAGGATGCCATCGGCCTTCGGCATGCCGGCGAAAGCGCCGAAATTCGGGAAATCGGCAAGCGGTTGCGGCTCGGCCCAGGAGAGAGCGCCGCCGAGCGCGCGTTCGCCCTGCCGCAGCGTCACCGGCACCAGCGGATCATCAGCGGGGGCTGCGGCAAGGCGTGGTCCGGCGAAACGGATCAGCGTGCCGCCGCCAGCGAGCCAGCGCTGCATCGGCTCATAGGTTTCCTGCGGCAGACGGCCAATATCGGCCATGACGATGACGGATGGGTTGGATTGCAGGATTTCCGGGATTGCCTGCGCCAGATCGGCCTGCCGCTGCGGGATGAGATCGGCGAAAGGCTGCAGCGCGCGGCTGATGTAATAAAGCGGCTGCAGCAGCGGCTGGAAATCATTGCCGGTTTCGCCGGCGAGCAACGCCACGCGGCGGCGGCGGAAGCCATCATCGAGAAGATGCACCGCACCCGCCGTCGACACGCCTTCGAGGGAGAGGCGGGCGAAATCGTTGCGCAGTTCGAAGGGCGCTTCTACCGTCGCCGTCGTTTCCGCTTCGCCGGGGGCGAAAGCGGCGGTTCCGCTGGCGAGAATGCGGCCCTGGCTGTCCTGCGCATTGACGGTGAGGCTTGCTGCCTCCGCTGTGTCGAGCCGCGAGAGGGTGACGCTCATGGCATCGGCATTGTTGGTGGCACCGGTAATGGCGGCGATGGCCTTGCCGTCGCCCTTCACGATGCGGAATTCGGCGGGCGAGAGGCTGGCAAGCGTTCTCATCGCGTTTTCGTCCTGCGCGGTTTGAACGCCGTCGGCGATATAAGCGAGCGTGCCCGGGGCAGCACCATTCAGCGCCTCGGTGATGGCTTCGGCCGTGCGCACGCGGTCTGGCACCAACGGTTTCGGCTTGGCGGCGGCGAGCTTGTCCAGCGCCACGGCTGTCGTTCCCGATACGGCATCATGTTCGGCATCGGCGGTGAAGCTGATGGAGACGGGGCGGTCGGCCCGTTCCGCATCGCCGATCAGGGCCTGCGCCGTTGCCACGCGTTTTTCCCAGTCGGGTGCGGAGGCCCAGCCATTATCGACCACCAGCACCAGCGGGCCGCTGCCGGCGATGCTGTTATTGCGCGGGTTCACCACCGGATCGGCCAGCGCGAAAATCACGGCGGCGGCGAGCGCGATGCGCAGCAAGGTCAGCCACCACGGGCTTTTGGAGGGCGTTTCCTCGCGTTTCAGCACCGTTGCCAGAATTTTCAGCGGCGGGAAGACTTCCGTCTTGGGGCGCGGCGGAGTGAGCCGCAGCAGCCACCAGATGGCGGGCAGTGCCAGAAGACCGAAAAGAATGTAGGGGCTGGTGAAAACGAAAGGCAATGCGCTCATCGGTTGCCACCGCCTTGCGCGGGCGCGCCGGACAAATACATGTGCATGGCGACTAGCGCCTCGGAGGCGAGATGATCGGTGCGGTGGAACACGAAATTCCAGCCCAGACGGCGCAGCGACGAAGACAGCGCCTCGCGCCTTGCGAGATAGGCGCGGGTATAATCCTCGCGAATGGTTTCGGCGCGGCCGGAAACCAGTTTTTCGCCGGTCTCGGGGTCGCTGAATTCGGTGCGGCCTGAATAGGGGAAGGTTTCTTCGGCCGGATCGGCGATTTCCACCACATGGCCGCGCAGTCCGCGTCGCGCGAGCGGCGAAATCCGCTCCATCACGTTTTTCGCATCATCGAGAAAATCGCCGATGAGCACGATGTCGCTTGCGCCGCGGATCATGCCTGTTTCCGGCATGCCCGATGTAAGCGGCGCATGCATGAGGGCGGTGGCCAGACGTTCGGCGGCGTTTCTGGCTGAGACCGGCTCCATGATGCCGGGGCAGCCGATGCGCTCGCCGGAGCGCGCCAAAATTTCCGCCAGCGCCAGCATCAGCACCAGCGCCCGGCTTTCCTTGGAGACGGAGCCGAGGGTGGATTTGAACATCATCGATGGCGACATGTCGGCCCAGAGCCAGATGGTGTGGGCTGCCTCCCACTCCCGGTCGCGCACATAGGTATGGTCGTCGCGGGCCGAGCGCCGCCAGTCGATGCGCGACAGGCTTTCGCCTTCGGCATAGGGGCGGAACTGCCAGAAATTCTCGCCGATGCCGCGTTTGCGGCGGCCGTGCCAGCCGGCGGTAACGGTGTTGGCGATGCGCTTTGCCTCGACCATGCAGTCCGGCACCAGTGCGGCACGCTGGCGCGCGCGCGCCAGAACTTCGCTACCCGGCGTCTTGTCTACGATCTGGCCGATGGATGCCACAGGCACTCCTTTCGCGAAAGGTTAGGCACGCGTCTTTTTAGTTCTTCGCCTGCTCCACGAGCGCCGCAATCACATCGCGCACCGACATGCCTTCGGCGCGGGCCGCAAAGGTCAGCGCCATGCGGTGTTCCAGCACCGGCTCGGCCAGCGCATGGACATCGTCCAGCGACGGGGCGAGCCTGCCTTCATAGAGCGCACGGGCGCGGGCCGTCAGCATCAGCGACTGGCCGGCGCGGGGACCCGGTCCCCAGACAACATGTTTGTCAGTCAATTTGTTGCCATGGCCGGGGCGGGCGGAACGGACGAGCGACAGGATCGCGTCCACCACCTTGTCGCTGACCGGCATCTGGCGAATAAGGGTCTGGATTTCAATCAGGCGTTCGGACTCGATCACGCCACGCGCTTCGCCGGAGGCGGTGCCTGTGGTGTCGAGCAGGATCTGGCGTTCGGCGGCAAGCTCGGGATAACCGACATCCACCTGCAGCAGGAAGCGGTCGAGCTGGGCTTCGGGCAGCGGATAGGTGCCCTCCTGCTCCAGCGGGTTCTGGGTTGCGAGAACATGGAAGGGTTTCGGCAGCTCATAGGTCTGGCCGGCCATGGTGATGTGATATTCCTGCATGGCCTGCAAAAGTGCGGACTGTGTGCGCGGGCTGGCGCGGTTGATTTCATCGGCCATCAGCAGCTGGCCGAAAATCGGACCCTTGATGAAACGGAAGGAACGGCGGCCGTTTTCGTCCTGATCCATCACTTCGGAACCGAGAATATCCGATGGCATCAGGTCCGGCGTGAACTGGATGCGGTTGGCGTCGAGACCAAGAACCGTGCCGAGCGTGGTGACGAGCTTGGTCTTGGCAAGGCCGGGAACGCCGACGAGCAGCGCGTGGCCGCCGGAGAGAATGGCGAGAAGCGTGTTCTGCACCACTTTTTCCTGGCCGAAGATGACCTTGGAGACTTCCGCACGGATGGCGGCGATGTCCGAAAGCGCCTTTTCGGCCGAAGCGACGATGGCTTTTTCGTCGAGGGTTTCGCCGGTATTCATCACGCCCATGTCGCTCTCCTCAAACCTTCGCCGCCGAGCCTATATCGCCCTGCTTACAGCTTATTGCTCTCTTGGCCGCTGACAAGCGCCATTCGAATGACTATGTCGTGACTTAGTATTTCCTTATCGGCAAAGCGAGACTCGAATATGGCAGCGGAGACGATAAATTCGGCTGATGATGCGGCGGGGCTGGCGGCGATGATTTCCCGCGCCTCCGAGCAGAGCGGCGACGCCAAACGCGGGCCAGCCCCGGTGGAACGCTGGAATCCACCTTTTTGCGGCGATCTCGACATGGAAATCCGCGCCGATGGCACATGGTTCTACCTCGGCACGCCCATCGGCAGAGCGCCGCTGGTGCGGCTGTTTTCCACGGTTCTGCGCAAGGATGAAGACGGCAAGACCTACCTCGTAACTCCTGTGGAAAAAGTCGGCATCCGCGTGGTGGATGCGCCTTTCGTCGCCGTGGAAATGAAGGTGACGACGGGAGAGGCGGATGGCGAACCGCTGCTGACCTTCCGCACCAATGTCGGCGACGTGGTGGAGGCGGGGCCGGAGCACCCTCTGCGCTTTGAGGTTTTCGGTGAGAACCGCGAATTGAAACCCTATCTTCTGGTGCGTGGCCGGCTGGAGGCTCTCGTCTCGCGGGCGGTGATGTATGATCTCGTGGCGCTGGGCGAGGTGATCGACGTGGATGGCGTCGACATGTTCGCCGTGCGGTCGGGCGGGGTGATCTTTCCGGTGATGCCCGCCAAGGAACTGGAACGGCTTTCGCAATGAACATGACGACAACGAGCCTCAAGGCTTTTACCGCCACCGATTTCCGCCGCCGGGTGCTGCAGGAAGGTGAGGGCGTGGCCGAGCGGGAAAATGGCGACCATATCCTCAATCCGGGCGTGGTGCTGTCTGGCAACGGCATCCGGCTGAAGGACGCCGCCGTGCTGATACCGGTTATCGACGATGGCAACGATGCGCGGGTGATCTTCACCCAGCGCACGGCAACCCTGCGCCAGCATTCAGGCCAGATTTCCTTTCCGGGCGGCGGCATCGATGCCGAGGACCGCACGCCGGAAGAGGCAGCGCTGCGCGAGACCGAAGAGGAGATCGGCCTGTCGCGTTCTTTCGTGGAAACGGTCGGACGGCTGCCGGATTATATTTCCGGGACGGGTTTTCGCATCAAGCCGGTGCTGTCAGTCGTCCGCCCCGGCTTTGATTTGACGCTCAATCCCACTGAGGTGGATGAGGTTTTCGAGGTGCCGCTGTCCTTTCTGATGGACCCGGCCAATCACGGGCGCGGCAGCCGCATCTTTCAGGGGAAGGAGCGGTTTTTCTACGAAATGCCCTATGGCGAGCGCTACATTTGGGGCATTACGGCGGGCATCGTGCGGACGATTTACGAGAGGTTTTATACATGAATAGCCTTGCCGGGCAGGACTGGTTCGAAAAACCGGCGCTGAAGCGCATCTTTACGCTTCTGAATGCCGATGGCGGCGAGGTGCGGATCGTCGGCGGCGCGGTGCGCAATGCGCTGATGGATCTGCCGGTCGTCGATGTCGACATGGCAACGACGCTTACCCCCGATGTGGTTGTTCAGCGAGCGAAAGCAGCTGGAATTAAGGCGGTGCCAACCGGCATCGAGCACGGCACGGTGACGCTGGTGATCGATGGCGAAGGCTTTGAAGTCACGACTTTGCGCCGCGATGTCGAGACCAATGGCCGCCATGCGCAGGTGGCTTTCGGCACCGACTGGCAGACCGATGCCGAGCGGCGAGACCTCACCATCAACGCCCTTTATGCCAACGAAAAGGGTGAGATCATCGACCTTATCGATGGCCTTCCCGATGTGGAAACCGGCACGGTGCGCTTCATCGGTGATGCGGCGATGCGGATTGCGGAAGATTACCTTCGTATCCTGCGGTTTTTCCGCTTTTTTGCCCATTATGGTTCAGGCCGGCCCGATGCCGATGGCTTGCGTGCGAGTGCGCGGGCCAAGGACAAGCTTGGGACGCTTTCGGCCGAACGCGTCTGGAGCGAGACGAAAAAACTGCTTTCCGCCCGCGACCCTTCCCGCGCCCTGCTGTGGATGCGGCAATCGGGCGTGCTGGCGGAAATTCTGCCCGAAACGGAAAAATGGGGCATTGATGCCATTCATGGGCTGGTGGCGACGGAGCAGTCCCTCGGCTGGGCTGTGGACCCGATGCTGCGGCTTGCCGCCATCGTGCCGCCCGACAAGGACAGGTTGGCGGCACTTGCGACGCGGCTGAGGCTTTCGAAGGCTGAGGCGGGATATCTTGCGCATTGGGCTTCCGCCCCGGTGATCGACCCTGAAATGAAGGAGACGGCGCTTGACCGACTGCTGTATCGCCAGGGTGTCGAGGGTGTGAGGACGCGGCTGAAGATCGCGCTTGCCTCGGCCCGCGCCGACGTCTCTGCGGGTGATGCGGCGATGCAGAAAGTGGCGCGTCTGTCGACGCTGCTGACGAGAGCGGAAAAATTCAAAAAACCGGGATTTCCGTTGAGCGGTGCGGATGTGATGGCCGCCGGCGTCGAGGCTGGCCCGAAGGTGGGCGAGGTGCTGAAAAGCCTCGAGGAAAAGTGGATCGACGTCAATTTCTCGCTGGACCGGGCAGCGCTGACCGCCCGGATGAAAACCATGCTGGAGAATTGAGACCGCAGCGATGACGGCGGTTCGGCCTAAGCCGCATTTGCCTCGTCGCGGATGCGGGCCTTGATATTGTCGATCATATTTTCGCGGATCGTGGTTTCGCCATGGGCCGAGCGCATATGTTCCACCGTGCGGCGGACAACTTCGGCGTCGTCATCGGCGCGTGTATGCCAGGCACAGCCGGGCACGAGCGTTCCACATTCAAACAGTCTCATTGGTTTTACCTCCCTGTTTCGAGTGAGGGACAGCATTGAAAGAACATGCTGTCCCTCTGCCAAGAAACGAATGGTCGCCGCTTATGTTCCAGAGCGGCGCCCTTCGACCCTGTTCGGGTCTCTATTCTGGCCCCTATTCTGGCATTGCCCAGCACTGGAAAACAGAGGATGTGCTTGCTGCCGGAATTTTTGTACGAGGCATTTCGTCATTGTCCGCACGCTTCACCGTTTTTCCGGCAAGGGTGCGCTTTACCTGTTCGACATAAAAGGAATGCGGCAGTTCGCGATCGCCCGTGGCACGCATTTCCGCTGCCAGGCGGTCGATCAATTCGGGGGTATCGATGGATTGCGGTGCTGCCTCGGGGGCAGCAGAAATAGGCATGCTGTTCGAAGTAATCATGACGATAGCTCCTCCAGTACGTCTGCGGGAGGAGACTACCACTGCCTTGATTTTTCCATAAGTCCTAATTTGCGCTATTTGCGACAAATTGGCTGATGAGCGTCAAATTTGCGTGAGGTTTTTTAAGGCCAGCGCACCACCGGCGGCAGAGACGACAGGATCGATTCGACATTGCCGCCGGTCTTCAGGCCGAAGATGGTGCCGCGGTCGTAAAGCAGGTTGAATTCCACGTAGCGGCCGCGGCGGATAAGCTGCTCGTCGCGGTCCTCTTCCGTCCATGGCTGGTTGAAGTTGGCGCGGACGATTTTCGGATAGACGAGGTTGAAGGCGCGGCCGACATCCTGCACGAAGGCGAAATTGGCGTCCCAGCCACCCTTTTCTTCGTCCGGATGCAGCCAGTCGAAAAAGATGCCGCCGATACCCCGGGCTTCATTGCGATGCTTCAGGAAGAAGTAGTCGTCGCACCAAGTCTTGTATCGCGGATAATCGGCGACCGGATGGCGGTTGCAGGTGATCTCGAAGGCGCGGTGGAACAGCTGGGTATCTGCGTCCTCCTGCGTCCGTCTGCGGCCCAGTACGGGTGTCAGATCCGCACCGCCGCCGAACCAGTGGCTGGTGGTGACGACCATGCGGGTGTTCATGTGCACGGCCGGGACATTGGGATTGACCGGATGGGCGATCAGCGAAATGCCCGAGGCCCAGAAGCGCGGGTCTTCTTCCGCGCCCGGTATCTGCTGGCGGAATTCCGGCGAGAACTCGCCATAGACGGTGGAAGTGTGCACGCCGACCTTTTCGAAGACGCGGCCTTCCATCATCGACATCTTGCCGCCGCCGCCTTCGCCATTGTCACGCAGCCAGTCCTTCTGCACGAAACGACCGGGCTCCTGATCCGACAGCGGGCCGGTCAGGTCGTTTTCGAGCGTTTCGAAGGAGGTGACGATGGTGTCGCGCAGATGCTGGAACCAGGCTTGGGCAACGGCCTTCTTGTCTTCGATGTCCTCGGGCAAGCCCTTCGGCAAGATTGGCCGTTCCATGCATAGTCTCCTTAGAGCATTTCCAGGAAAAGCGGCATCGCTTTTCCGTCAGGACAATGCGTAAAAATAAAGAGCTAGAGCGTTTTCGCGATTCGAAGAAAAGCGGAAACGCTCTAGGTGAAGTCGATTCCCCGTCGCGTCTAGCAGGTGCCGGCTTCATGCACAAATTCGACTCGCCAAGTTCACATGCGGACACTATCTTTATCGATGTAGGTGCCAGAGGTGAATATCATGACGAAATTTGCCGGACCGCCGCCCCTCGACGGGCTGAAGCGCAGGATTGCCAATCACCGCAGGGAACGCGAAAGCGCCGGCGGTGAACAAAAACGTGACGGCATGTTCGTGCGGCAGACCTTCTGTCTTGAGCGTGAAGAGGCCCGCGCCAAGGCGCGCGAATGGTTCGACAGCTTTCCCAAGGCCGCCTATTGGACGGAAGTGGAAAGCTGGCGGCAGCTGGAAGGCGACCGCATCGAATTCACCATGCGGCGTTTGCCCTCGGCCGATTGAACTTTAGAAATGCTCAGGCACGCGGCTCGGCGTAACGCAGGCGGCTTTCGATCAGCACGCCGCTTTCATCCAGAATGGGGTGGGCCACCGTTACGATATGGGCGTTGATGCGCTTCAGATCCCGCAGCATGTCGAGGTGCAGGGAGCTGGTCTGCATGCTTTCCGCCAACCCGTCGCGCAGCCGCTCCAGATGGCGATTGGAGGACTGTTTCTCGAGGCGGCGGATGTCCACCTTGCTTTCCATCAGCCGGCGGGCGAGATCGAAATCGCCGGTGACCAGAATGCTCTGGGCAGCGCGCAGGTTCTCGATGGTCATGTCGAACAGGGTCTTCAACTCCTCATAACCGTCATCGGAAAACTTGAAGCTGTTCAGCACTTTCTTGCGGATCTGCTCGCAGATGCCTTTTTCGATGATATCGCCGATATGTTCGAGATTGATCGCATAATCGATGATGGCGATCGAACGGCGGGCTTCCTCGTCGGAAAGCCCCCTGCGCCCCAATTGCGAAAGATAGACCTTCACCTCCTGCTGACGGCGATCCACTTTGGTTTCGAGGAGCGAAACTTCCTGAAGCGGTGCGAGATCATTGTGCTTGAAGGCGTTTTCGGCGCGGATCAGCATGCGCTCTATGCTGTCACCGACGCTCAGGACCTCGCGCGTGGCGTTGGCAAGCGCGACGACCGGCATATCAAGCGCCTGCTGGTCGAGGAAATTTGGGCCATCTTCAGCCTTCGGATCGCCCGGCACCAGCTTTGCCATCAGGTCGGATATGAGCCCGGAGAAAGGCCAGGCGACAGCTGCCAGAATAACGTTGAAGATGAGATGCGCATCGACCGGCAACTTGGCGGGCGAAAGCGGCAATTGTTGCAAATACGTTGCGCCGTAAGAGGCGAGCGGCATGGCGATGAGGCAGCCGATGGTGCGCACCACGAGGTTGCCGATGGTGATGCGCCGTGCAGAGGCGGGGCCGGAGAGTGTGGCGATGACGGGCGGAATGGCGCCGCCGAGATTGGCGCCGAGAATGAGAACAATGATGAGGCCGGCTGACAGCGTGCCGGTGGCGGCCAGCGACAGGATCAGCACCACGACGGCGAGGCTGGAAGAGGAAACGAAGGCAAGCACGGCGGAAAAGATCAGCGCGACGGGCCATGCGCCGTCCAGCAGGCCGATGAAAACACCAAGGGCGGGCGAGGCACGCATCGGTTCGGTGGCGCCGCTCAAAAGATGCAGCGACAGAAGCATGAGGCCGATGCCGATAACCGCCGTTCCGCCGCCCTGTCTGGCGTTGGAGTTGCCTTTTTTGAGAATGATGCCGGAAAGGATCAGAAGCGGCGACAGCCATTCCACGCCGGCCGCCACAATCCAGGCGGTGACGGCAGTGCCGACATTGGCGCCAAGCAGCACCACCTGCGCCATGCGCGGTTTGATGAGGTCACGTTCGGCGAAGGAGGCGACGGTGAGTGCCGTTGCCGTCGAGCTTTGAAGTGCGACGGTGGCGAAGAAGCCGGAAAAGAACGAACGCGGGCCGTTCTGAGTGCCGGTGGCCAGCACGCTTCTGAGTTTCATGCCGAAAGCGCGGGTGACGCCGTCCTTGACCTGCGTCAAGCCGAAAAGCAGCAGCGCGACCGCGCCGAGAAGGTTGACGATGACAATGGTGGATTGCATGCGACGTCTCCTCACACCCGCCGGCGGATTGTCCCGGCGAGGGCGATTTTTAATTGCCCGGCTAATCAGTATAGGAGCGTAAACGCCTTCGGTACAGGCCGGGTTGCGACAGTTTCGCGGTAAAATTGGTCAATCTTTATGTTTGCCTGCAAAAATGGCTACAAAGATGACAGGTCAGGCCCATGCCGTCTGGCGCAGGGCCTCGCCGGTGATCATTGCCGCCGACATGGCGACGTTGATGGAGCGTTGTCCGGCCACCATGGGGATGATGATTCGCTCATCCGCCTTGTCATGCACGTGGTCTGGCACGCCGGCACTTTCCCGGCCAAAGAGCAGGATATCATCGCTGCGGTAGCTGATGTCAGTATAGGGCAGGGCGGCCTTCGTGGAGGCGAGAACAAGGCGGCGGCCAGTGGTTGCCCGCCATTCCTCGAAGCGCTCCCAGCTGACATGGCGCATCAGCGCCGCCGCGGCAATATAATCCATGCCAGCGCGTTTCAGATTGCGGTCGGAAATATCGAAGCCGGCCGGCTCGATGATATCGACCCCGAGGCCAAGGCAGGCGGCCAATCGCAGAATGGTGCCGGTATTGCCGGGAATATCGGGCTGATAAAGGGCGATTCTGATTTCGGGCATGGTCTTCTCATTGCGGTTGGCGTGTCTGCCCGATTATCACGAGCGGGGGCCGGGCAACAGATGCGGCACAAAAAGTCCCTTTCCGGTGCCGTTGCCGGGCGGATATTCATTCGCGTGACACACAGGGCGGCTACCCATTCATCAGCACATCGTCAGGCCTGCCCGCAACAGCGGACGTGGCCGTCACGATACTTTTAGAGCCGGATTTTCTGCACGCAACAACAGGAGGACGACATGTCCGAACGGGTGAATTTTGTCCATCTGACCGATCTGCATATCGGCAATCCTCAGGTGCAGGATGATGATCTTTACTCCGAGACCTCGGCCACGTTGTCCGCCACGCTCACGCAGATTAAGGCGCTGGTGCCGCCGCCGGAATTCATCGTCGTCAGCGGTGATCTGACCAACCGGGGCGATGCCGGCAGCTATGAAGAACTCAAGCGCCTGATGGCTGAGGCGGAACTGGATGTGCCGGTGCTTTTCGCTCTTGGCAATCATGACCGTCGCGACGGTTTTTATCCCGTGATGCTTGGCCGGCACGAAGATCTGGATGCGCCCTACGACCATTCGCAGGTGATTTCGGATATCCATGTCATCGTCATGGATACCAGCGTTCCCGGCAAGGTCGGGGGCGCCTTCGAACCAGGCCAGATTGAATGGCTCGAGGAGGAACTCGAAAACCATCCCGATCTGCCGAAGCTTCTGGTGATGCACCATGCGCCGGCGCTCGATTTCGACCGTCCCGATGCAGAGTGGGAATCCCTGTCCTTCGACGATACCGAGGCGCTGGACGAGGTACTGTTCGAACACGACGTCATGGGCATTCTGGCAGGCCATATCCACTATGATCGCATGTCGCACTGGCAGGGTATTCCCGTTGTCGTCGGCATCGGCCAGCATTTCGCTACCGACCCACTGTGGCTGCATGAGGGTGTACGCATGCTGTCCGGTGCATCTTTCGCCATCGGCACGGTGCGGGATACCGGTCTGACCGTCACCTTCGCGCCACAGCCCAGCGATCGCCGGGAACTCAAGCGTCATACGCAGGCCGGCATGGTTGAGCTTGTTACGGAATATGAGAGCGGGCAGGCGCAGGACGCAGCTGAATAAGACGACATATCCAGGTTGAGTGATGGGCGGAAACCTTTGCGGGTAAATCCGCCCATTTTGTTATGTTCGACACAATCGGAAGTTTTCTGGCGCATCCAGCATCTTTCCGACTGGTCATTGATTATTTTTTGCGCTACAAGGCCACATCTTCAACACCAGCTAGGGAGGTTCTCATGGATATTGACATTCGCTTTCGCCTCCCGGCCCCAGTAGTGCCGCTGCTGGCTTAGGTGTTACCCCGCGGTTTGACCGCGTTTCCCATTTCTCGATTCGTCATGTGGCTGTCACGGCCATATCCAAAGACTTTTCCGTTCCGTCGTGAGCCACATTTGCGTTTGCTCACCTTTCGATGGGGCGATTGATTGCCGGAGCTTGGCCTATGTTTGGCTGGTTTGAAAAACGCCTCGATCCTTTTCCTTCTTCGACGCCCGATGTGCCGCCGAAGACGCTGTTGCCGTTCCTGTGGCATTATGTGAAGCCCGCATGGCCGTGGCTGCTGCTGCTTGGCCTGATGTCCATGGGCATCGCCATTGCGGAAGCCATGCTCTACAAATTCCTCGGCAGTATCGTTGACTGGCTTTCCACCGCCGATCGCGCGACGTTTTTTGCCGATGAGGGCTGGCATCTGATCGTCATGGCCGGGCTGGTGCTCTTCCTGCTGCCGTTGATGGGTGCGATCCACACCATGACGATGCACCAGACGCTGGCCGGCAATTTCGGCATGATCGCGCGCTGGAAGATGCATCGTTTCCTGCTGCGTCACTCCATGAACTTCTTTGCCAACGAATTTGCGGGCCGGGTTTCGACCAAGGTGATGCAGACGGCACTGGCGATCCGCGAAGTGGCGCTGAAGGTGATCGATGTTTTCGTCTACGCCATCAGCTTCGTCGTTTCGATGCTGTTCATGGTGGCGGCGGCCGACTGGCGGCTGGTCATTCCGCTTCTGGCATGGCTCGGCATCTATATGGGTATCCTCGCCTATTTCGTGCCGAAACTTGGCCGGCTGGCGCAGGAACAGGCCGATGCACGCTCGCTGATGACGGGGCGGATCGTCGACAGTTACACCAACATCTCGACGATCAAGCTGTTTTCCCATGCGGGGCGCGAGGAGCGATATGCGCGTGAGGGCATGAATGTGTTTCTGGGCACCGTTCACCGCCAGATGCGCAAGATTTCCGCCTTCAACATCCTGATCGACCTCAATAATGCGGTGGTGCTGTTTTCCACGGCCTCGCTTGGTCTCTATTTCTGGATGCAGGGTTCGGTGACGGCCGGCTCGGTCGCCATCGCCATCAGCCTTGCCATGCGCGTCAACGGCATGTCGCAGTGGATCATGTGGGAAGTCACGTCGCTGTTTGAAAATATCGGCACGGTCTATGACGGCATGTCGATGATGACGAAGCCGCATGATATCGTCGATGCTCCGAAGGCGCCGCAGCTTGCGGCACCGCAGGGCGCCATCCGTTATGATAACGTCCGCTTCCACTACGGCAAGAACAAGGGCGTGATCGACGGGCTGACGCTCGATATCAAGCCGGGCGAGAAGGTTGGTCTCGTCGGTCGCTCAGGCGCTGGCAAGACGACGCTGATGAACCTGCTTTTGCGCTTCTATGATCTGGAAGCGGGCAGGATCACCATCGACGGGCAGGACATCTCCAAGGTGTCGCAGGACAGCCTGCGCGAGTTGATCGGCGTGGTGACGCAGGATACGTCGCTGCTGCACCGCTCGATCCGCGACAACATCGCCTATGGCCATCCCGAGGCCACCGACGAGCAGGTGATCGCGGCGGCGAAGCGGGCAAATGCCTGGGACTTCGTGGAAACGCTGGTCGATATGCATGGCCGACAGGGCCTCGATGCCCAGGTGGGCGAGCGCGGCGTAAAACTCTCCGGCGGCCAGCGCCAGCGTATCGCGATCGCCCGTGTCTTCCTCAAGAACGCGCCGATCCTGGTGCTGGACGAGGCGACCTCGGCGCTCGACTCCGAAGTTGAGGCGGCGATCCAGGAGAACCTGTTCTCGCTGATGGAAGGCAAGACGGTGATTGCGATTGCCCACCGCCTTTCGACGCTGACGGAAATGGATCGGCTCATCATCCTCGACAAGGGCCAGATCGTCGAGGCGGGCAGCCATGCGGAACTGGCGGCGATGGGCGGCATCTATGCCGATCTGTGGCGGCGCCAGTCCGGCGGCTTCATCGCCGACCATGACGCGGAAGTGGCCGCGGAATAAAAAAAGCATAAGGGCGGGGAACACTCCCCGCCCTTTTTCATTTCCCGAACGTTACCGAAATATAATCTCTTCCCCAACGCTCTGCGGCTGTTCCGGCAACGGGAATCCGCCTATATCCCGATGATGGTCATTACCCGCATCTTCGAGTTTTTCGAGAACTGGATAAAGCCCTTCGCCCGCAAGGACGATTTGCGGCCGCCTGACAACACATTCGCTTTCATCTGGTTTTACATCTCGCAGGCCAAGGCGCCGTTTTTCGCCATGCTGGTGCTGGGCGGGCTGACGGCGGCCATCGAGGCGGCGCTGTTCTGGTTTGTCGGGCGGCTGGTGGATATTCTCTCGACCGTGAAGCCGGGAGAAGGCTGGGCGGGACTGCTTTCCACCCATGGCGGCGAGCTGGTGGGCATGCTGGTGTTGATCGGCGTCGTGCGTTTCATCGTCACCATGATTACGGCGCTGGTGGACCAGCAGATCATCACGCCCGGCTTTTACAATCTGGTGCGCTGGCAGTCCTACATGCATGTGGCGCGGCAATCGCTTTCCTTTTTCCAGAACGATTTTTCCGGCCGCATCGTCACCAAAGTCTGGTCGGGCGGGCAGGCGGCGGGCGATCTCGTTACCTCGCTGATGGAAAGCGTCTGGTTCGTCGGCATTTATTCCGTCTCGATGCTGTTTCTGATCGGCGGGCTGGACTGGCGGCTGGCCGTCGTCGTGCTGGTCTGGGTGCTGATCTTTTCGGCGCTGGCGCGTTATTTCGTGCCGCGCATTCGATACCATTCGAAAGAGACGGCGGAAGCCGCCTCGATGCTCTCCGGCCGCATGGTGGATGCCTATAGCAATATCCAGACGCTCCGGCTTTTCGGCCGCGATGACGCCAATGATCGCTACATGCGGCAGGGTTTCGACATCTTCCAGAACGCCACCATGACCTTTACCCGGTTCATCACCGGCGTGCGCGCCTCCATGGCGCTGCTGTCAGGGGTGATGATCACCTCCATGGCGGCGCTGTGCATCGATCTATGGCTATCAGGCAGGATCAGTTCCGGTGCGGTGGCCTTCACGCTGGCGCTGGTGCTGCGCCTCAACTTCCTGCTCGGCCGCTTGATGACGCAGTTCAACGGCATCATGCGCAATTTCGGCACGGTGCAGAATGCCGCCGAGTTGATCTCGCAGCCGATCGGCCTTGTCGATGCGCCGGATGCGGCCGCGCTGGAAGTGAAACGGCCGAGCATACGTTTCGACAATGTCAGCTTCCATTATGGGCGGGCGAACGGTGTCATCGACAATCTCAATCTCGATATCGAGGCGGGGGAGAAGGTCGGCATCGTCGGGCGTTCCGGCGCGGGCAAATCCACCCTCGTCAACCTGCTGCTGCGGTTTTACGATGTCGAGAAAGGCCGCATCCTGATCGACGGGCAGGATATCGCCAGAGTGACGCAGGAATCGCTGCGCGCCCATATCGGCATGGTCACGCAGGATACGTCGCTTTTGCACCGCTCCATCCGCGACAACATCATGTTCGGCCGCATGGATGCCACCGAAGCGCAGTTGCGTGAGGCGACGCGGCGGGCCAAGGCGGATGATTTCATCGAGAGGCTGGAAGACCAGCGCGGCCGCACCGGTTTCGACGCCCATGTTGGCGAACGTGGCGTGAAACTCTCCGGCGGCCAGCGCCAGCGCATCGCCATCGCCCGCGTGATGCTGAAGGACGCGCCGATCCTCGTGCTCGACGAGGCGACCTCGGCGCTCGATTCGGAGGTGGAGGCGGCGATCCAGAGTAATCTGGATGAACTGATGCAGGGCAAGACGGTGCTGGCCATCGCCCACCGCCTGTCGACCATCGCCGCGCTGGACCGGTTGATCGTGATGGATCAGGGCCGCATCGTCGAGCAGGGCACGCATTCCGATCTGGTCTCGCAGGGTGGACTTTATTCGGAGCTTTGGGCACGGCAATCGGGTGGTTTTCTCGCTGCCGAGGAGACCGTCTGAGACTGCGCTCTGCGACCGGGCTGGCTATTCAATATGCACAAATATGAAATCATTGGTTGCTAATATCTGAAAAAACACACGAATGAAAAAGATTTATTCAACCTGAAATTTATAACAGGGCGGTAAGCTCTTGTTTATCGGTGCATGCAAAAAAAGGACCGCGGGAGGAACGCGCTCATTTTTTTGTGGATCGAGAACAATGCATATTTTTAGAATTCGTATTCTTCTGCCGGCATTGTTCGGCATCACAGTTCTCTTTTCCATCGCCCAGGGGGCCGCAAGCATGCGGTCCATCGGTGAGATGGAGCAACAGGCCGGCAACATCGTTCGGCGTATGGAGCGTTCGCTCATCATCGCCGATCTGAGCGACAGGCTAAGCGATATTCGTCGCAACTATCTGGTGGCGATGAACGCGGCAACGCCGGAGGCGCGGAATGCCATGTTCCAGCGCATCCTCAAATCCCAGCAGGAGCGCGCCGAGGCGTTTGATGCCTATGGTGCGCAATTGCAGCTGCCTGCAACGATTGAAAAATTCCAGCGCCTGAATGGAATGGTCACAAATTACGAGGCCATGGGCGCGGAGCTGAAAAAAATCATCGTCACCGGCGATGTCGACGCCGCCCGGGCGCAGGTCGCCAAGATGACGCCGGTGGGCAACGCGGCGGGTGTGCTGATGAAAGAGATGATCGAGGACAATCGCGAGCGCGGTCTGGCGGACCAACAGGCGGCAGAGGCGGCGGGTGATTTTGCCTTCTTCATGTCGCTTGGCGGCATGCTTGTTGCCGCTGCCGTTGCGCTTGCCGCTGCGGTTTTCAGTTTCCAGCGTATCTCGCGCCCGATCAATGACATCACTCGCGCCATGAACGGGTTGGCTGCTGGCGATAATGAGAGTGCCATTCCACATTCCGGCCGCAAAAACGAGATCGGTGAAATGGCCGCGGCCGTTGCCGTATTCCGCGACAATGCCATCGAACGCGAGCGTCTGGAGCGGGAAACCGAGGCCAATCGCAGCCTCAGCGAGCAGGAGCGGATCGAGCACGAAGCACAGAAAACGCGGGAAGCGGAAGAAATCCGTTTCGCGGTTGAAAATCTGGGCGCCGGGCTGAAGAAACTCTCGCAGGGCGACATGACCTGTCGTCTGGATATCGCCTTTGCCGAGCGGCTGGATGGTTTGCGCGGCGATTTCAACGAATCGGTCGCGACGCTGCAGGCGGCGCTGCGCTCGGTCGGTGAAAATGCCCGGGTCATCGATGCGGGCGCCGGCGAAATTCTGGCGGCGGCAGGCGATCTTTCCCGCCGCACAGAACAGCAGGCATCTTCCGTCGAAGAAACGGCGGCGGCGCTGGAACAGGTGACGACGGCGGTGAAGGATTCGGCCCATCGCGCCGCCGAAGCCGGCCGGATCGTGGAGCGAGCGCGGGAAAGTGCCGAAATGTCCGGCCAGATCGTTACGCGCACGGTTCTGGCGGTGCAGGATATCGAAAAATCCGCCAATGAGATCAGCAATATCATCAGCGTCATCGATGAGATTGCATTCCAGACCAACCTTCTTGCACTGAACGCCGGTGTGGAGGCTGCCCGGGCAGGCGATGCCGGCAAGGGGTTCGCCGTCGTGGCGCAGGAGGTGCGCGAACTGGCGCAGCGTTCGGCCAATGCCGCCAAGGAGATCAAGGTTCTCATCAACCGTTCCGGCGAGCAGGTGCGCGAAGGGGTGTCGCTGGTCGGCAAGACGGGGGAGGCGCTTGAAGGGATTGTCAACGAGGTGCGGGAAATCAACCGCCACGTTGCGTCCATCGTTGTCTCGACGCGTGAACAGTCGACCGGCCTTTCGGAAATCAGTTCCGCCGTGAACCTGATGGACCAGGGTACCCAGAAAAACGCAGCCATGGTGGAACAGACGACGGCTGCCAGCGGCAGCCTCGCTTCGCAGGCGGGCGCCCTCAACGTGCTGCTTTCGCAGTTCACATTACGGGGGGCGGGGGAAAACATTCTTGTGGCCGGTCCGGCCTCGGTTCCGCAGCCTTCGCCGGCACGCGCCATGGGGCAAAAAATCGCTGCCGCCTTCGGTGGTGGACGACAGGCCGCGTCGGCACAGGAATGGTCCGAGTTCTGATCCGCGCTCTGCGGCCTGGCAAAACAAGGACGGCGGCTTCCGGCCGCCGTTTTCGTATGGCAGGGCGTCTGGTGTTACCGGCCGATCATGAAATCCGCCATCAGTCCGTAATGATTGGAGCCGAGGCTGTCTGGCAGGCGGGTGGTCTTCATCAGGGTTGCCGGTTCACGGGCGAAGATGTGGTCGATGGCGATGCCGAAGCGGCCTGCCTCCGTTGGCCATGTGGCGGGTTCCCATGGTGCTTTCTTCAGGTCGTTGGCGGCAAGAAAAGCGCGCATGTCGGGGGCGATGCTCGCCGAATTGAAGTCGCCCGCCAGAATGAGCGGCCCTGTGACGCGGAACAGGATTTCGCTGATCTCGTCCAGCTCATGTGCATGATAATCGTCGAAATAGGGTTTGGTGATGTGACCGGCGGCAAGCGTCAGCTCCGTGCCATCGAAATCGACGCTGGCGATGGCGAAACGGTCGCGGCGCAGATCGCTGAGGCTGTGGAAATGGCCTTCCAGCAATGGCCGTTTCGACAGGATCAAAAGGTCGCAGGTGGGCGTTCCGGTATAACAGCCGAGCCTGTGGGGATAGGTTTGCTCAAGCCGTGGCAGAACCGATTGCAGCGCCGCCGCCTCGAACAGATAGACAGCATCCGCGCCTGATTCGAGAATGGTGTCGGCAATCGCATCCGCATTGACGCCATTGTCCATCAGCACGTTGAAGGACAAAAGCCGGAAGGGCCTCGCATCCGATGCCGGGTTGGCGGATGTGGAGAATTCCATCAGCATGGCGATGGCATGGATGGCAAGTGCCAGCGACCAGACCACGAGCAGGGCGGAAACGGCGTCGCGCGTGAACCAAAAGACGAGGCACGACAACAGGATACAGACAATGGCGATGTGGAGCTGGAAACTTGTGACGAAGGCGAGAAGCCAGAAATCCGTCACATAACGCAGGCTGGCGATGAAAAGAACGGCAGCCACCATCGTGGAGACCATGCAAGCGAGCTTCGCCGTCATCCGAATCCCTGCTTTCCAAGCTCTCCCTGTGCGTCTCGTAACATGGGGCACAGGCGGGCACAATGTTGCCCGCCTGCCAAGGCCCGCGAAAAATGCGAAACAAATCGGCCCGCTCAGGCAGAATTACGGCAGCTTTGTGTGCTTTGCTCTTGCCAAGTCAGTCAATATTTTGCGATCAAACACATTGACGCGGTTTCTTGATGCCGCAGTTGTGTCCAGGACGATGGGACGGAGTTTGTCCTGGATCAAATCATAGCGGGAGGACTCATGCGATTTACGGCAAAAACAGCGCAGAGGATGGTGTAGCGGTGAGCGAGCACGTAACCAATCACGACGCCTCGGGTGAACCGACCCGTCGCGATTTTCTTTATCTAGTAACCGGAATGACGGGCGCCGTTGGCGCTGCTGCAGTCGCATGGCCGTTCATCGACCAGATGCGTCCCGATGCATCGACGCTGGCGCTCGCTTCCATCGAAGTGAATGTCGCGGCGGTCGAGCCGGGCATGTCGCTCACCGTGAAGTGGCGCGGCAAGCCGATTTTCATCCGCAACCGCACGGAAAAGGAAATCGATGAAGCCAAGGCGGTCGCTCTCGGCGACCTCAAGGATCCGGTGGCGCGCAATGCCAACATTGCCGCCGAAGCGCAGGCGACGGATATCGACCGTTCCGCCGGTGAGGGCAAAGAGAACTGGATCGTCATGATCGGTTCCTGCACCCATCTCGGTTGCGTTCCGCTCGGCCAGGCCGGCGATTTCGGCGGGTGGTTCTGTCCCTGCCATGGCTCGCACTACGATACGGCGGGCCGCATTCGTAAGGGCCCGGCGCCGCAGAACCTCGCCATCCCGACATTTGCATTCACATCCGATACCGTGATCAAGATCGGATAAGGGGACAGATATTTATGAGTGGCCATTCCAGTTATCAGCCGTCCACCGGCATCGAGAGGTGGATCGATTCGCGGCTTCCCTTGCCGCGCTTGATCTATGACAGCTTCGTTGCCTATCCTGTCCCGCGTAACCTGAACTACGCCTACACCTTCGGTGCGATGCTTTCCGTCATGCTGATCGTGCAGATCCTTACCGGCGTCGTGCTTGCCATGCATTATGCCGCTGAAACGACGGTTGCCTTCAACTCCGTCGAAAAGATCATGCGTGACGTCAACCACGGCTGGCTGCTGCGTTATATGCACGCCAACGGCGCGTCGTTCTTCTTCATCGCGGTCTATCTGCACATTGCCCGTGGTCTTTATTACGGGTCCTACAAGGCGCCACGCGAAATCCTCTGGATTCTCGGCTGCGTGATCTATCTGCTGATGATGGCGACGGGCTTCATGGGCTACGTGCTTCCCTGGGGCCAGATGTCCTTCTGGGGCGCGACCGTTATCACCGGCTTCTTCACGGCTTTCCCGCTGATTGGTGAATGGATCCAACAGTTCCTGCTCGGCGGCTTTGCGGTGGATAATCCAACGCTCAACCGCTTCTTCGCGCTTCACTATCTGCTGCCCTTCATGATCGCGGGTGTCGTCATCCTGCACGTGTGGGCGTTGCATGTGACCGGCCAGACCAACCCGACCGGTGTGGAAGTGAAGAGCAAGACCGATACGGTTCCCTTCACGCCCTATGCGACGCTGAAGGATGCGCTCGGCGTTTCGGTGTTCCTCATCGCCTATGCCTGGTTCATCTTCTACATGCCGAACTTCCTCGGCCACCCTGATAACTACATCATGGCCAATCCGCTCTCGACGCCGGCGCATATCGTGCCGGAATGGTATTACCTGCCGTTCTACGCGATGCTGCGCGCCATCACCTTCAATGTCGGGCCGATCGATTCCAAGCTCGGTGGCGTTCTCGTCATGTTCGGGGCGATCATCGTGCTGTTCTTCCTGCCCTGGCTCGATACGTCGAAGGTTCGCTCTGCCGTCTATCGTCCGTGGTACAAGTTGTTCTTCTGGATTTTCGTGGTCAACGCCATCCTGCTCGGCTGGCTGGGTTCACGTCCTGCGGAAGGCCTCTATGTCGTCATGTCGCAGATCGGCACGCTGTACTATTTCGGGTTCTTCCTCGTCATCATGCCGATCCTCGGTCTGGTCGAAACGCCGCGGCGTATTCCGAATTCGATTACCGAGGCCGTTCTTGAAAAGAACGCCGCCAAGAAGGGTGCCGCGCCAGCGGCCGCCCAGATCTGAGCGCGAAGGAAGGATGACGACAATGAAGACGCTTCTCACGAGCATCGCGCTTATCGCCGCCATTGGCTGTTCCGCCGCCGCTTTTGCGGCGGAGGAAAGCCATGACCTCGCCACCAAGACCGAACATGCTATTGTCGGCAGTCACTTCCCGGTCATCAAGCCCGAGGAGCAAAGCTGGTCCTTTGCCGGACCTTTCGGCAAATACGACAAGGGCCAGCTGCAGCGCGGTCTCAAGGTCTATAAGGAAGTCTGCTCCGCCTGCCATTCGATGAGCCTTGTTTCCTTCCGCACGCTGGGAGATTTCGGTTATTCGGAAGATCAGGTGAAGGCTTTCGCTGCCGAATATGAAGTGCAGGACGGCCCGAACGCCGATGGCGAAATGTATAATCGCAAGGCTGTGCCTTCCGATCATTTCCCTTCGCCGTTCCCGAACCATGAGGCGGCAGCCGCCGCCAATGGCGGGGCGGCACCGCCCGACATGTCGCTGCTTGCCAAGGCGCGAGGTGTGGAGCGTGGTTTCCCGCAATTCATCATCGACATGATCCCGATCATCGGCGGTTATCAGGAGGGCGGCCCGGATTATATCCATGCGCTGCTGACCGGATATCAGGATGCGCCGACGGGTATCAAAAACTCGGATGGTTCGGACTACCAGGTGCCGGAAGGCACGCACTTCAACCCGTATTTCGTCAGCGGTCCTTCCTTGAAGATGGCGCCGCCGATCAGCGCCGATCAGGTGACATACGACGACGGTGCGCCGCAGACGGTGGATCAATATTCCAAGGACGTGTCCGCCTTTCTGATGTGGGCTGCTGAGCCGCATCTGGAACAGCGCAAGCGCACCGGCTTCATGGTCATGGTGTTCCTGTTCATCTTCACGGCACTGATCTATCTCACCAAGAAATCGGTCTACGCCCGCAAGGAACATTGAGCCGCATCCAGTTGCCGGCCAATCAACGGCCTCCACGGTCTTCCGTGGGGGCTTTTTTATGGCCTGTCGGACAAAGGAACTGTTATCCGATCGCAGTTCACGCGACCTAGGCTGTCGAGGTTCTTTACCAACAGATGATGGCCGACGGTCGCGGTCCTTTTTTGTTGGTCCGCCGCCATCAAGTTGATAGGGTGGCCCGAACCCTCTGATCATTCCCATACCAAATGGAAATACCATGACCGTTATCGCTTCGGAGCTTTCCGCTGCCATCCGTTCCATTCCCGACTATCCGAAGCCGGGCATCATCTTTCGGGACATCACCACATTGCTCGGCAATCCGCGCGCTTTCCGCCGGGCGGTGGACGAGCTTGTGCAGCCCTATGCGGGAACGAAGATCGACAAGATTGCCGGCATGGAAGCACGCGGCTTCATTCTGGGCGGGGCGGTGGCGCATCAGCTTTCCGCCGGTTTCGTGCCGATCCGCAAGAAGGGCAAGCTGCCACACACCACGGTACGGGTTGCCTACAGTCTGGAATATGGCGTGGACGAGATGGAAATGCATGTGGACGCCGTGCAGCCCGGCGAGAAGGTCATTCTGGTCGATGATCTGATTGCGACTGGCGGCACCGCCGAAGGCGCAGTCAAGCTTTTGCGGCAGATGGGCGCGGATATCGTCTCCGCCTGCTTTGTTATCGATCTGCCCGATCTTGGTGGCCGCAAGAAGCTGGAGGACCTTGGCGTGGAGGTACGGACGCTGGTGGAGTTTTCCGGCCATTGAGGCAGAAATAGTGGTCAGGGCTGCTGCGGTAGCCCGCTCGTCCCGCCGGTTTTTCGTAAGGCAATCCATGTCCAGTAAACGCCCAGAGCGCGGTTCCCGGCCTGAATGGAACCGACCTCCGCTTCCCGGATTAACGTGAAGCCAAGACGGGCGGCCTCGTTTATGGTTTCCGTCGGGGAAATGGCAAAGGCGCGACGGCCCTCGGGCGCCGGACCATGACGCAGCGACATGATGAGCAATCCGCCTGTCGCCGTCATCGCCGAGAGGCTTTCCATCGCAGCCCGCCTTGCATCGTGATCAACGTGGTGCCAGACGCCGCACAGGACAACTAGATCGAAGGTGCCATAGCGGCGAGCCTTTGTCAGCGCGGGCAAACTGTCATCCAGCCACGTTATTCTCTCCGATGAATGCAATTGCATGCCGGGTTCCCGAAGCTTTCCGACCGGCTCGACGGCAAGAACGTCATGGCCCTGCGCGGCAAACCATGCCGCGTCCCGGCCGGTGCCGCTGCCAATATCTGCGATCCGGGAGGGTGTCGTCGGCAGCAGGTCGATGACGGGTGCGTAAATCGCCCCGCAGTCGAGATTGTCAAATCTGGAAATCAGGTCGGGCGTTGCTGCCTGGGCATAACCCTTGAGAATATCATCCATATTTACCGGCCCGCCGCGATTCCTGCTGAAAGCTATCGCGGCGGCGTGATAGGGGCCAGTGCCTATTCGAACTCCAGAACCCCGCTGCGGAAGGTCAGGACCGTCTCTCCCGACTGGTTCACACCTTCGTTGAAGGTGGTGTTGAGCCAGACGCCGGCGCGGGATTCCAGCGGGCGGGTATCGAGCAGGGTGACGAAATAGGTCACATCATCACCGGCGAACACCGGCTTCTTCCATTTGAGCTCTCGAAAACCCGGCGAGGGGCCGAGCCGTGGTGGCTCAAGGCCTTGCTGTTTCAGCCTCTTTACCTCTTTTGCCCAATGGGACAGGAAACACTTCATCCAGCCCGCGCCCGTGTGCCAGCCGGAGGCACAGAGGCCGCCGAAAACGCTGTCTCTGGCGGCCTCGGCATCGAGATGGAAAGGCTGCGGATCAAAATCGCGGGCGAAGCGAATGATGTCTTCGGCGGAAAAATGCAGCGTATCAAGGGTCACGCGTTCGCCGATCGGGGAAAGTTCTGCCAGTCTCATGCTGCAAGGCCTCCATTTGCCCGCATCAGGAACATGACGGTGTTTTCGCCGTGCGATACCAGCACGCCGCGCTGGTTAAAAAGCTCGTGGCGGAATTTCACGAGGCCGATGCCGGGGCGTGAGCCGGAAGGGCGCTGTTCCAGAACGATGGATTTTCCTGATAGCGTGTCGCCCGCCAGAACCGGCTTTTTCCAGTCGACGTAATCGATGCCGGGGCTGCCCTGCGAAGTCGAGTTGCCGATGTAGCTATCCGCCATCATCCGCATTAGCAGGCTGCAGGTGTGCCAGCCTGATGCCGCCAGCCCGCCGAGAATGCTCTGGCGGCCGGCTTCTTCGGAAAGATGCATGGGTTGAGGGTCGAATTCGCTGGCGAAAGCAATGATCTGCTCGGCCGAAATCGATTGCGGTCCGAGGGGAAATTCCCGTCCGACGGGGAAATCCTCATAGGCATAAGTCGCGACCGGCGTCATGGCGTCCTCCCTTCGCACAGTCAAGGTTGGCGCATCTAAGATGATTTTTCCGTTTACGTAAAGGTCAAATCGAAGGTGTGATGCGATGGAGGGATGGCGAGCGGGTGAGGCCCGTTTCTTCTCCCCGCCGGGGAGAAGTCCGCGGCAGCGGGATGAGGGGGCGAGGGTCGAGATATACGGAGAGCTTGCCCCCTCATCCGACCCTTCGGGCCACCTTCTCCCCGGCGGGGAGAAGAAACGGGCGGTAAGGCCGGCGCCCCTTCGATCAAGGCTTCAAAGAAGCGATCTATCCCCCAGACGGGCTCCAAACCAGATCAGGTATTGAAGCGGAAGTGAATGACGTCGCCGTCCTGGACGACATATTCCTTGCCTTCGTCGCGCCCCTTGCCGGCTTCCTTGGCGCCCACTTCGCCCTTGTAGGCGATGTAGTCGTCAAAGCCGATGGTGAAGGCGCGGATGAAGCCGCGTTCGAAATCGGTATGGATGACGCCGGCGGCGGCGGGGGCTTTGGTGCCGCGCACGATCGTCCAGGCGCGCGTTTCCTTCGGGCCGACGGTGAAATAGGTGATGAGGTCGAGCAGGTGATAGCCGGCACGGATCAGCCGGTCGAGACCAGCTTCGGTAAGGCCAAGCGCCGAGAGAAATTCCTCGGCTTCATCGGCCGGAAGCTGCGCGACTTCGGCTTCGATCGCCGCCGAGATGATCACGCATTCCGCGCCCTGCTGCTTTGCCATCGCTGCGACGGCCTCAGTGTGCTCGTTACCGGAGGATGCGTCGGCTTCCGAGACGTTGCAGACATAGAGGACCGGGTGCGATGTCAACAGATTGAGGCCCTTGAGGATTTCGATCTCCTCGGCCGCCAGCGACTTCA
Source organism: Agrobacterium burrii (assembly GCF_017313405.1). Lineage (NCBI taxonomy): Bacteria > Pseudomonadati > Pseudomonadota > Alphaproteobacteria > Hyphomicrobiales > Rhizobiaceae > Agrobacterium > Agrobacterium burrii. The sequence continues at coordinate 422,039 of NZ_JAFLNA010000003.1, forward strand.
AAAGCAGACGTGCCGGCTTTCCGTCGTTCAGCAGCGCGATGACGGCTTCCATCACGGGCAGCTGGGCGAGGGATTCCTTGTCCTTGCTGCTGGCGCGCTTGCGGGTCTGCTCGACGCGGCGCTCCAGGCTTTCGAGGTCGGCGAGCATCAGTTCGGTCTCGATCGTGTCGGCATCGCCGACAGGATTGATGCGGCCTTCCACGTGGGTGATATCGTCGTCTTCGAAGCAGCGCAGTACATGTAAGACGGCATCGACTTCGCGGATGTTGGCGAGGAACTTGTTGCCGAGACCTTCACCCTTCGATGCGCCGCGCACCAGGCCGGCAATGTCCACGAAGGAGATGCGGGTCGGGATGATTTCCTTAGAACCGGCGATGGCCGCAAGCTGCTGCATACGCGGATCAGGCACCGCAACTTCGCCGGTATTCGGCTCGATGGTGCAGAAGGGATAGTTGGCAGCCTGTGCGGCAGCCGTTTTCGTCAGCGCGTTGAAGAGGGTGGACTTGCCGACATTCGGCAGCCCGACGATACCGCATTTAAAGCCCATGGCTTGAAACCTGTCCGTTTGAAAGAATTCGTTGAGGAGCCTTTTGCGGAAAGGGCAGGGCAAGGTCAAGCCCGCGGGCCGATTTGGGCCGGCAAAGCCCTGCGAATGGGTCGGAATTTCGCGCGAGCGCCGCACCGGGCTTGTCGATGGTACGGTTGCGGCGCAATATAAGTGGATCAAACGATCTTTCGCTAGCCAAGGGGATTTTCCCCGTGAACGACCATGATGAGCGACAATCATGAGTGACAGTCCTGTCGATCTCAAACCGAAACCGAAAGTCAAACCGAAGCTGGAGCGGCCGAAGCTCTACAAGGTCATGCTGCTGAATGACGACTATACGCCGCGCGACTTTGTCACCGTGGTGCTGAAGGCCGTCTTTCGCATGAGCGAGGAGACCGGCCATCGGGTGATGATGACGGCGCATCGCTTCGGCAGCGTGGTGGTTGTCGTCTGTGAGCGCGACATCGCCGAGACCAAGGCCAGGGAAGCGACCGATCTTGGCAAGGAGGCTGGGTTTCCACTGATGTTCACCACGGAACCGGAAGAGTGAATATTAATCCTGCCGGATCTGAAAGCCGGTCTTGTTCTGCGCAAAACCGCAGCTTTCGTAAAAGGCATGAACCGCGGGGTCGTCGCGGCCCGTCAGCAGCATGACCTTGTAACAGTTTGCCGTGAAAGCGGCCTCGATGGCATGGCGCACGACCATGCGGCCATATCCCCGACCGCGCTGGGCCTCCAGCGTCACGACATTTTCGATGAGGGCATAGGGGCGGGCGGCACGCGTCAGGTTTGGAACAACCAGAAGCGTAGCGGTCGCAACCGGTTTTCCGTCATGCATTGCCAAAAACACCGTCAGGCCGGATTGCTCAAGCATGGCGGTGAAGGGCGCACCAGCCTCTTGCGCCGTCAATTCGGGGTCGGATGGATTGAGCGCCCGGTAAAGTTCCAGCAGGCCAGGCAGATCGCCGGGACCGGCTTCGCGCAGGACAATGGTCTCTGAAGGCATTCGAGCTAGTCCTTCTTGCCGAACATTCGCTTCAGCATTTCAGCCATCGGTCCGGTTTCCGGCAGCTTTTTCGGCTGGGCGCTGTTGCGGGCCTGATGGATGTGGGACTGCCCGGCGGGTTTGGCCGCCTTCACCGGTTTTTCGGCTTCCGGCTTGCTGCCCGTGGCCAGCGCCAGCTTGTTCATCAGCTGCGAATCTTCACCCTTCACCAGCATGGCGGCGTTGTCGGCAATGGCGTCCAAAAGCGGATCGAGCCAGACCCGGTCGGCCTTGGCGAAATCGCCGAGCACATGGCCGTGCACGCGTTCCTTGTCGCCGGGGTGGCCGATGCCGAGGCGCAGGCGGCGGTATTCCTTGCCGCAATGGGCGTCGAGCGATTTCAGACCGTTATGGCCGCCATGGCCGCCGCCGGTCTTGATGCGCGTGCGGCCGGCGAGAAGATCGAGCTCGTCATGGATGGCGATGATGTCGCCCGGTGTAAGCTTGAAGAAGCGCATGGCCTCGCCGACGGATTCGCCGGAAAGGTTCATATAGGTGAGCGGCTTCATCAGCAGAACCTTCTCGCCGGCGATTTCACCTTCGGAAATCTCCGCCTTGAACTTTCTCGCCCACGGCGAAAAGGAGGGTAGGCGCTGCAATGCGTCGACGGCCATGAAACCGATATTGTGGCGGTTTCCCGCATATTGTGCGCCGGGATTACCAAGTCCTGCGATGATCTTCATGGGGCATGTCCGCATTTTTACCTGATGATGCTGTTGTCACCACCCCGAAATCCGCTGGCTGTCAATCATTTTATCGATTTGGGCAATATTTGAAGGATGTCAGGGGCTGACGAGATTATAGCGGTCGAATATCTGCTGTTGCGCGCCGTCGGCGATCATTCTGTCCAGCCGTGCCTGCAATTTCGCGATGACCGCGTCGGGAACACTCTTGTTGCAGGCAAGTCCCAGCTGTTGCCGCGAAAGCGTTATCACTTCCCTGAAGGTGTCGGCCGGCAGGCTTTTGAAGGTGCTCTCTGACATGGGCATCAGGTCGATGCGCCCCGCTCTCAATTTATGAAGCGTGATCTGGAAATCCGCGCCGACATCCACCTGCGGGAAACCGAGCGTTTCCAGAAGGGCTTCGGTATAGTCGCCGCGCTGGGTGCCGACGCGGTATTTCTTCGCGTCCTCAAGGCTGGAGACATTGATATCCGCCTTGCGGCGCGCCACGAGAATGTTGCGGTCGGTGTGGATCGGCGAGACCCATTTGAAGAGTTTTTCCCGTTCCGGCGTTCGCGCCGTGGCGAAGACGCAATGCATGGTCTGGGTCGTGGCGAGCGCAATTGCCCGCGCCCACGGCATGACAGCGACTTCGTAACTGGTGCCGGTTTCCTCCAGCAGGATCTTCAGCTGGTCGAAATAGACGCCGTGCACGCTGCCGTCGGCGGCCTGCAGATTATACGGAGGATAGACTTCGGTCGTCAGGAAAAGCTTGGCCGCGCTGGCCGGCCATGGGGCAAACAGGGGTGCGAGAGCAAGAAAGATCAGACAAATGCGGATCAATCCCATGGCTGTCTCCACCGCCTCACGCTTGCCGTGCCGCAATGCGGCCAATATCGGATATTGTGTCCAATGTGGTAACCAGCCTTTCGACGGGCTGTGGCCTTGCGAAGAAATAGCCCTGTCCGTAATCGGCTCCTATTTCCGTCAGAAGTTCCTTCTGCTCTTCCGTCTCGACGCCCTCGGCGATGACGGTGCAGTTCATCTTGTGCGAGATGGCGGCTATGCCTTCGACCAGCATGCGGTTGCGCTGCCTGATTTCCACCGCGTCGTCGCAGATGGAGCGGGTGAAGGACTGGTCGATCTTGACGATATCGACCGGAAAACGGCTGAGATAGCTGAGTGAGGAATAACCCGTGCCGAAATCATCCAGCGCGATGCGGCAGCCCAACTGGTGAATGGCGTTGAGGATCGCCCGGATTTGCGGATCGTCCTTCATGATGACGGCCTCGGTTATCTCGATGACCAGCCGTTTGGGAAGGATGCCGTGCCGGTGCAGCACGCCGGCGATCCGTGTCGGCAATCCCGGTTCGAACTGTAGCGGCGAAAAATTCACCGCCACATAGGTCTGTTCCATGCCCGGCAGGCGCGACAGTCTGGCAAGATTGGCGATCGACTGATCGAGGATGACGTTGCCGATGCGATTGATGGTGCCGTTCTCTTCCGCAAGGCTGATGATGGCGGCGGGGGAGAGCAGACCCTTTTCCGGGTGGTTGAGACGCAGCAAAGCCTCGAAACCCGCCGTTCCGCCGGTCGAGAGGTCTTGAATTGGCTGGAAATGCGCCTCGAACCAGTCTTCGGAAAGCGCCTGTGCGATATCCCTCTCCAGTTCGGCATATTCGCGCGCCCGGTCCATGATCGAGGGATCGAAGATCTGTGAGCCGTTTTTGCCCGTTCTTTTGCGGCTATACATGGCCATGTCGGCATTCTGCAGAAGCTCTGAGGCACTGGTTGCATGCAGGGGATAGACGGCCATGCCGATGCTGGCGCTAAGGCGGATGCTGTTGCTTCCGATCTCAAAAGGCGTATCCAGTATGGCGCAGATCCGCTCGCAGAACTGCAGGGCGCGCTCTTCCACCGTGTGGCCGGCAAGCAGAATGGCAAACTCGTCGCCGCCCAGACGCGATGCGCTGTCGAGCGGCGTCAGTAGAGGTTCGAGTTTCAGCGTGAATTCGCGCAGAACCGCGTCGCCCGCAGCATGGCCGAGATTGTCGTTGATGGCCTTGAACCGGTCCAGATCGATGAAGAGGCAGGCCAGTTCGCTGCCGTTCCTGTCCGCATCGCGGATTTGCAGGTCGAGAATCGCTTCGAAACCCTGACGGTTGAAGAGGCCGGTCAGATGGTCGGAAATGGCCTGCTGGCGGTTACGTTTTTCAGACTGGCGCAGTTCGGTCACGTCGGTCATGACGCAGAGGCATGTGCTCTGCTGCGTGGCATCGCTGGAATCGAGGGCTTTCTCGAGAATGAGGGCGTCCATGACGCCGCCGTCCATGCAATGAAAGCGGACCGTAATGCCGGTATGTGGGGCGTCCGGCGACTGTTGTGCCGCCTTGCGCTGCTGGAACAGGGTCCGGTCATCCGGGTGGATGAGGTCGGCGAAATTCAGGCCTAATATTTTCGCGCGGTCGTAACCGGTCGCCTGCACCCAATAATCGCTGACGGCGGCAATCCGGTCATGCCTGTCGAGCGAGAACAGCATGGCGGGTGTGCGGTTGTAGATCTCCGTCTTGCGTTCATGGGCGTTCTTGATCTCCAGCTCTTCTTTTTCAAGCTGGGTCTGCATTTCGTTGAAGCTTTTCGCCAGCCGGCCGATTTCGTCCTTCGAGCGCCAGTCGACATGGTGACGGGAGCCGAGACGCCGTGTCGCCTCTATCGCTGCCGCAAGCCGCATCAGCGGGCGGATGACCATGAAGCGGTTGCCGGCAATGGCCGCCAGGACGATGGTGAGAATGGCGAGAACGAAAATGGTGATGAAAGCCATCTCGGTGCGGCTGAGAGACGTGAGAAGGCTGACATTGTCGTAATAGACCGTCAGTTCGCCAACGGTAACAGTGCCCTTCGTCGTCTTGTAGGTCACCTCGCGCGTCGTTGAGGCGGCATCCTGAATAAAACCGCTGCCGGCCGTCTGCACGATATCGAGCTGGCCGGACGTATCCTTGACCTCGACCATCTTGATCGTCGGGTCGGAAACAAGGGTTCCGGTAATCTGATTTATGGTGTCGTCGTCCATATCCCAAAGGGGGCGGGCGAGCGCCTGCGCATTTGTCGACAGCAGAATCTCAAGGTGATTGCGCTGGCTACGGATGGCCTCGTGATAGGAGAGCGTCAGCAAAAGGGTAAAGAGCGGAGCGACCACTGTAAGAAGTGCGCCGGAAACAATCGCGATAAAGCGGCTTTCGACGGAATGAGCCATGTTTGATTGCAGCTACCCTTTGCCCCAGAATTTTGCGCCCCGTTTTCATCCGTCCGAAGTTTCCACGACAGCGCAAGGGTATCTTTTCATGGAAGTGTTAATCGACACTGAAACAGGTCCCGCATCATGGGCTGGCGGCAAGCTTTCTGTCTTTAAAGTTCACAAAAACTAAAAGGCCCGTTCCGAAAACGGAACGGGCCTCATGTCCAAAGCTATCCGGCCTTGCGGCCGCCGATTATTCCTCGGAAGCTTCTTCGGTCGTCTCTTCTGCAACGCCTGCAGCCGGAGCAATGATCGTTGCGATCGTGAAGTCACGGTCGGCGATGACAGGCGTGATGTTCTTCGGCAGCTTCACATTCGAAATGTGGACGTTGTCGCCGATCTTCAGACCGGAGAGATCAACCGTGATGAATTCCGGAATGTCGTTGGCCGGGCAGTGGAATTCCACCGTGTGGCGAACGATGTTCAGAACGCCGCCGATCTTGATGTCCGACTTTTCTTCGTTTTCGAAGTGAACCGGAACTTCAACGTTGACGAGCGTGTTGCCCGAAACGCGCAGGAAGTCGACGTGCATGGTGAAGTCGCGGACCGGATCAAGCTGGTAATCCTTCGGGAGAACCTTGATCTTCTTGCCGTCGACGTCGATCGTCCCAACCGTCGTCATGAAACCGCCGGCGTGGATACGCTTGGTGACTTCATTGGTCGAGAGTGCGATAGAAATGGGGGCCTGCTTGTCACCATAGATGACAGCGGGAATCAAACCGTTGCGGCGAAGTTCACGAGAGGACCCCTTACCAACTCGTTCGCGCGCCTCGGCCTTGAGCTCATACGATTCTTTGCTCATGGCAATTCCTTTCGAGGTTATATGGAGAGTTCATGCCCGCAGGCGCTGAACTGGAGAGGCTTAAAAGCCATCCCGCCCGCGTTGCCTCCAAGGGTGTCTACACGGGTGCGGGCGCTATAATACAAAAGGACCATAAAGACAAGAGCGGCCCGTTTTTCACGAGGGCGTAGTCCTGATTTTATTAGTTGCAACTAATTCACTCGTTTGTTGCAACTTTTAATATATGCTTATCCATGCATATAAACCCGCTGAAAACCTGGCAAATGATAATGCTGCACAAAATTCCAATAGTGTAGATGATAATGCTGACAGTTCTCCAGTGCCTCGCCATCGATCATGACTTCCGATATACCATTGCAGCGGTCTTCGTCTGCATGCTGGGAAGCTTCGTTACGATACGTCTTTTTTCGAGGGCGCGCCTGGCGACCGGGCTGCAGAAGGTCAATTGGCTGTTTCTGGCGGGTGTGAATGGTGGTGCTGCGATATGGACCACCCATTTCGTGGCGATGCTGGGTTATTCCGCGGCGGGCGAGGTGGGTTACGATCCCTATCTGACCGGACTGTCGCTTCTTGTCGCCATTGTCACGACAACTGCCGGCTTTGGCATTTCCGCCTATGCCGGACGCAGCGCGCTGGTGGAAGCGGGTGGCATGATCCTCGGTCTTGGTATCGCGGCGATGCATTATACCGGCATGGCTGCCTATAATGTGCAGGGCGTGATTTTCTGGAACCAGGCTTATGTCATCGCCTCGCTGGTGCTGGGCGCGGTGCTGGGCGCGATTGCGGTCAACCGAGTGGCGCGGCCCCTCAACCGCTTTTGCCAATATAGTGCGGTAACGTTTCTGATCCTGGCCATCGCCTCGATGCATTATACCGGCATGGCCTCGATGTCCTTCGCGTTTGATCCTCGCGTCGTCATTCCGGAGAATCTGCTGCCGCCGGCCATTATGGGCGGAGGTGCCATCGCGGTCACGCTTCTGCTGCTGGCGCTCGGACTTTCCACCTATGTCATCGATGCCCAGTCCACCCAGCAGGCGGTTGCCCGCTATCGCCATCTTTCGCTGCACGATCCGCTGACGGGCATTCCCAACCGCGCGGCTTTCATCGAACATCTCAACCGTCGCACGCGTCATATTTCCCTGGGCGCGCATACCGCACTTCTGTCCATCGATCTCGACCGCTTCAAGGAAATCAACGACGTGCACGGTCACGCGGCGGGGGACGCGGTGCTGCGCGCCATTGCCGACCGGGCGAGTTCCGTGCTGAAGGCCGGGGAGTTTCTGGCCCGCATGGGTGGCGATGAATTCGTGGCGATGACCCATTCCTATTATACCCGTGCCGACGGCGCGGAATTCGCCCAGCGACTGATCGAGCAGATCAGCAAGCCGGTCGAGTGGAACGGGCAGACATTTTCCGTGGGCGCAAGTGTGGGCATATCGGTCCGCAACAGCGGCGCCATTGATGCCGACACGCTGATGGCGCAGGCCGATGTCGCCATGTATCGGGCAAAAGGCGGCAGTTCGGATACGATCTGCTTCTATGACAAATCCATGGACGAGGCTGCCCGCGAGCGCAACGCGCTTGCCATCGCCATGCGCAGTGGTCTCGCCAACAAGGAATTCGAGCTTTATTACCAGCAGCAGAACGATACCAAAAGCGGCAGCATTGTCGGTTTCGAGGCGCTTTTGCGCTGGAAACATCCCGAACGGGGCATGATTTCCCCCGCAGAGTTCATTCCGATCGCCGAACAAACCGGCTTCATCGTCGAACTGGGTGAATGGGTTCTCCGCGAAGCCTGCGCGCAGGCCGCGCTCTGGAAGAAGTCGCTTTCCATCGCCGTGAATGTCGCGCCGCAGCAGCTCGCGGATAATGATTTCCCCGAAAAGGTGGAGAGGATCATTCTGGAGACGGGACTTGCGCCGGAACGGCTCGAGCTGGAAATCACCGAAGGCAGCATCATTGCCGACCATCGCCACGCGCTCATCACGATCCGCAAGCTCAAGGCGCTCGGCGTCAAGATCGCCATGGACGATTACGGCACGGGCTATTCCTCGCTGTCGACGCTGCAGAGTTTCCCTTTCGACAAGATCAAGATCGACCGCGCCTTCATCGATGGCCTGTCGACCAATGTGCAGTCGGAGGCGATCGTTCGCTCGACCCTCATTCTGGCGCACAGCCTCAACATCCCGGTGCTGGCGGAAGGGGTGGAGACCAAGGCCCATATCGAATTCCTGCGCCGCGAAGGTTGCCTGCAGGTGCAGGGCTTCTTTTTCGGCAAGCCCGGTCCGCTGAACTCCATCGCCAATCTTGTCGATGATACATTTCTTTCAGTTGAGGAAGAAACCGACGCGACCGACGGCCGGCGTTACTTCAAGGCGGTTCGTTAGGCCGGCCGCAGCCCGCGGTTGCGGCCGGCCATGCCGGTCGCAAAGTTTTTAGTTGAAACATGAACGCTTCCAGCGCACCATTGCCGAAAAGCTTTGGGAGGAGCGTATGCCGACAGACATCGCCCATGCGGACCGCGTCTATGAAACCGCGGGCCACCGTTCCGCAGCCGCAAGTTCTCCGATTGTCGCTTCATGGCGTCGTTGCATGGTCAAGCACCGTCTTGCGCCGGAGGAAAACCGTAAACCGATCTTCCTCAGCGATGTCGAGTTTCGCCGTGCCCGCGAAAGTGCTGCGGGCCTGATCGCCGAAAGCACTGATGAACTCGACCGCATCTTTCACAGTGTCGGCAAATCCGGCTGCTGCCTGCTTTTGACCGATGCGCAGGGTGTTGCGCTGGAACGGCGCGGTGCTGCCGCCGACGACCGGGAATTCCGTGCCCTCGGTCTCTGGTCCGGTGCGGTCTGGAGTGAGGCGAGCGTCGGTACCAACGGCATTGGCACGGCACTTGTTGATGAGCGCTCGGTGGTGGTCTATCGCGACCAGCATTTCTTCACCTCGAACACCGAACTCTGCTGCACCACGGCGCCCATCCGCGATCACACCGGCCGGGTGACGGGGGCGCTCGATATTTCCACCTGCCGCGACGACATCAACGAGATGACCTTCTCCTTCGTCACCCAGGCGGTAAGGGATGCGGCGCAGCGCATCGAGGGCAATCTTTTCCGCCGGGCCTTTCCCGGTGCACGCATCGTCGTTGTGCCGAGCGGTGTCGGTGCGGCGCTTTCGCTGCTGGCGGTGGATCAGGACGATCTCGTTCTCGGCGCGACGCGCGCCGCACGTCTGGCGCTGAAGCTCGACGACCATGCCATCGCGCAGGGTCTGCCCGCTGCGGATATTCTGCAGGAAGAACGTCACGACGGCGGTTCCGACCTTGCGGAAGCCGAGCGCTCGGCCCTGCGCCGGGTTCTGTCGCGCACCAATGGCAATGTCACGCAGGCTGCATCCCTGCTCGGCATCAGCCGCGCCACGCTGCATCGCAAGATGAAGAAGCTTGCCGTGCATTGAGGCTGTTTAAGCCGTCCCGCAGCGCGTCTGTCGCAGATGTGAGACAATGTGCGCTGCGGAACTGCGCCGCCCCTCTACCGGACCGCACCATCCAGGCCCACCTTCCTCTCATGCGATCCGTCGCGGATCGTTTTCATCAGGGAGGATGAAATCATGAATATTCAGGTTCAGCAGAAAGCCGGCGAAGCGCCCTTCAAGCTGAAATACGGCAACTACATCGGCGGCAAATGGGTGGAGCCGAAATCCGGCCGCTACATGGATAATCTTTCCCCCGTCACTGGCCACAAGATCTGCGAAGTTCCACGCTCTGACGCGTCGGATGTTGAATTTGCGCTCGATGCCGCCCACAAGGCGAGGGAGAAATGGGGCAAGACGAGCGTAACCGAGCGCTCCAACATCCTGCTCAAGATCGCCCAACGTATCGAGGACAATCTCGACCTCATCGCCCGGGCTGAAACCTGGGATAACGGCAAGCCGCTGCGCGAGACCACCAATGCCGATATTCCGCTCGCCATCGACCATTTCCGTTATTTCGCCGGCTGCATCCGCGCACAGGAAGGCACGATCGGCCAAATTGACAACGACACGGTCGCCTATCATTTCCATGAACCGCTCGGCGTCGTCGGCCAGATCATTCCGTGGAACTTCCCGATCCTGATGGCCACATGGAAGCTTGCGCCAGCGCTTGCCGCCGGCAATTGCGTGGTGCTGAAGCCCGCCGAACAGACGCCTGCCTCCATTTTGCTGGTGATGGAGCTGATCGAGGACCTGCTGCCACCCGGCGTGCTCAACATCGTCAACGGCACCGGTCTCGAAGCGGGTAAGCCACTGGCACAAAGCAACCGCATCGCCAAGATCGCCTTTACCGGTTCCACCTCGGTGGGCAAGGAAATCATGCGTTATGCGGCCGACAACGTCACCAACATCACGCTGGAACTGGGCGGAAAGTCGCCGAACATCTTCTTTGCCGATGTGATGAACGAAGACGACGCTTTCCTTGATAAGGCGCTCGAAGGTTTTGCCTTCTTCGCGCTCAACCAGGGTGAGGTCTGCACATGCCCGTCGCGGGCGCTGGTGCATGAATCGATCTATGACCGCTTCATGGAAAAGGCCATCAAGCGGGTTCAGGCCATCAGCCAGGACGATCCGCTCAATCCGTCGACCATGCTGGGCGCACAGGCCTCGCAGGAACAGTTCGACAAGATCATGAGCTATCTCGACATCGGCAAGAAGGAAGGCGCCAAGGTTCTGACCGGTGGTGACCGCAAGACGCTGACCGGCGATCTGAAGGACGGCTACTACATTCAGCCGACGATCTTTGAAGGCAACAACAAGATGCGGATTTTCCAAGAGGAAATCTTTGGTCCGGTTGTTTCCGTCACCACCTTCAAGACGGTGGAAGAGGCGCTCGAAATCGCCAATGATACGGTTTACGGACTGGGAGCCGGTGTCTGGAGCCGTGATACCAACATCGCCTACCGGGCTGGTCGTGGCATCGAGGCGGGACGAGTGTGGACCAATTGCTACCACGTCTATCCGGCGGGTGCGGCATTCGGCGGCTACAAGCAGTCGGGCATTGGTCGCGAGACCCACAAGATGATGCTCGACCACTACCAGCAGACCAAGAACCTGCTGGTTTCCTACAGCCCGAACAAGGTTGGCTTCTTCTGAGTTCCTCCCCGGAAGCCGGCGGTGGTTCTTCATGATCTCAAGCCGCCGGCGCGTTCCCAGGGGCCTCGGCCCCTGGGAGCCCGGTACAAACAGAAAGGCCGGAGGTTTTGCCTCCGGCCTTTCTTCGTTACGGCTTATGCCGCGTAACGCTGATCCCGCTGCTGGGTATGGCCGACGGAGAATTGCCCTACCTGTTCGGTCAGGCCATCCGCCTCGTTTGCCAGCGAGAAGGCCGCTGCCGTGGTTTCCTCCACCATGGCCGCATTCTGCTGCGTCACATGATCGAGTTCGTTGACCGAGGCATTGATCTCGCCAAGGCGGCCTGACTGTTCGCGCGATGCCGTGGCAATCGCGCCGATCTGGTCGCTGACCGACTGGACGCGTTTCTGGATTTGCTCCAGGCTTTCGCCGGTCTTCAGCACCAGAGCCACGCCGCTTTCCACATCGCCCGCCGAGGTGGCGATCAGCGTGGTGATGTCGCGCGCGGCGGCGGCCGATTTCTGGGCGAGTTCGCGAACCTCCTGCGCCACGACCGCAAAGCCCTTTCCTGCTTCACCGGCGCGCGCCGCTTCCACACCGGCATTCAGTGCCAGAAGGTTGGTCTGGAAGGCGATCTGGTCGATGACGTCGATGATCTGGCGGATCTTCGACGACGAGGTTTCGATGCGCTCCATGGCGACGATCGCTTCTTTCACGACAGCCGTGGATTTATGGGCGTCCTGCATGGTTTCCGCCGTCGTGCCGACTGCGACATCGCAGCGTGAAAGCGAAACATTGACGGCCTGCGTCATGTCGCCCAGTGCCGCTGCGGCTTCTTCAAGGGCGGCGGCCTGACGTTCCGTGCGCCGCGACAGATCTTCCGATGCGCTTTTCAGCTCGCCGGAGCCGGAGCGGATGGCATTGGCGCTTTCGCCGATATTGGAGATTGTCGCTTCCAGCCCTGCCATCGAGTTGTTGAAGTCGATGCGCAGATGATCGAGCGACGGCACGAAGGATTTTTCAATGCGAAGGTCGAGCCTGCCGGCTGCAAGATGAGCAAGGCCGGAGGCGAGCGCATCGACGGCCTCTTCCAGTTCCTTGGCGCTTCTTGCCTTTTCCATTTCGCGCTGGGCGCGTTCCTCGTCCAGCTCCTCGCCCTTGCGATGCGACTCGGCTTCCATGTTCTGCTTGTCGAGAATGCCCTGCCTGAAGGATTCCAGCGCGCGCGCCATGGTGCCGATCTCGTCGCCACGGGAAACCGCCTTGATCTCGATGTTGTTTTCACCGCCGTTCAGGCGCTCCATCAGTCCTGCAAGTCCGGTCAGCGGCTTGGTGAGGCTGGCGGAAACGAAGATGCCGATAAGCGTCATGACGGCGAGCACCGCCAGTGTCGCCAGCGTAGCCCAGAAGGCCAGATCGTTGGCGGCGGCGAGAACCTTGCTTTCCTGCTGACCGATGGCCAGAAGATGCTTCTGTCCGAAGACGGAGACCGGGCGATAGGCATAGAAGATGTTGCCCGCAGACGTATGCGCCATCACCGTTCCGGCTTCGCTGCTGCCGGAGAGGGCCGCGAGGCTTTCGGAAATGGCGGCATCTGCGCCGCCCGAAAGCACGCCTGCCCGGCGTTTGCCATCCGCCGTCAGAAGAACGGCGTCGTCGATGGTCTTGCCGGTTTCCTCAGGGGTGACCACCGCACCGATGCGGTCGGCTGAAATGCGCATGATGACGGCGCCCTTGCGCTGCAGTTGCCCCCAGTTGGAGACCGCGAGCGGCATGCCGACCATGGCCGCATCATTTGCTCCGCCGGTAAATCCGGTCGTGCTGACGACACCGTCCTTGCCGGCTTCCACGCGGTCGAACAATTCCTTGATCGCGCTGTTCTCCGGGTCCTTCACATCGGTCAGGAAGTTCTTGCCCTTGGTGACGGAGTAGATAATCAGCCCGGTCTTGTCGATCACATAGATATCGCTGACACGCGTGTTGTGCCAGACGCTGGCGATGGTCGCGTTGATCGTTGCGTGGCGAATGGCGTAGAGCAGCCGCAATCCTTCGCCGTTGAAGGAGGCGCGCTCTTCCTCGGAGACACCTTCGCGGCGGAAAGCCTGGATGATCGCATCCTTTTCCGTCGGCACGACATTGGTCATGGTTTCCAGCGCCTGGGCGATCGCAGCATTTTGCGACAGTTCGGAAATGCTCTGTTCAACCCGCAGCGTGTAGGCGTCCAGCTGCTTGGACTGGTTTCCTGCAACCGTCTCCAGCCTGATTTTACTGGCGTCGATCAGGCCCGACTTGCCCATCTCATAGGACAGCAGCCCCACGGACAGGCAGGAAACCAGCGTTGCGCCCGTGACGAGCGCCGCAAATTTAGCCTTGATTGACAATGATTTAGCTCTGACAGCAGTCGGATTTGCACCCGGCATCTGTTTCCTCCCCCAAAAAAACGTTGCCGCAGCGTCGCAACAATTGTTTACGGCCACGTTAAAGGGCTGAAATTTGTATGATTATTTCCCGCATACCGCGAAAAAATCGTCGACCTGCTCAGGCGTCGTACCCGTAATAAAACTGCAACAGAACGGGCGCATACCGTGCAAAGTTCAACGGTCGTTCATGTTCATGCAAGCTTTTCGCGCTCCATCTCCTGCCACAATCGATGATGTTTGCGGAACCCGCGCAGACGGATATGACGGAGCCACTTTGCGATCGACGCCTGATTTCGCCGTTATCGTGCCCATGCACAATGAGGAAGCGAGTGTTGAGACGCTCGTGGCAGAGATCGTGGCTGCGTGTCAGCCGGTCGGCCAGTTCGAGATCGTCGTGGTGGATGACGCCTCCTCGGACCGCACGGCGGACGCTGTTCTTGCGCTTGGCGATCGTTATCCCATGCTGCGGCTGGTGAGGCACGACCGCCAGGGCGGGCAGTCGGCGGCGATCCATAGTGGTGTGCAGGCGGCGCGCGCGCCAGTTATCTGCATGCTTGACGGCGACGGCCAGAACCCGCCGGACAATCTGCCGGCGCTGCTTGCACCGCTTCTTACCGCCAATGGCACCGGCCGCCTTGGGCTCGTTGCCGGCCAGCGCGTCGGCCGGCGCGATACGCTTGGAAAACGTCTTTCCTCCCGCTTCGCCAATGGGCTGAGGGCGCGGATATTGAAGGACGGCACGCGCGATACCGGCTGCGGCCTCAAGGCCTTCCGCCGTGACGCCTATCTCGCCTTGCCCTATTTCGATCACCATCACCGCTATTTCCCGGCGCTGTTTAATCGCGACGGCTGGCAGGTCGCCCATGTCGACGTGACGCATCGGGCGCGGCAGCATGGCAATTCCCACTACACCAATATCGGCCGCGCGCTTGTCGGCATCCACGATCTGATCGGCGTCGCCTGGCTGTTGCGCCGGCGCAAGCGGGCAAGCTGGGCTGAAACTTTCAAAACGGAGACATCGCCGTGAACACACCGGCTCTATGGTCCATGCTGCATGTCAACAGCTGGAAGGAATTTCTCTGGGTCATGACCGGCTTCATGGGCCAGATGCTGTTCACCATGCGTTTTCTGGTTCAGTGGATTTCGTCGGAACGGGCCAACCGTTCGGTCATTCCCGTGGCCTTCTGGTATTTTTCCGTGCTCGGTGGTCTGGTGCTTTTGTCCTATGCGGTGTGGCGCCGCGACCCGGTCTTTATCATCGGACAGGCATCCGGGCTGTTCATCTATGCCCGAAATCTCTGGTTGATCCATGCAGAACGCCGCCAGCATGCATGACGGCGCCACGCTGCCCTATGCGCAGGCGAGCGAACAGCGGCAATGGATGACGCTGGTGCTTGCGGCCATCGTGCTGGTGACGGCGCTGCGCGTCCTCGGTCTTGCCTTCAATCGCACCGATCTCTTCGTCGATGAGGCGCAATATTGGCTATGGGGCCGCGAGATGGCTCTCGGCGCCTATTCCAAGCCGCCGCTGATCGGCTGGCTCATTCGCGCGTTCGGCATTCTGGGTGGCGGCGAAGGCACTTTTCAGGTGCGGCTGGCCGCACCTGTGGTCCATGGCGTGGCGGCGGCGGCCATCCTTGTGCTTGGGCGGATGATCTATGACGCCAGGCTCGCTTCGCTCGCCGCGGTCGTCTATCTGACATTGCCCGCTGTAACGCTCGGCAGCCTGCTGATCTCGACCGATACACCGATGATGCTGTTCATTGTGCTGTCGATGATCTGCGCGCGCAAGCTGGCGCAGGCCCGCAGTGAGGGCAGGGCGGCGGTGGGCTGGAGCCTCGCGCTCGGCCTCTGTTTCGGCCTCGGCCTGATGTCGAAATACGCGATGATCTATTTTCTGCCGTGCTTCATCGCGGCTGGCTGGCTTTGCACGGGCTGGCGCATCCGGCTGCGTGACGCAGGCGTTGCCGCCCTTGTTTGTGTGGCGGTGATCGCTCCCAATCTGTGGTGGAATGCGGCACATGATTTCATGACTGCGCGCCATACGGCTGACAATGCCAACTGGAACGGTATTCAGCTGAAAATCGGTCCGGCGCTTGAGTTTTTCTTCTCGCAAGCGGGTGTCGTCGGGCCGTTTGTCTTCGTCGCCATGATCGTCGCGACCTTCCGGGCAAAGAGTGCCGAAACCAGGGCGCTGGTCGCCCTTTCGGTGCCGATCGTGCTGTTGATCACGGCGCAGGGGTTGATGTCGCGGGCGCTCGCCAACTGGGCTGTCGGGGCCTATGCCGCGGGGGTGCTTCTGGCGGTGCCGGTGCTGGCATCCCGGCGCTGGCTGACGGTCTCCACCCTCGTGCTCGGTGGTGTCGTCGCCGTCGCGCTGCCCGTCATGACAATTGCCGGGACGGAACTGCGCCTGCCGAGCGGCGAACTGGCGATGAAGCGATATCTCGGCCGGTCGGAATTGGTGTCTACTGGTTTTACTCGGGCGAAAGAAGCGGGGGCGGATGCCATCGTCGCGTCCGATCGCTCCATATTGGCCGAGCTTTTTTATCAGCTGCGGGACGAAAAACAGCTGCTGACACGCGCCTTGCCGGAAACCGGCGTGCCTTCCAGCCACTACGCGCTTCTTTACCCGCTGAAAGCCGGTGAGGCGAAAAACCCGCTGTTTCTGGCAAGCGTGGATGGCCTGCCGGCCTGCCTCGCCGGCCAAGCGCCGGTCGTGCACTGGACTGCCGGGCCGGGCTTTCTTGAAGGCAGGGAAATCGGACTCTGGCGCCTGCTGCCGCAATGCATTCCGGGAGGCGCTAATGGACAATGACCTTTCGCATATGCGGATCACGATCTGGGTGATGTTCGTCACCCTGGCGCTTGTCATCCTGTTTGCGACCTTCCCCTCCATCGATCTTGGGTTCTCTTCGCTGTTCTTCTCTCCCGAGGGAAATTTGTGGTCTGGCCGCGAACCGCTTCCCGAGTGGTTTCGCGACACATTGCGCGAGCTGACGGAACTCGCCACCATTTTGGCCTTCATCGTCTTTATCGGCAACATCCGGCTCGGTTCCCTGCAGCGCACCGGCTGGCGCGTCTGGGCTTTCCTCTGTGGGCCGGTGATTTTGTGCGCCGGGCTTCTGGTCAACGGCGTGTTGAAGGCCAATATCGGCCGCGCCCGGCCGTTCAGCGTCAGCGATTTCGGCGGGCAGCAGCTTTTCACACCACCCTTCCAGTTCAGCACCCAGTGCTTTTCGAACTGTTCGTTTTCGTCGGGGGAAACGGCGCTAATCGCCAGCTTCTTCCTGCCGCTCTGCGCGCTCGTCTGGCCCCGCCTGCAATGGCCCGGTCGTGTCGTGATGGGCAGCTTCGCCGCCGGCGCGGTCATCCTCATGTCCGGTCTTCGTATCGCGGCCGGCGGACATTTCCTCAGCGATGTGGTGATGTCTGTGCTGTTTTCAGCCCTGACGACGCTGTTTCTCTACCGGGCGCTGGCAATCGGTCGTCATCGCCATCTGTTTACGAGTGATGCCGTCACCGCAGATACGGTCAGCCTGTGGCGTCATGGCAGCCATGCCGTCCGTCTCCGGGCCAAGCGATGGTGGCCGAAAATCAAGGCCGCCGCCACACGCCTGCAACGGCCTCCGGATGCGGGCGCGGCATCGTCTTGAGTGGCGTAGAATGATTTTTGCGGTCGTGCTTTAACGCTTCAATGGTTTCCGGCAGGCGAGGGCGACGACCTTTCGGACGCGCATGAAGTATGGGTGTCATCCGATGAATGGCAAACCTCACCAAGCACTCCGACGTCATCCTCGGTTTTGTCCCGAGGATCTGCAACGGCTTGATTTCGTTGACGTGTTTAGATCCTTGGGTCAAGCCCAAGGATGACGTTGAGATGATGTGTAACGGCAGCGTCAGTCGAAGAGGCCGGAAACCGACTGTTCCTGTGCAGTGCGGTTGATTGCTTCGCCGAGCAGGCCCGCCGTGCTGATGACGCGGATATTGTGTGCGGATTGCACACCGGTGGTCGGCTGGATGCTGTCGGTGATGACGAGTTCGCGCAGCTTCGAGGAGGCCACGCGGGCAACTGCGCCGCCGGACAGCACGCCGTGGGTAATATAGGCGGTGACGCTGGTGGCGCCCTTCTTCAGCAGTGCTTCGGCCGCATTGCAGAGCGTGCCGCCGGAGTCGATGATGTCGTCGATGAGGATGCAATCCTTGCCGGAAACATCACCGATAACGTTCATGACTTCGGATTCGCCCGGACGGTCACGGCGCTTGTCGACGATAGCCAGCAGACAGTCCAGACGTTTCGACAGGGCGCGGGCGCGCACCACGCCGCCGACGTCAGGTGAAACGACCATGACGTTGTTGGTGTCGTAATGTTCCTTGATGTCGCGGGCGAGAATCGGTGCTGCGAAAAGGTTGTCGGTCGGAATATCGAAAAAGCCCTGGATCTGGCCGGCATGAAGATCAAGCGTCAAGACGCGGTCGGCACCGGCTTCGGTGATCAGATTGGCAACGAGCTTGGCGGAAATCGGGGTGCGGGGGCCGGCCTTGCGGTCCTGGCGGGCGTAGCCGAAATAGGGAAGCACTGCCGTGATGCGTTTTGCCGAGGAGCGGCGCATGGCATCGATCATGATGAGCAGTTCCATCAGATGATCATTTGCCGGAAACGATGTGGACTGAACGACGAAAACGTCCTCGCCACGGACGTTTTCACTGATTTCTACGAATATTTCCTGATCAGCAAACCGCTTTACGGTGGCATTTCCCAAGGGAACGTTGAGATACTTGCAGATCGCTTCGGCAAGGTGCCGGTTCGAATTGCCTGCGAAAACCTTCATTGCGCCCGCCTGTTTCCATGCCATCGCCTTGCGCTACGGAAATCTGTCTGCCGTAACCAAGCGTCGTTCAAGGGGAGGAACATCCGGCTGAAAAGCCTTTGCCGGACACGCCTTGTTGCCATGCGCGCCTTAATAGCGCTGTTGCTTCCGATTGCAAGAGGACTCAGCGCTTTCGCAATGATTTTCATGAAATCTCTGTGACTTCTCCCGCCGTTTCACCTCATCCCCTTTGAGACTGCTTCCATGATGAATAGTCGCTAAGCGTTTTTGCGGCGATATCCTGCATGACCCTGTCGGTCACGGCGGCCCATGGATCGCTGCCCTTTGCGGCCACTGTCTCCTGTCCCTGAAGACGGTGAAGCCGCACGCCATTGGCATCCAGCACATCCCACACGTAGATAACATTGACCTTGGCACCATCGGCAAAGGCGGAGAAATATCCTTTCAGGATGTTCTCTGCCGAGTTGTCGTTGGAGGCGCGGATGGTCAGTCCCTTCGCCCGTGCCTCGGCACCCAGCTGCCGCGAGAGCGGCGTGACGGCCTGAACGGGCGCGCCGATGATCGGCAGGAAGCGGATGGTACTGCCGGAACCGGCCGGAGCAAGCGCGGCCGTTTGTTGCAAGGGCGGTGGCTGACCACTCGCAGGGGATGGTGCAGATGAAGGGGGCTGGCCAAGCGGCTCGCCATACTGGCTGCCGCTGGAAAGCGCCTGTGACTGCGCCTGCAGGGAATTCTGCGGCGCATAGGCCGGCACGGAGGATGCGATTGCCGAAGCACCTGCCGGCGCGCGGTCGGCGGCGGCGGCCATCTGGTCGAGATCGCCCTGGGTTACCGGCGTCGACTGCGACGTATTGTGGCCGACATCCACCTGCGGTGTCAGCGCTTCCGTGGTGTTGCAGCCCGAGAGGGCCAGCACCAGTGCCGGAACGACAAGAGCTGGAGAGACAAAGGCTGGGAAAGGGGAGACAAACCCCGTCCGGCTCATGTGACGTTTTCTCTCATGTTCCGCTCCTTCCTGCCCAAGGTGGCGGCAATGTAAGGGCGGTTTTCCCGCTCTGTCAAACCCGGCGGCGATTTAAGCTGTGAGAAGATCGAGACTATGGCGCGAGAGCGGCTCCGGAGCGCCGTCGGTGGTCAGATAGGTCTGGCCGAGCGTCATGGCGGTGCCGGCATCGGAGTCCATCACGATCATATGCACGAACAGCGTCATGTCGCTGGTAATCTCCTGCGGATTGCCGGCGTGGAACATCTGATGCTCCATCCAGGACGGCGAGAAACGCGCGCCCAGCGAATAACCACAGGAGTTCAGCCGGTGACGGGTGAGCCCGCGCTCGTCCATGACGCGGGCATGCACGTCGAAAACATCGCCGAAGGTCTTGCCCGGCCGCAGCACTTCCTCGATGGCGGTGAGGTTTTGCAGGCAGGCGCTGTAAAGTTCCTTCTGGCGGAAATCCTGTTCGCCGATCACCACCGTGCGCATCATGGCGGCGTGGTAATGGGCGCTGACGCCGGCCCATTCCAGCGTCAGCTGGTCCTTGGTATCCAGCCTGCGGCGGCCGGCCTTGTAACGGCACAGCAGCGCATCCGCGCCGGAGCCGATGATAAATTCATTGGCGGGATAGTCGCCACCGCCAGCCAGCACCGCGCCCTGCATCGCTGCGAGAATTGCGGCTTCGTCCGCGCCGGCCTTGATGAGCGGCAGAGCGGCGTCGAGGGCGTCGTCGGCAAGCTGGCCGGCCTTGCGGGCATAAGCAATCTCGGCCGGGCTTTTGACGAGCCTAAGCGTGCTGACGAGGTAGGAGGCGTCAACCATCTGGCCGAAGCTGGCAAGCTGGTTATCCAGCAGGCGGGCGACACGGCCGGTCATGCCGTGGGTATCGTATTCCACGCCGATCTTTGCGCCGAGCAGGTCGAGGTCACTCAGGAGATTTTTAAGATCGAGCGTCGGGTCGGCATTGGGCCGGTCGACCCAGATGAGGATATTTTCGATGATCGAGGTGTTGCGCGCCTGACGCAGATCGGCCGAGCGGGTCAGCAATGTCATTGAACCGTCCGACTTGACCACCAGCGTCTGGAAGAAGCAGTAGCCGAAGGTATCGTAACCGGTCAGCCAATACATGCTTTCCTGCGCGAAAAGCAGCAGGGCATCCAGCTTCTCTTCCGCCATTTTCGCCATCAGCCGCTCGCGGCGGGCTTCGAATTCCGAAAGCTCGAAGTGCAGGGCCATGTCAGTCCTCCAGAATTGCGATTGCGGAAATCTGCCGGCCATAATCGGGTTCGGCGCGGTGGGTCGTGCGGCGGTAGGAATAGAAACGTTCTTCATCCGGATAGGTGCAGAGGCCGAGATTTTCTGCCTTTACGCCGGCTTTCGTCAGGCGGTCGATGGTGAACCGCTTGAGGTCGAAGAGGGCATGGCCTTGTTTGTCCGCCTCGGTGAAATAATCCGCGTAAGCCGGATCGATATCGATGAAGCGCGCCACATATTCTGGCCCGACCTCGTAATTGCTCTGGCTGATGGAGGGGCCGAGCGAGGCTGCGATGCGCTCACGGTTGGCGCCCAGCTTGGTCATGGTCTCGATGGTGTTTTCTAGCACGCCGAACAATGCGCCTTTCCAGCCGGCGTGGGCAGCGCCCACGACACCGGCCTCGGCATCGGCAAACAGGATCGGGCCGCAATCGGCGCTCAAGACGCCGAGTACGAAACCCGGCGTCGCCGTCACCATCGCATCGGCTTGCGGGCGGTTGCCGTCATAGCTTTCATCGACCACGAGAACATCGGGAGAATGGACCTGATGAACGGTGGCGAGGCGCTCTGCCGACAGGCCGAACCATTGCGCCACGCGCCGGCGGTTTTCCTGAACAAGTTCCGGCTCGTCATGCGAGCCGAGACCGACATTGAGACCCTGATAAAGCCCTGAGGAGACGCCGCCCTGCCGAGTGAAGAAACCGTGTCGAACACGGTTTTCACCTGACGCGGCGAGCAGGGGGCTCTGGATGGGGAGCGGCAGCGTTACGTTCTGCATGGTGCGGGAGTTCCTTGGAGAATATCGCTGTTGGCCAGTGGGGTGCGTTAAGCGAGATGTTTCCTGTTGCTGCGGCGTTGCGCGGCGTGTGTGATGCAGTGTGCCTGCTTCGTGTGTCGCGACGATGTTGGCCCAGAGGTTATTGCGCTGTCAATCCACCGCACGAAACGGCATGAGATGAAGCGCGGGACTTGAAACGGCGATGACCTTGAAAAGTTCCCCCATCTTGCCGGCGCCTTCGCCGGCGAGACGGTTGACCGCTTCGGCAATCGCAAGCGTCTGGTCGGGTGTCGCCTTGGCGGCAAGGGCTGCCGCCCGCTCTTTGAGGCCGAGACCGTAAAGAAAGTCACCCTGTCTCAGGGTGCCGTTGACATGCACACCGGTCGCTTCGGCTGTTTTCACGAGGCTTTCGAAATCGACATGGCTGGTCAGATCGGCTTCGCCGGGATGCGCAAGCGGCGGGTCGAAGGCGTGGTGGCGCATGGCCTGCAGCGTATCGCCAAATCCGGCGACCAGATGGCCGTAGTCGATGGCGAGCGCCGTGCCGCCATGGATAGACAGGCGCTGGCAGATGGCCGTCATCACGGCTTCGCGGGCAGGTGAAACTTCGAATATGGTGCCAAGCGGCTGTCGTTCAGGCTGCGGCGGCAAGAGGGCCGGGTCGATGCTGGCAAGGCCGGTCGAGAACACAAGCTCGTCATTCGCATCGAGACTGACAACCCGTTCGCGAAAACCCTGCGGTGTTCTCACGAATTGCCGGATCGGAATGGCGTCGAAAAGTTCGTTGGCGACGAGGAGCAGGAAGCCTTCGGGCACCACGTCGAAACTTTCATGCCATGTCAGCCGGTCGGCATGGTCGGCAAGCGTTTCCTTCTGGATTGTGGAAAGGCGAGGACTGGTTTCCACCAGATGCACCCGCATCGTTTCGTAAAGCGGCGGCGCGATGCGGCGGATGACGCGCAGCATGTCCGACATCATGGTGCCGCGGCCGGGGCCGATTTCCACCAGCCGGGTCTCCGTGGGCGCGCCGTGCCGCTGCCAGGCATGCACCACGAAAACGCCGAGCATTTCGCCGAAAAGCTGGCTGACATCAGGCGCGGTGATGAAATCACCCGAGCGACCGAAGGGCTCGCGGCTTTTGTAATAACCGTGTTCGGGATCAGCGAGACAAAGCGAGAAATAGTCGGTGACGCTGAGCGGACCGTTGAGCCGGATAAGGGATTTGATGCGTTGCGCAAGCGGTGTCGTCATGGCAGGCCATACCGCTTAGGCGATTTTTGCGGCGCTGCGTGCGCGCAGGATCGCCCAGAGGCCGAGAAGAAACATCGGCGTGGAAAGCACCATGCCCATGGTCAGCCAGTTGCCGGCGAGATAACCGATCTGCGCATCCGGCTCGCGGAAAAATTCCACGAAGATGCGTGACAGGGCGTAACCGCAGACGAAGATGCCGGTGACAACGCCGGGTGTTTTCAGCGCCCTGAAGGCATAGATGGCGATGGCCAGAATGATGACGAGTACGAGGCCTTCGAGGCCTGCTTCATAAAGCTGGCTCGGGTGCCGCGCAAACGGCCCGCCGGTCGGGAACACGACCGCCCAGGGCACGTCGGCGATACGCCCCCACAATTCACCATTGATGAAATTGGCGATGCGGCCGAACAGCAGGCCGATGGGTGCGACGGCTGCGATGACGTCGAACATGCTCCAGACCGGGATGCCGTTCTTGCGGGCAAAGAGGATCATGGCGATAGTGGTGCCGATGAGGCCGCCATGGAACGACATGCCGCCGTTCCATATTTCGAGCGCCCTTAGCGGATTGGCGGCGACGGCGCCGAGATCATAAAACAGGATGTAGCCGATGCGGCCGCCGAGCACGATGCCGCCGGCTGCCCAGAGGATGAAATCGTCAAGGTGCTGCGCCGAAATCGGCGAGGTATTGTTCGGCCAGAGGCGATCCGTGCGGGCGAGGCGGCGGGCATAAAACCAGCCGAGCATGATGCCGGCGACATAGGCAATGCCATACCAGTGGATCGCCAGAGGCCCAATGGAGAGCGCAATCGGATCGATATTGGGAAATGGCATGATGGCAAGTTGGGTGGGAGCGGCTAACAATCCGTATATTCCGTCATCGTTGCTGGGCGGACAACAGAATGATCCATTGCCTCAAGGGGCCGGGCGATGATGCTCACCGGTCTCCCTGACGCCAAGGAAAATGGCGATTGCCGAGGCGGCGGTCAAGGTGATTTTTCGTGAGCGGATTGCGATGTCGGGCGCTGCAGCGAAAGGCCGCATTTTTCGATTTCGCTTGCAAGGCGGCTGTCGAGCACCTACCTGAAAGGCATCAACAGCAGGGAATGGAACGCTCCCTGAACCGACGAAGGAACAGCGCCATGAGCACGACAGGCACCAACCGTATTCTGGATGAATTCGCCAGGCTGATGACCGATGCGGCCGGCGCGGCGCAGGGCGTGCGCAAGGAAGCGGAAGCCGCCCTTCATGCACAGGCGGATCGCTGGCTGAACAGTCTCGATGTGGTCAAGCGCGAGGAATTCGACGCGGTGCGTGAAATGGCCATCAAGGCGCGTGACGAAAACGACGCGCTGCGCGCCCGCATCGAGGCTCTGGAAGCAAAGCTTTCGGCTACCAAAGACTGATTCTTTAGCGCTTTTTTCTGATGGGTCCCGGATCGCCTGCGATTCCGGGACATTTTGTTTGCGGGCCATGCAACCTGACATTATTCCCGGTTGTCGCGAGCCGGCCTTGGCGCGACTTTTTTGCGGCCTGTGGACACATCCAAAAAACACAATCGCCAGAGTCGCTTAAGACTCTCGCCTGAGGTGATGGGGGAGAAGATATCCACTGCTCAAAAAGCAAAAATGGCGGGCGAGGGGTGGCAGCAGGACTCGGCCATTATACACTGATTTTAAATGATGATTCGAAACGACCTGGTAAGCTCCGGACAGGGTGAATGCTTAATTCTGTTGGTGTCGGGCAATCGTCTCAAATGTTGAATCCGGTTTGTGTGTGCGTTTTGTGCCCGGCGTTCAAAACAGAACATTCAATACCGGCTGAGAAGGTGCCGCATGAGCCTGATAGAATTTGAAATTGAACGTCAGTCCAATCCCGTGGACATGATCGAGATTGTCGCTGCCTCCAACGACTGGTCGTTCGAGCGTTCCGGCGAAGACGAGATCGCCATGACGGTGGCTGGTCACTGGGCCGATTACCACGTTTCCTTTGCGTGGATGGAGGATTTCGAGGCGCTGCATCTGGCCTGCGCTTTCGACATCAAGGTGCCTGACCACCGCGTCAACGAGGTTATTTGCCTGCTGTCGCAGGTCAACGGGCAGGTGCTGATGGGTCATTTCGATCTGTGGCGGCAGGAAGACGTTGTGATCTTCCGCCAGTCCCTGCTTCTGGCGGGTGGTGCCGAACCCAACAACCAGCAGGTGGAAGTGCTGCTTTCCAGCGCGCTTGAGGCCTGCGAACAATATTATCAGGCATTCCAGTTCGTCGTCTGGTCGGGGCTGGATGCGAAAAGTGCAATCGAAGCGGTCATGTTCGAGACCGTCGGAGAAGCTTGAAGATGGTATATAAGGCTTCCGGTCCGCTCGTCCTCGTCGGTGCCGGCAATATGGGCGGCGCCATGCTTTCGGGCTGGCTGAAAAAGGGCGTGCCGGGATCTCAGGTCATTGTCATCGATCCGCGCCCTTCCGAGGCCATGCGCACGACGATTGCCGAAGCCGGAGCGACTCATAACGAAAGCGTGCCTGAAGGCGTCAAGGCTGGCATTCTGTTTGTGGCGGTGAAGCCGCAAATGATGGAAGCCGTGCTGCCGTCCCTCAAGCCTCTGCTCGGAGCGGATACAGTCGTCGTTTCGATTGCGGCCGGCACCACCATCGGCACCTTCGTCTCTCATTTCGGCGCGGTTGCCGCCGTGCGGGCCATGCCCAATACGCCGGCCATGGTCGGGCGCGGCGTGACGGGGGCTTATGCCAACGATCGGGTGACGCCGGAACTTAAAGCTGTGGTGGACGGGCTGCTAAAGGTCAGTGGTCCGGTCGAATGGGTTGAAACCGAAAGCGATATAGACGCGGTGACCGCGGTTTCGGGCAGCGGCCCGGCCTATGTCTTTTATCTGGTGGAATGCATGGCGGAAGCCGGCCGCAAGGCCGGTCTGCCGGCGGATGTCGCCATGCGCCTGGCGCGAGAAACCGTGGCCGGTGCAGGCGAGTTGCTGCATCAGTCCCCAGACGAGGCGGCGCGCCTGCGCCAGAACGTGACCTCGCCCGGCGGAACCACGGCGGCGGCACTTTCGGTGCTGATGGCTGACGATGGTATGCAGCCCTTGTTCGACAAGGCGATTGCGGCGGCTAAAACGCGTGCGGAAGAACTTGCTGGTTGAGAAACTTGCAGGCCAGCGGGAGCAGGGTATGAGCGGTGAAATTTCGTATGCCGATTTCGAGAAGGTCGATATTCGTGTCGGCACCATCGTCGAGGCCGAACCCTTTCCCGAAGCCCGCAAGCCGGCAATCAAGGTGAAAATCGATTTCGGTCCTGACATCGGCATCAAGAAATCTTCCGCGCAAATCACCGTGCATTATACGCCGGAAAGCCTGATCGGCCGGCAGGTATTGGGTGTGGTGAATTTTCCGCCGCGCCAGATCGGCCCGTTTCGCTCCGAGGTCCTGACGCTGGGCTTTGCTGACAGCAACGGCGATATCGTGTTTGCTGCCGTCGAACGGCCGGTGCCGAACGGCGAGAAAATGTGCTGAGACAGCACTATGGCCGCTCGATCTCTTAGGTTGAGCACGGTATTCCCGAACTCATGACAGTTTTCGCTCCGGTGTCTTATGCCGGAATTTTAACGATTACCCGCAAACCGCCCATCGGGCTGTCGTCCAGCGATACGTCGCCGCCATGGCCGCGCGCGATGTCACGGACGATGGAGAGGCCAAGTCCTGTGCCCGAGGCGTTGAGGTTGCGCGCCTCGTCCAGCCTGAAAAACGGCTTGAAGACATCTTCGCGGGAGGCCTCCGGAATGCCCGGCCCGTCATCATCGAAGGTCATGATGATGGAGCGCGGCGCCTTGCGGATATCGACATGGAGATTGGTGGCATAACGCCGGGCATTTTCCGCCAGATTGGCGACGAGGCGGGAAAGGGCATTCGGTCGCGCGATGATGCGGTCGATATTATAAAGCTCGTAGCTGAATTTCTTGCCGTGAAGCTCGAAATCATGGCCGATCTTCTCCAGAAGTGCGGGAAGCTCCAGCGTGCCGACATCCTCCTCGACATCGGTGCGGGCAAAGGTCAGATAGGCCTCCAGCATCGACTGCATGTCCTCGACATCCTTGTCCAGCCCTTCAAGGTCCGGATTGTCGCCCGCCAGAGCCAGTTGCAGCTTGAAACGGGTGAGGATGGTGCGCAGATCGTGGCTGACGCCGTTGAGCATGGCGGTACGCTGTTCCATCTGCCGCTCGATGCGTTCACGCATCAGGATGAAGGCGAGACCCGCCCGCCGGACTTCATCTGCGCCACGGGGAGAATAGGCACTGATCTTCTGGCCGCGGCCGAAATTTTCGGCCGCTTTGGCAAGCGCTTCGATGGGCTTGATCTGCCCGCGCAGGAAGAGGATCGAAATAGCAATCAGCACCAGCGATGCGCCGACCATCCAGACGAGGAAGATATGGGTATTGGAGGCATAGGCCGCGCTACGGCTGGTGAAGACGCGCAGCGTCTTGTCTTCCAGCTGGACACGGATTTCCACCAGCGAGCCGTTGCCATAGGTATCGATCCAGAACGGCCTGCCGATCTGCTGCGTCAACTGATCCGCCAGAATCCTGTCGAGGATCGAAAACAGCGGCTCGGGCCTGGGCGCGGGCAGGTCTGCCTTCGGTTCGATATAGACGCTGAGATCTAGCTTGTCGCGGGCAATGCGGATAACGCGCTGGTAGTCATCCTCTTCCGGATCGGTTTGCAGAAGTTCGATGATCGCGGCAATATCGCGCGTTACGGCGGCGGAAAGGCGTTCCGTCACCAGCTGCCAGTGGCGCTCCATGAAGACGGCGGCGACCACGCCCTGAAGCAGGATCATCGGCAAAATGATGATCAGCAGCGAACGTGTGTAAAGCCCGGTGGGCAACCAGTGGCGCAGCCCTCTGGCAAACGAACGCCAGGCCTTCGCTATGCCGCTTTTTTTGACCGTATTGAGAAAATCGAGGCTCGCCATGGCCGTGCGCCCGCCTTTCGTTTGTCCTGTCAATCCACGCTCAGCCGGTAGCCGATGCCGCGCACCGTCTGCAGATAGACCGGGTTGGCTGGGTCGTCCTCGATCTTGCGGCGAAGACGGTTGATCTGCACGTCGATGGTTCGTTCGCCCACTTCCGATTCCGCCTCAACCAGTTCATGCCGCGGAATGGTGTCGCCGGCCCGGAGTGCGAAAAGCAGCATGATCTCCTGTTCGCGGTCCGTAAGCCGGATCGTTTCGGGGCCGCGGCGCAATTCCTTTTTAGGAATGGAGAAGCTGTAGGGACCGAACATGATCTGCTCGATCTTGGGCGTATCGGGCGAAGTGTTGCGCCGCAGGATATTGTTGATGCGCAGGACAAGCTCACGTGGGTCGAAGGGCTTGGCGAGATAGTCATCAGCGCCTGCTTCCAGCCCCTCGATGCGGGAATCCGCTTCCGAGCGGGCGGTCAGCAGAATGACCGGCACGGATTTGTCCTCGTTCAGCGAGCGGGTAAGCGAAAGGCCGTTTTCTCCCGGCATCATCACGTCGAGGATGAGCAGGTCGAAACGGATACCGATCATTTTGCGGCGCGCTTCGGCCGCATCCGCAGCGACGGAAATGCGGTATCCCTTCTCTCCCAGAAAGCGCTGGAGAAGGTTGCGAATGCGGGCATCGTCATCGACGATCAGGAGGTGGGCGGCGTCGTCATCCGCCGGCGGGCGTTTTGTCGTTGCTGTCGCCATTGTCAGTCACTTTCGCCGGTTGCCGGGCTGCGCATCTGCGCCAGGAATTTTCGCACGCAGGCGCGGGCATCGGGGCCAAGTCCTTCCAGCGCACGATCGATACGCCGCGATTGTGGTTCGCTCAGGGCCAGCGCCAGTTCGCGTCCCGTCAGTGTCGGATAAAGCCGGCGCTGGCGGCGGTCTTCGGGGCCGGCCATCTGGCGGATATAACCGTCGTCGATCAGTTGCTTGAGGACGCGGGCGAGGCTCTGTTTGGTGATCTGCAATGTATCGAGCAAATCCGCCACCGTCATGCCGGGCTGCCGGCTGACGAAATAGACCACCCGGTGATGCGCCCGTCCATATTCCAGTTTCGACAGGATAACATCGGGATCGGAGACGAAATCGCGATAGGCGAAAAACAGCGCCTCGATTATATCGAAGTCGATCTTGCCGTCGTCAACCTTCGGGAGTGCCGGTATTTGTCTCGCGGCGGCGGTTTTGAGCGATTGCGGTGGCACTGCGGTTCCTTCATATCCTGCGGCTGACATACGTCGATGCGCCAATATTCTGTAAACATAGCCGAAAATGCGTCCGCTCGGGAGAATGCCGCCGATCATTTTCTGTTGCGGTGGATAATATGCTGCGGGTGCGGGTGCAACTGGAATCCTGAGTGGCCTTTACCGGAAATATAAAAGAGCGCGGGAAGCCCGCGCTCTTCAGTTGTTCCATACCATTCAGCCAATGGGTCTACTGATAAACGTAGACGATCCGGTGGGTTGATGGCTCGACCAGAACCGGCACGTCGTTCACCCGGACATAGCGATACTGATAGTCGGGGACTTCAACGAGACGGGTATCGGACGGCAGAGTTGTGCCGACGACCACGTCGCCATCGAAGGTGACTGTGTCCCCAGGATGCTCGTCCATATAGGTGATAACCGCTTCGGGCGGGGTGATGTCGACGTCGCCCACGCGGCCGAGGTTCGGGTCGCCGGGATTGGGTTCAGCCTGCACGCTTGAGGTCTTCTCATACGTCACGACAGGCACGCTGAGTTCCGTGCGGCGGTCTTCGAGAATGACGGGAGAACCCTCATACATCACATTCAGATAATCGGCATGCGCCCAACCGCGCAGGCCATTGACCTCGATGCGGCACCAGCTGCTGCCATCCATGCAGCCGTCCAGCACTGCGCTGCTGCCACGGGTGGCCAGACCCAGTTCGGGATAGTCTTCGCCGGGGCCGGAGCGAACGGAAATGTCCGATGCGGTGGTGGCGACCATGGCGGCGTTTGCATAACCGGCCATCAGGGCGAAAGCGCCGCCAGCCATGAGCATTTTAAGCGTCTTGTCCATGTGTCTCACTCCTTTTAAGACTGGAGCTACAACGTCGCAGCCACCCGGGCGTTCCACATTTTTCGACGGCTATTGCCGTTTTGGGCCAAGGGTTAATCGCTATCTAATTGAATTTTATTGTGATTTCAAAGTCAGTCTGACAGCGGAAAAGCCGTATCTTTTCTCCGCCATTGTGCTGGAACCGGTCGCGGTCTATAGGAAGCGGGATTTGTCGGACAAGGAGATACGGGATATGGGAAAGTTGCAGGCGGGCATTATTCCGGTCACGCCGTTCGAGCAGAACTGCACCATCCTCTTCGATGAGGACACCAAGGAGGGTGTTGTCGTTGATCCCGGCGGCGATGTGGAGGTCATCCTCCAGGTCGTCGCTGAAAACGGCATCACGCTCAAGGAAATCTGGCTGACTCACGGGCATCTCGACCATGCCGGCGGTGCCGAGGAGTTGCGCGCGAAACTCTCGCTGTCGGTCATCGGTCCGCATGAGGACGACCGGCCGTTGCTTGAGAGGATCGAGACGCAGGCCGAGAAATATGGCATCACCGGTCTTCAGAACGTCGTGCCGGACAAATGGCTGAAAGACGGGGACAGGGTATCCTTCGGGGGCCATGTCTTTGAGGTCTATCATTGCCCGGGCCATGCGCCTGGTCATGTCATCTATTATAATCGCGAGCAGCAATTTTCCCATGTTGGTGACGTGCTGTTTGCTGGGTCGGTGGGGCGGACCGATCTGCCCGGCGGAAACCATGAGCAATTGATGGCGTCCATTCGCGACAAGCTTTTGCCGCTCGGCGACGATGTCGGGTTCATCTGCGGGCATGGCCCGGGCGGGCGACTGGGCGATGAACGCCGCAACAATCCCTACCTTCAGGGGCTCTGAGTGCCTTATGCATGGTGCGTGGGGCAGGCATAAAAAAACCCGGCATTCCTGCCGGGCTTCAACTAGAAAAGAAAGCCGTTTTTAGGGTCAGCCAGCAATCTGCAGATTGACTGCCTTCGGGCCCTTGCCGCGACGATCCGGTTCCGTGTCGAAGCTCACTTTCTGATTTTCTGAAAGTCCGGACAGGCCGGAAGCCTGTACAGCAGAGATGTGAACAAAGATATCAGCGCCACCATTGTCTGGCTTGATGAAGCCGAAGCCTTTGTCTGTATTGAAGAATTTTACGGTGCCAGTTTCGGCCATGCATCAGGTCCTTTTCGCTCTGCCCGCGTTCAGCTACAGGCAGCATTACAGTTTTGCCCCGCGAGGGCGTTGGCAGGCAGCTCTTGATTATTGAGAAAAAGGACCTTCACAGCGGGAAGTAATGGCGTTCTCATCCAACGTTTTTCGTCCCACCGCCCGAGGTTTATAGCGTCCCCAGTGCGCAAATTTTATAGGCCTTCCCATGCTCGCAAATTGCCCGAACCGCAGTAGATTGATGCGTTTATGGAAAATTGGCAAGCAAAAGTTTTCACGGGCTTTTTGTCAGATAAAAAACCTGCGGTAGAATTATAGCGTGTAATCGCACATTTTTTTCGCATAAGCGATATTTGATGAAATAATTGCCGGTTGGCACGGGTGTTCCCGGCAAAAAATTGGATGCCGAAACGCGTTTTTTCCGCCGAGTGAGAAAAAACGGTTCTTTTTGCGTCAGGCAGTTCCAGTCACGGTTTTTTGCCGCTTTCGCGTCAGTTCCGGTACCAGTTCCACGATCAATATGGCGATGAATATGATCAGGCAGCCGACATAACCGGCGTTGGAAATGGCCTCATTCAGGAAAAGCGAGGCCATCAAAGCGCCGAAAAGCGCCTCCGAGGACAGGAATATCGCCGCCTGCGGCGCCGTGGTGTAACGCTGGCCGATGACCTGCAAGACGAAGGCGAGGCCGGAGGAAACAAGGCCGACATAGAGGATTTCCGCCAGCGACGCCTCGATGGCCGCCAGGCTGATCGGTTCGAAGACGATGCCGATCATGCAACTCAGGAGAGCGCAAACCGCAAATTGTGTGCAGGAGAGCGCCAGTGGTCGCCCACTCTCGGAGACGAAACGCCCTGCCAGCGTGATCTGGATCGCCCAGAAGAAGGCGCAGATGATGCTGAGAATATCACCCCGCGTCAGTGTCTCGAACGCGCCGCCGGACAGAAGGAAGATGCCGCCAAGCATCATCAGCGCGCAGGGCCAGACGACCCAGTGGGGATGACGCCGGTAAAGGACGACGGCGATCACGGGTACGAAAATGACGTAAAGCCCGGTCAGGAAGGCGGAATTGGTAACGGTCGTGGTCAAAAGCCCGACCTGCTGGGTGGTGGCGCCGCCGAATAGCGCCAGACCCACGAGGATGTAGCTACCGATTTCCCTACGGCGTGGCGGTGATTTTTTCGACCGGGTTTCCATCATGGCAAAGGGCAGCACGGCGATTGCGGCGATGGCGAAACGCAGGCCGACAAACCAGAATGGACCAATGGAGGCCATGGCAGAGGATTGGGCGACGAAACCGCCTCCCCAGATCGCTGCGGCGAGCAAAAGCAGCATATTGGCCTGAATACGCGTCATGATTGGCACCAGCACACAAGGGGCCGGAAGATCATTCAATCGGCCTTGGCAATTCGGGGATTTTTTGAAATGTCGATCAGACGGTTTCCCGGGTGCTTTAGCAGTAACCTGCCGGTGCCGCAAGCCGGCGGAAGGCGGTCACTCTCACAGGCGCGACTGCCACGGCTTTTGGAGCCCCGGCTTATTTGTAGCGGCGGGCTTCGTCCTTGAGGCTCCGCCGGGTCAGCGTCAGGCCGCCGATGCCGAGGCCGATGAAGGCCGCCGCCGACAGGATGATGAGCAGGACATGGGGACCGGCCCGCGACGTGGCCGCTTGCGGAATAGAGGCGGTGTGCAATGTATCGACGGCTTGGGCCGCTGCATTGGCGGATGTCGCGATACCCGCAGCCATGGTGACGATGACAAGAAAAGCAGCCGCCGCCATCCAGAGGGAAAACAGCGTTCTCTGCGCCCTTAACCTTTCAACGGAAGTCCGGTCGTTGGTAAACATGGCGATTGCCTCTTGTCCCTGTCCATGAAGGATAAAAGAGGCTTCGAAATGGACGGCTTGGAGACCGAATTCTGGCGTTCCGCGGTATTTATTGCGGCAATATTGTGGCAAACGGGATTACAGGGGGTGCCTGCCGCAGATAACCTCAGAGGCCGCGTTTTCCGAAGGTGCGGGTCGGGCGCTGTGGATGCGGCTCAGTCGGGCGCTCTTCACGGAAAAATGGCGGCATCGTGCCGTTCCGGTCCGTCCGCGGCGCAGTGTTGAAATAGGCGCTGCCGAGTTCGGGAAAACGTGCGTCGAAACTTGTAGGTGCGAGTTCCGGCTTGGCGAGAGCATAACCCTGCATCAGCAGGACGCCGAGATCTTCACACAGATCGACCTGCCAGGCGCTCTCCAGCCCTTCGAATACCGGCTCTATTCCATCGTCGCGAAACTGGCTGACGATGACGCGCAGGAGGGCGGCGCCGGCTGAATTCTGCATGAAATCACGCACCCAGCCCGCTTCGAATTTCACATAATCGGGCTTGATGAGCTTTACCCGGTCGATGTCGGAATCGCCTGCACCGTAATCGTCCAGCGCCACGCGAAAGCCGATGTCGTGCATGTGGTAGGCGAAGTCTGCGACCATCTGCGTGTCGGAGGCTTTTTTCTCGGAGATTTCGCAGACGATGCGGTCTGCCGTCATGCCGGCTTCGTGGGCGGTAAGCCGCATGCGCTCCACTTCCTGCCGCATCTTGGCGGGGGTCTGGAACAGGCCCGGATGGAAGTTGACGAAGATGCGGGCGCGGGAACGGTTGAGCCTGCCGGTATTGAGAATGTGGATCGTGCGCAGGATGCTGTCGATATTCTCGATATCGTCAGGCTCCACCAGCGAGAAGAACTCGCCTGGCGTCACCGGTTCGCCATTGCGATGGGGCCGTACCAGACCTTCGAAGGAATCGATGTCGAGCGCGCCGCTCGTCGTTCGGCGAAAGATCGGCTGCAGGGCCGATTTCAGGTTGAATGTTTGGTAGGCCGTGGACCATGTGCCATCGACCTCGCGGACAAGACTGGAAAAGATGCTTTTGGGCGCCATTTTTCAACCAGCTATAGAGACACGACCCCTAGGCTCGCGAATGTAGCGTATCAAGCGTTACTTCCGGGTTAAGGAAGGTTAAATTCTCCGCTACGGCACATAAGCCGGCTTTTGACCTTGAAAGAAGGCCAGTCTTTCGACATAGAAAATGCCGCAGATGACAAGTTTTTCAGCCTCTGCCCCAGCCTCTGTCGATGTCAACCACAACAGGACCGATTAAAAATGGCCTTCCTTGCCGACATTCTCTCCCGCGTAAAGCCATCCGCCACCATCGCTGTTACCCAGAAAGCCCGCGAGCTTAAAGCGAAGGGCCGCGATGTGATCAGCCTTGGCGCCGGCGAGCCGGATTTCGATACGCCCGAAAATATCAAGGAAGCGGCCATTGAGGCCATCAAGCGCGGCGAAACGAAATACACGCCCGTTTCCGGCATTCCGGAACTGCGCAAGGCCATCGCCGACAAGTTCAAGCGCGAAAACGGCCTCGACTACAAGCCGGAGCAGACGATTGTCGGCACGGGCGGCAAGCAGATCCTTTTCAACGCCTTCATGGCCACCCTCAACCCGGGTGACGAAGTCGTCATTCCCGCGCCTTACTGGGTCAGCTATCCGGAAATGGTGGCGATCTGCGGCGGCACGCCTGTATTCGTCGACACCACGCTTGAAGACAATTTCAAGCTGACCGCGGAAGCGCTGGAAAAGGCGATTACGCCGAAGACAAAGTGGTTCGTCTTCAACTCGCCTTCCAACCCCTCGGGTGCCGCTTATTCGCATGACGAGCTGAAGGCGCTGACGGACGTGCTGGTCAAGCATCCGCATGTCTGGGTGCTGACGGACGACATGTATGAGCACCTGACCTATGGCGATTTCAAATTCGTCACCCCGGTCGAGGTGGAGCCTGCGCTCTATGACCGCACGCTGACGATGAACGGCGTCTCCAAGGCCTATGCCATGACCGGCTGGCGTATCGGTTATGCGGCCGGCCCGCTGCCGCTGATCAAGGCCATGGACATGATCCAGGGCCAGCAGACTTCGGGCGCCAGCTCGATTGCGCAATGGGCGGCTGTCGAGGCGCTGAACGGCACGCAGGATTTCATTCCTGCCAACAAGAAAATCTTCGAAGGTCGCCGTGATCTCGTCGTTTCCATGCTCAACCAGGCCAAGGGCATCAATTGCCCGTCGCCGGAAGGCGCATTCTACGTCTACCCGTCCTGCGCCGGCCTGATCGGCAAGACCGCGCCGTCGGGCAAGGTCATCGAGTCGGATGTGGATTTCGTCTCCGAGCTTCTGGAAGCCGAAGGCGTCGCCGTCGTGCAGGGATCGGCTTTCGGCCTTGGCCCGAACTTCCGCATTTCCTACGCTACGTCGGAAACGCTGCTGGAAGAGGCCTGCAAGCGCATTCAGCGCTTCTGCGCCGATTGCCGCTGATCGGTTGATACAGTCTTGAAGGAAGCCCGGCAGCAATGCCGGGCTTTTTTCGTTTAAAGCCCGAGAAACAGCAGCATGATGAAGGTGGCGAAGAGGATGAAATGCGTCATACCCTCAATCGCATTGGTTTCACCGTCATTGAGATTGATGGCGGCGGCGATGAGGGTGATGAAGACCATCACGGTTTGAACCGGCGTCATCGCCATGATGAAGGGCTGGCCGGTGTAAAGTGCAATGCCTTCCATGACAGGCACGGTGAGAATGACTGTCGACAGTGATGCGCCCATGGCGATGTTGACCACGGCCTGCATGCGGTTGCGCAAGGCTGAGCGGAGCGCGGTGAGGATTTCCGGCGATGCCGAAATCGTCGCCACCACCACGGCCATCAGCGCCGGTGGCGCGTTAGTGCCTTCAAGGCTGACGCTTAAAAAGCTCGACATGAATTCCGCCAGTACGCCGATCAGCACCACGCCGGCGATAATGAGGCCGATGGAGAGCGGCACGCTGCCTTCGTCCTCTTCCTCGGCATGGTTGTTCGATGGTTGACCGGCTGGATGCGCCTTGCGGGGATAGGCATAGCTGAAGAAATAGCTGTGCGGGCCGACCTGCATTTTCAGGAACAGGGCATAAAGCGCAATCATCGCGACGATGGTAAAGGCGGAATAGACGTGCCAGCTCTGTTCCGGAATGAATTCCGGCACGATCATCGAGATGCCCATGGCGGTGAGGATCATCACGCCGTAGGTCCTGCCGGAATCGTCATTATAGGACTGTTCGCCGTGGCGCAGCCCGCCGAGGAGGGCGGCGAGGCCGAGAATGCCGTTGATATCGATCATTACGGCGGAATAGATCGTATCACGCACCAGCGTCGGCGAATTGGATTCATTCATGATGATGGCGAGGATCAGCACTTCCACCGCCACCGCCGAGAGCGTCAGGATCATCGTGCCATAGGGATCGCCGACTTTGGCGGCGAGGATTTCGGCGTGACGGGCAACTCGCATCGAGACCAGAACGATGAGCCCGATCAGGGCGATCGCGGCGATGAGCGATGCCGTTTTCCCGCCCTCGAATATTGCATGTTCGGCCATATAGGCGGCGATTGCTGCCGGTATCGCCAGCAGCAATATGCGCTCCTGCTTCAGAATAGAACCCACCATCGATTTCCCTTCCCCTGATAGTCGCAGGCTGTGACGTATCGTCCCTCAGATCAAGCAGGATTTGCGCTTGAGTGCTTTTGGTAGGATAGTGGTGCCGTCAAGGACATGCTGCTCATGCCGTGTTGTCCCCTGTCGGGTGCAATGCTTGAAGCGCGGTTGTGGTTGCCATGTCGCCGACTGAAACAGGAGGAACATGCATGACCAAAGTGGTGTATGAAGTCGTGGAACATGACGGTGGCTTCGCCTACCGCATGAACGGCGCTTATTCCGAAACATTCCCTTCCTATGCGGATGCCGTCGAGGCTGCGCGCATCGTTGCCGCCGAACAGCAGGTGGGCGGCGATGATGAGGAAATCAGCTATCAGGACGAACGCGGCCAATGGCATGAAGAATATAGCCAGGGCGGCGACCGGCCGGAAGCCGAGGTCGTGGACAAGACTTTACCGCCGGCCAGACCGTTTTGATGAAAGAGCCGGCATTTCCGGCGAAATCCGCATCATCTTCCATGTTCCGCCAGTTGGTTTTCAAGTCATCGCGGACGAGACCCGCTCGGCAACCCGTTCTCGAGTAATCCTAACGCCGCTGCGGCGGAGCGCCCGGATCGGTCTCCTTGAGATGCGCCTTCAGGCCTTCGACGAGGGCGCTGAACACGGCACGGCATCGCGGCGAGGTCTTCAGATTTTCATGCATCGCCACCCAGGTGTGCAGCGGGATGTCTATACCAGGAAGAACCTGCACCAGCCGAGGATCCTTGCGCGCGAGACCGATCTGGCAGACGCCGATGCCAGCGCTGGCGCGGATCATGGCAAGCTGGGCGAGATTGCTGTCGGCGCGGATTTCGAAGCAGATGTCTTCAATGTCGGGTATTTCCGGATCAAGGGCGCGCATTCGCTGAATGGCCGCCCTGATGAAAGGCGTCTTGCGGTCGAAACCGACCATCCGGTGCTCGTTTAATTCTTCCATGACCTTTGGAATGCCGGCTTTCGCCAGATAGTCGCGCGTCGCATGAAAGCCCAGACGGAAATTGCCGATGTAGCGCATGACGATCGCATCCTGCTGCGGTTCGGTCATGCGGATGGCGATATCGGCTTCGCGCCGTAAAAGGTCTTCCAGCGTATCCGATAGCGAAAGCTCGATCTCGAGCCGCGGGTGAATTTCCTGCATGACCGCGATGATGGGCGGCAGCATTTCCACGCCGATGATGTCAGACGCGCTGATGCGCACTGTGCCTTCGATTTTGCCGACTTCGCCGGAGGCCGCCCGCATGAGCGCTGCCGCTGTCGCTGCGAGATTTTCCGCATAGGGCCGGAGCGCAAGGGCAGCTTCCGTCGGCATCAGCCCGTGCGGTGAGCGGATGAACAGCGGAAAACCGACCGCCTCTTCCAGAGCGCCGATATGGCGCCCCGCAGTCGGTTGTGTAATGCCCAGTTCACGCGCGGCCGCAGACAGCGAGCCGTCGCGCAGCACGCTGAGGAAGGTGCGGTAAAAATCCCAACTGACATCCCGGCTCTTGATCATAAATTTTTTGTATACCTGCTCCACTCATTTCGACAATTTCGTATATCGCGCGACGGAACGATACTCCAGCCAGAAAACGGAGTGTTGGTCATGATAGATGAAAACCACGCAAATACAGCAGAGAATAACAAGCCTCTGGCGCTGATTGTCGGGGCGAATGGCGGCGTCGGCAGCCATGTTGCGAAGATGCTGTTGCAACGCGGCTGGCAGGTGAGGGCGCTGACGCGCCAGCAAGCATCATCCGGTGCGTCGGACGGTATCGAGCGTGTGACCGGCGACGCGCTGAACCGACGGGACGTGGTGGAGGCCGCGAAAGGGGCAACGCTCATCGTCCATGCGGTCAACCCTCCGGGATATCGCAACTGGGACAGGCAGGTGCTGCCGATGCTCGACAACACCATCGCGGCGGCTGAGGCTTGTGGGGCGAGGATCGTGTTTCCCGGCAGCGTCTATAATTTCGGCCCGGACGCTTTTCCGCTCCTGACGGAAGACAGCCCGCAAAAACCTTTCACCCGCAAGGGTGCGTTGCGGGTGGAGATGGAGCGGCGGCTGAAGATGGCGTCGATGCGCGGCGTACCGGTGCTGATTGTCCGCGCCGGGGATTTTTTCGGACCAGACGCGAAAAACAACTGGTTTTCGCAGATGCTGGTGCGACCGGGCAAGCCTGTCCGCAGTGTTCAGAACCCTGCGGCACCCCATGCCGGACATCAATGGGCCTATCTGCCTGATGTGGCGGAGACGATCGGCCGGTTGCTCGACCGCTCGGACGAACTACCGGCTTTCGCCGTTTATCACATGGAAGGTTTCTGGGATTTCGACGGGTTGCAACTGGTTGCGGCGATCGAGCGGGTCGTTGGTCACCCGGTCAAGATGCGGAGGCTTTTCTGGCCGGGCATAAAGCTGGCCGCGCCCTTCGTTCCCCTGTTTCGCGAAGTGCTGGAAATGCAATATCTCTGGCAGATGCCGATCCGCATGAGCAACCGCAAGCTTGCGGATTTTCTCGGAACGGAACCACGGACGCCGATTGATGCAGCCGTCTCGGCGACGTTGGCGAGCCTCGGCTGCCTCGCGCAGGTGCAGCAACCGGCGAGCCTCCATCATCCGGCGGATGCAGGAGGCACGGTGTGATGGCAACCGCGGCAAATGGGATTTCAGCTCGGCGTCGCGTGTTCGCTGTGATTTCGGCAGGCGTGCCGGTGCTGATTTTTGCACAGGTGCTGCTGGCGGGGCTGTCGATCTATTATGACGGGTCGCTGCTTTCGGTGCACAAGGGGCTTGGCATGTTTATCGCCGTCCCCATCGCGTCGCTGGTGGTCCTTGCGCTGCGTTACGATGATCTGCGGCCGAACCTCAAACGTGCGCTGGCGCTGCTCGCCCTCTATTGCCTGCAGGTGGCGCTGATGAGCATCGGCCGGGAAACGGGCAATGGCTTTCTGCAGGCGCTGCATGTGGCCAATGCCTTTGTCATGGGTGCGTTTTCCGATTTCGCCGCGCGGCAGGCGCGCGCCGCATCCTGAAACGCAAAACGCCGCACTGCGGAGAAGCAGTGCGGCGTTTGGCTTTGTCAATGATCAGCCGAGCGCGGGATAGTCGGTATAGCCTTCTGCACCGCCGCCATAGAAGGTCGGCTGGTTCGGCTCATTCAGCGGTGCATCGTTCTTGAAGCGGCGCACCAGATCCGGATTGGCGATGAAGGCCTTGCCGAAGGCCACAGCATCGACCTTGCCGCTTTCCACGGCTTCGATGGCGCTTGCACGGTCGTAGCCGTTATTGGCAATCCACAGGCCCTTGCCGCCGGCATTGCGATAAGCGCCCTTGAAGGCGGCGTAATCAAAGGGCTTGTCGCCCTGTTTGAAATCACGCGGGCCACCCGTTGCACCCTCGACGACGTGGATGAAGGCGAGATTGCGCTTGCCGAGTTCAGCCGACACATAATTGTAGAGCGGCTGCGGATCGGCCTCGAAAATATCGTTGGCAGGCGTGACGGGGGAGAGGCGGATACCTGTGCGGCCTGCGCCGATTTCTTCCGTAACCGCATCCACCACTTCCAGAAGGAAGCGGGCGCGGTTCTCGATCGAGCCACCATAGTCGTCGGTGCGCTGGTTGGTGCTGGATTTCAGGAACTGCTCGATCAGATAACCATTGGCGGCATGGATTTCGACGCCGTCGAAACCAGCTTCCAGCGCGGCACGGGCGCCGCTGCGGTAATCGTCAAGGATGAGGCCGATATCGTCGATGGTGAGCGCGCGCGGTTCGGAGGTTTCCGCAAAAGCGCCGGTGCCGTCATCATTGATGATATAGGTCTTCGATTTGGCGGGGATGGCGGAAGGAGCGACGGGCTGGCCGCCATGCGGCTGCAGTGAGGTATGCGAAATGCGGCCCACATGCCAGATCTGCGCGACGATCTTGCCACCGGCCGAATGCACACCGTCGGTGATCTTCTTCCAGCCCTCGATGGCTTCCTGCTTGTAGAGGCCCGGAACATCCGCATAGCCCTGACCCTGCTGGGAAATCGGCGTGCCCTCTGTGACGATCAGCCCGGCTGTGGCGCGCTGCTCGTAATAGGTGGCGTTGAGGTTGTTGGGAATTGCGCCCGGCGAACGGTTGCGGGTCAGGGGAGCCATGACGATACGGTTGGCGAGTGCGATATCGCCGGCCTGTGCCGGTTCGAAAAGACTGGTCATGCGACTTCACTTTCTGGTCGGTTGGCGAAATTGCGCTTAAGGCGCGCTGTCTTTCGGTCTGGGTGCCGGACTGAAAACCGTTTGGTGGTTTCCGGTTCGGCACCCCAGGGCTCAAAGCTTGGGAGGCTCAGAGATTCGCGTGCAGATATTTGCGGAACGCGTCGATGGTTTCCTCGTTGCGTTCGAAAAACACCCATTGCCCGACCTTCTTCGACCTTATCAGGCCGGCTGCCTGCAACACCGCCAGATGCGACGAGACGGTGGATTGTGACAGGCCGCTGATCTGGAACTGGTTGGCGCACACACCCATGCTGAGCGGGTGGTCCTGACAGAAGTGACTTTCGGGGCTTTTCAGCCATTCAAGGAACTTCAGCCTTGCGGGGTGCGAAAGAGCTTTGAGGATTTCCTCCGGGTTCATCGGTATTTCTTCAATATCTGGCATGAACGATATTTATATCGATGATTTACGATATACAAATCACGTATCCGTGAGGCCTGTTAGGGGGGCGGGAGCTCTTCCCAAAAAAGAAGGCCGCTGGATGTCTCCGCGGCCCGATAAGTTTGAAGGTTAAAACCTCCAGAGGGGAACAGCTGTCTCGTGCCTTATGGGAGCGTGACAGCCAACTAAAATATGGGAGCGCTAATAATGCAAAACAAGGTTGCATCGTGCGATATTTCGCCAAATTGGGGAAAATTCTTGCGGGTAAAAAAAGAGGGCCGCCGGATAGATCCAGGGCCCTTTAAGTGTGAAGGTCAAAAACCTCCAGAGGGGAACAGCTGATGCGGTGGAACTGGGAGGAAAAGCCACCGTGTGCATCAGCTGAGTGCGATATGATGCTTATTTGTGCACGAAACAACTCTTTTTTGTGCAGGTCAGGCATGCGCATGATGCAGGCCTCGATATTTCCGGTATATTTTATGTGCAATGCTGGTTGGCAAAAGGTCTGGCGCGCGACCGCGCCAGACAGATCAACCGTCTGAATTAGTATGATTTTTTATGGTGCCGGCCTATTTAAACGTCAGAAATTCCAGTTTCGGGCTTTTGCCACGACAAAGTCTCTGAAGGCTTTCAGTTTTGCTGCGTTTTTCATCTCGTCCGGGTAACAGAAGTAGGTATCGAACGAGGGAATATCTGCGGCGAGCGACAGCTGGATCAATCCCGGATCGCGGCCGACAATGTAATCCGGCAAACAGGCTATGCCTATTCCCAGCAGACAGGCGCGTTTGATCGAGGTCTGGCTGTTGATCTGCAGATGCGGAATGCGCGTGTTGTCTGAGGAGCGACCGGCATTCTCCAGCCAGTTGACATCAAGCAGGTAGTTGGGCGCTGGTTCACCGAACGAGATGATGCGGTGATTGTCTAAATCCTCGATCGACTGGGGTTCGCCGTGGCGATTGATGTAAGACGGCGCGGCATAGACGTGCATATGCACTGTAAACAGCTTGCGCTGGATAAGGTCCGATTGCTGCGGCTGGCGCAGGCGGATGGCGCAATCGGCGTGACGCATGTTCACGTCCAGCTCCTCATTGTCGAGGATGAGCTGGATCGACATTTCCGGATAGAGTTGCAGGAACTCCTGCACCTTGTCCGTCAGCCAGCCCTGGCCGAGACCAACCGTGGTCGTCACGCGCAGCTTGCCGCTCGGCTTCTCCGTCGTTTCGGTCAGCTGCATCTTCACCGTTTCGAGCTTCAGCAGCACGTCATGGGCGGTGCGGTACAGCAACTCGCCCTGCTCGGTAAGAATCAGACCGCGAGCGTGGCGATGGAACAGCTTGACGCCGACATCCTGCTCCAGCGCGCTGACCTGACGGCTGATGGCCGACTGGGACAAATGCAGCTTGTCGGCAGCGTGGGTGAAAGACCCTGCTTCGGCTGCGGCATGAAAAATGCGCAGTTTATCCCAGTCCAATGGCATTGCCATGCCTATCCTGCCTTTCGGTTATTCCGCTGCAACCGCGAGCGGTTGTTGTGCGGTGAGATAGCGTTCTGCTTCCAGCGCCGCCATGCAGCCCATGCCGGCGGCGGTGATCGCCTGGCGGTAAATGTCGTCGGTCACGTCGCCGGCTGCGAAGATACCTTCCACGTCGGTCGCCGTGGAATCGGGCGCGGTCCACATGTAGCCGTTGTCTTTCAGCTTCACCTTGCCCTTGAACAGCTCGACTGCCGGCGCGTGACCAATGGCGACGAAGACGCCGTCGATGGGCGTGTCGCTGATGACACCGGTTCTGGTGTCACGCAGCCGCACACCTGAGACGGAGGGCGGCATGGGCGGCTTGGCGGGTGCGCCGGTGATTTCGGCGATT
The DNA here is from genome assembly GCF_017313405.1 of Agrobacterium burrii. Lineage (NCBI taxonomy): Bacteria > Pseudomonadati > Pseudomonadota > Alphaproteobacteria > Hyphomicrobiales > Rhizobiaceae > Agrobacterium > Agrobacterium burrii. Next base: position 465,260 of record NZ_JAFLNA010000003.1, read on the forward strand.
TCCGTGTTCCAGAGGATCTTGACGTTTTCCTTGGCGAACAAGCGTTCCTGCAGGATTTTTTCCGAGCGGAAGCTGTCGCGGCGGTGCACGACTGTCACGGATTTGGCGATATGGGCGAGATAGAGCGCTTCTTCCACGGCGGAGTTGCCGCCGCCGACCACGATCACATCCTTGTTGCGGTAAAAGAAACCGTCGCAGGTGGCGCAGGCGGAAACGCCAAAACCCTGAAATTGCTGTTCGCTTTCGATGCCGAGCCACTTGGCCTTGGCGCCGGTGGCGATGATCAGCGTGTCGGCGGTCCAGACCTGACCGGAATCGGTCTTGACCACGAAAGGCCGGGTGGTGGTATCAACTTCGGTGACGAGGTCGCTGACGATTTCCGCGCCCACATGTGTGGCCTGCTTCAGCATCTGGTCCATCAGCCAGGGGCCTTGGATCGGATCGGCAAAGCCCGGATAGTTCTCCACATCGGTGGTGATCATCAGCTGGCCACCCTGTTCCATGCCGGCAATCAGCACCGGTTTCAGCATTGCGCGGGCCGCGTAGATGGCCGCCGTATAACCGGCGGGACCAGAGCCGATGATCAATACCTTGGTATGGCGGGCAGACATGGAAACAATCCTTTCAATAACGGGGTCTTTCGGTAAGGGGCCTTCCAGCCGCAGAGCGGCGGACGGGCCGCAACCCCTTCGTTGCCCGGTATTTAAGGTTGTCTAGTGTCTTTATTCAAGGGCAGCCTTGCGTTACCAACAAGGCAGTTGTGGATGCACACGCAATTTTGTGTCCGGCTGGCGGCATATTGTTGCGAATCCTGTACCGAATAGTACAAGGAAGTTCCCCTGATTAACGAGGAACCTCTCCGTGACCAGCGTCGACCTCGATGCCATCGATCTGAAAATCCTGCGCGAATTGCAGCGTGACGGGCGCATGACCAATGTGGAGCTGGCCGAAAGGGTCGGTATTTCCGCGCCGCCCTGCCTCAGGCGCGTCCGCAAGCTGGAAGAAGCCGGCGTAATCGAGGGTTATCACGCCATGTTGAACGCGCCGAAGCTCGGTTTTGACCTCGTCGCCTTCTGCATGGTCGGCCTCAAACGCCAGTCGGACAGCAATCTGAAGGCCTTTGCGGCGGCGACCGCTGGCTGGTCGCTGGTGCGCCAGGCGTGGATGGTGTCTGGCGAAAGTGATTTCCTGCTGCATTGCATCGCCAGAAACCTCACCGAGTTTCAGGATTTCGTCATCGAGGTTCTGACGGCGGACGAGAATGTCGATACGGTGCGCACGATGCTGACCATCCGTCAGGTCAAGCGCGTCGGTCTCGTGGAAATCTGAACGGCGGGCTTTGCAACTGCTTTGCTGAGCGTTATCCGCGCCGTAGCGCGTCATAGACCGCACCGAGACTTGTCGCCTCTTTTTCCAGCGGGAATGCCGTGCGCACATGCGCAAGCCCGGCGAGTGAATGGCTCTTGGCCAGAGCCGGATCGGCAAGATAGGGCTTTATCGCATCCCTGAGCGATTCATAGTCGCCCGCTTCGACCACCATGCCGGTCTTGCCCTTGACGATCATTTCCTCATAGGCGCCGGCATTGCTGGAAACGACTGATGTTTCCGAGGCCATGGCCTCGAGCGGCGTCAACCCGAAACCCTCGTTGCGCGACGGCGCGACATAGAGCGTCAGCCGTCTGTACCAGGGTTTGATGTCATCAACTTCGCCCTGAAACACGATGCGGTCGGAAAGGCCGGCTGCCGCGACATCGGCCTGGAGCTTGTCACCAAAGGCCTTGTGTTCCGCTGTCACGCGGCCGGAAACCACGGCCGTCCATTCAGGATAGTATGGCAAAAGCTCGATCATGGCGCGCACGAAGAGATCGGTGCCCTTCTGGTGGCGCACGCGTCCGAAGCAGCCGATCAGATAGTGTCCCGGCAGGCCGGTTGAGGCGATCGTGTCCTCGGGGCCTTCCGCCGGATGAAACAGATCGGTGTCGACGCCATGCATCACGACGCTATGTGGGACTTCCAGAAACGAGCCGGAACGGCCGCTGGTTGCGACCACCGCGTCCATCTTCGAAATCAGAAAGCGGGTATAGGCGGAATGCCGTCTTTGCGCGGCCGAGGTGAAGAGCAGCTTTATCTTCATGCGCAATACATCGCGCATGAAAATGCCTGGCAGCATTTCAAGATTGCGGCGGGCGTGCCAGATGCGGGGGCCGCCGAACGGCCCGTTTTGCCAGAGACGCCACAGATCGCGGAAACGCACATGCGGCAGATGTGGCGGCAGGCCGGGGCCGATGACGGCCACTTTCTGTCCCAGCCGATTCTGCACCGGAATGAGCTGTACGATGGTAGAGGTAACGCCGGAGAGCCTGCGCTTGAAGTTCGGTGCAAGCACCTGCACATCTTTCAGACTGACGTGGGGCAAGATGAGCTTCCGTTGTTCCGGCTAATTGGCTTCAGCGCGTCAGAGCGCCATGCATCCGAGAGGATGCATGGCCTGCGAGAGCAATCAGCCCCACTGTACGGCGAGGATTTCGTAACCCTTGGCGCCGCCCGGTGCGTTGACTTCGATGCTGTCACCGACTTCCTTGCCGATGAGGGCGCGGGCAATCGGCGAGGAAATGGAAATGCGGCCAGCCTTCACATCGGCTTCCTGATCGCCGACGATCTGGTAGGTCTTTTCCTCGTCGCTATCCTCGTCCACCAGCTTGACGGTGGCGCCGAATTTGATCTTGGAGCCGGACATCTTGGAAAGGTCGATGACTTCCGCGCGCGCGGTCAGGTCTTCGAGTTCAGTGATGCGGCCTTCATTATGGCTCTGGGCTTCCTTGGCAGCGTGGTATTCGGCATTTTCCGAAAGGTCGCCATGGGCGCGCGCTTCCGCAATTGCCTCGATGATACGGGGACGCTCCTCCTGCTGGCGAACGCGCAGCTCCTCCTGCAGCTTGACGAATCCACCCTGAGTCATCGGTACTTTTTCTACCATTTTTTTATCCTTCGCATTCCGGTCGCTTTACTTGCAGACACAAAAAGAAACAGGTTCCGGAGAGGAACTCCGGAACCATGCCAAAATCAAAACTGAGCCGACTATATCAGAAGAGGACAGCGAAATGCCAGCAAATTTGAGCCGGTGAAATTTCCGCAATTATTCATTGGCTTAGTCGACATGATTGACATTTTTCAATGGAACATATAGTGAACATTAATATGAAGAAGTCAATCAGGCAACGGCTTGCCATTCTCTCCGACGCGGCGAAATATGACGCGTCCTGCGCCTCCAGCGGCACGACGAAACGCAACTCCGCAGTATCAGGCGGACTGGGTTCAACGGAGGGGTCGGGCATCTGCCATGCCTATGCGCCGGATGGGCGCTGCATCTCACTCCTGAAAATCCTACTCACCAATTTCTGCATCTATGATTGCGCCTATTGCATCAACCGCTCTTCCAGCAATGTCGAGCGGGCGCGGTTTACCGCCGAGGAGGTGGTGTGGCTGACGCTGGAGTTCTATCGGCGCAACTATATTGAGGGCCTGTTTTTGTCCTCCGGCATTATCCGCTCCTCGGATCATACGATGGAAGAGATGGTGCGCGTGGCGCGGGAACTGCGTGTTACGCATGGCTTTCGCGGTTATATCCATCTGAAATCGATCCCTGAAGCATCGCCAAAGCTCATAGAGGAGGCGGGGCTCTACGCGGACCGGCTGTCGATCAATATCGAATTGCCGACCGATAGCGGTATTGGTCGCTTTGCGCCGGAAAAGCAGCCTGCCAATATTCGCCGCTCCATGGCCGATATCCGTCTGAAGATCGAGGAGGCGGGCGAGCCGACGGTGCGGACGCGCCGGACCAAGCGCTTCGCGCCCGCCGGGCAGAGCACGCAGATGATCGTCGGGGCTGACGGCGCTGACGACAGCACCATCCTCTCCACCAGCGCCCGGCTTTATGGCAGTTATGGTCTGCGGCGCGTCTATTATTCGGCCTTTAGCCCCATTCCGGATTCCTCGAAAAACCTGCCGCTGATCAAGCCGCCCTTGATGCGTGAGCACAGGCTTTATCAGGCGGACTGGCTTTACCGTTTTTACGGTTTTGACATCGGCGAAATAACCGCGATCGGCGGCGATGGCATGCTCGATCTCGATATCGACCCAAAGCTGGCATGGGCGCTCAAAAATCGCGACCGTTTTCCGGTGGATGTGAATGCCGCGGATCGGGAAATGCTGCTGCGCGTGCCCGGTTTCGGCACCAAGACGGTCGCTTCCATCCTGTCATCACGGCGGTTTCGGCGGGTACGGCTGGAGGATGTTGCCCGTTTTGGGGTGTCCCTGAAAAAGGTGAAGGCCTTTATCGTCGCGGATGGCTGGACGCCGGGCAAACTGACTGAACGGCCGGATCTGCGGGCGATGTTTGCGCCGCAGCCCGAACAGTTGTCGCTGTTGTGATGTACGGCCCGGTTCTGGAAGGACGGGGCGATTTTGGCGAGTGGCGTGATGCGGCGCGTTCGGCGCTTGCCGCCGATGTGCCGCCGGAGGCGATTGACTGGCGGCTGCGGGACGATGAGGCGGGACTGCTGGATTTTGCCGGTGCGCCGTTGCCGACGCCCAAGGCTGGTGAAACGCAGGTTTCCGTTCCGGCCGCCTTCGTGGCACTGGCGCAGGCGGTGATCTGCCACAGCGAGAAGGGCCGTTTCGCGCTGCTCTATCGGCTGCTGTGGCGGCTTAGGCAGGATCGGGCTCTGCTGCGGTTCAAGTCCGATCCGGATGTTTCACAAGCGCGATTGCTCGAAAAATCCGTCCGTCGTGACTGTCACAAGATGACAGCCTTCGTTCGTTTCAAGGAGTTACCCTTACCGCAGGGGCAGGGCGGGCGACGGCGCTTCGTCGCCTGGTTCGAGCCGGATCATTTCATTGTCGAGCGCGAGGCCCCGTTTTTCCAGCGGCGGTTCACTGACATGGACTGGCTGATCGCAACGCCGAAAGGCTTTGCGCGATGGGATGGAAGCGTGCTGCAAACATCGCGGGAGGCCGCCGCCAAACCCGATTTGACAGACGAGACGGACGATCTCTGGCGGACCTATTATGCCAATATATTCAATCCGGCCCGCCTGAAGATCAAGGCGATGACGGCGGAGATGCCGAAAAAATACTGGAAGAACCTGCCGGAAGCGGATCTAATTCCCGGCCTCATTCTGGGGGCGGAGGCGCGGGTGCTTGATATGGCGGCCAAGGCCGCAACCCAGCCGCAGCCGTTTCACCACCGCTTGCAAGCCGTTGCCGCCGCGGCACGGGAGGAGGTCCTGTCGCCGGAACCGGAAGATTCGCTTTCCTCTCTGAGGCGGCAGGCAAGCCAATGCACGCGGTGCCCGCTGCATTGCAAGGCGACGCAAACTGTTTTTGGCGAGGGGCCGCAGGATGCTGATGTTATGATCGTCGGCGAGCAGCCTGGCGATCACGAAGATCTTGCCGGAAAACCTTTCCTCGGCCCTGCTGGTCAGCTCTTTGACCGGACGCTCGGCGAGATCGGCGTGGATCGCAGGCGGCTTTACGTCACCAATGCCGTCAAGCATTTCAAATATGAAACACGTGGCAAGCGGCGTATTCACCAGCGGCCGGATGCGGGTGAGGTGCAGCAATGTCGCTGGTGGTTGAACCAGGAAATTGCACTGGTGCAGCCGAAGCTCATCGTCGCCATGGGCGCGACGGCGCTTTATGCGCTGACCGGTGGCAAGGAGAAAGTCACCGACGTTCGGAGCCGCCCTCTTCCCATGCAGGAAGGGCGAACGCTGTTTGTCACGGTGCATCCATCCTATCTGCTGCGCCTGCCGGATGCGCGGGCGAAAGAGGCGGAAATTCTGCTCTTCAAAAAGGATATGGAGTTTATAAGATTATTCGAATAGATTGTTTTATTAATTTATGAATATATTGTATTATT